>JAIPCF010000015.1 GCA_021738385.1 Sulfuritalea sp. | reverse complement strand
CCTTTCTGAGTTTCTTCGCCTTCTTCTTCGTCATCGGCAAGGCCTTTTGCGGCTGGGTCTGCCCTCTGGGCACGCTGCAGGAATTGATCGGCAAACTGGGTCGCCGCTTCGGCATCGGTCTGCGCCGCCTGTCCGCCGACGATCTGGGCGCAGCACGGCGTGCCCGTCCGGTGAAATGGCTGCTGCTGCTCGGCCTGGTGTTTTTGCTGCCGCTGCTCACCGGGCTGGGCGTGACGCCGCATTCGATGGGAAATCCCTATTGTGATATCTGCCCGTCGCGCGTGGCGACGACGCTGCTCACCGGCAATACCGAACAGCTCGCGCTGCGCCTCGGGGACACGGCCAGCTTCAGCCTCGGCGCTATCGCCAACACGCTGATCGGCTTCATGCTGGTCGGTGGGCTGGCGCTTCGACAACCCTTTTGCCGCATCTGCCCGCTGCTGGCTTTCAATGCCGTGTTCCAGCGCCTCTCGCCAATGCGTGTGGCAAAGCCGAGCCGGGCGAACTGTGGCAGTTGCCACATCTGCACCGACGCCTGCCCGATGGACATCCCCGAGATATCCATGGACGAAGGACGCAAGGCGTACAACGAGGACTGCACGCTGTGCGGACGCTGCGCCGAGTACTGCCCGCAGGACGGCATCATCAAGCTGAAATGGGGGCCGCTCGCGCTGTTCTCATCCCGCCGCGAGTACTACAAGAGCAGGGTAAAGCGCGAACTGCCGGACGGCACCGTGAAACCGCTGAAATTCGTCAGGAACGCCACCAAACCGGCAGTAGGAGCAAGCGATGCTTGAAGAACTCGCTGCGGGCCAGGTCAGCCTGGCAACCGTCTGGTTTCTCGGGGTTTCGATGGGACTCACCGCCTGCACCGTGACCTGCCTGCCCTTCATGGGTACCTGGGCGCTGGGGCGTGCCAGCGGGCAGCGCGAAGCCTTGCTGCATACCGGCGTGTTCCTTGCCGGCCGGGTCTTTACCTATATGCTGCTGGCAACTCTGGCCGGCGCGGCGGGCCTGGGTTTGGCGAAAGCACTGGGTGGCACCTGGGGCAATGCCGTAATCGGCGGCGCCAGCATCCTCGCCGGGCTTTGGCTGCTGGCCAAGCCAGCCCATAAGGCCTGCGGCGCCGTCTCGCCATCCGCTACGGCGAAGAGAGCATTTCTTGCTCGACCGCCCTGTAGCGCAGGGGCTTCATCAGAGCCGACTTTTGTAACGCCGGTGCGCGTACACCGACGCAAGACCGACAGCCTGCCGCCGCTGTTTCTGGGTGCGGCGCTATCACTCACGCCCTGCATGCCGCTGGCTTCGCTGCTGGCGCTGGCCGCCAGCGCTGGCAGCGCAGCACAGGGTGCCGCCTATGGTCTGGCCTTCGGCCTGGGCGCTGCGATGACGCCGATTCTGGTGCTGGTACCTCTGGCGGGCAGAATGGGCCGCGAGTTGCGCGCCGGCCGCACCTGGATGGCACGCTGGCTGCTGTGGACTGCGGCTGCGGTGCTGATCGTGCTGGGTCTGCGACGGCTAATGCTGGCTTTTTGATGGTCTCGAATCGATACCATGTGGAGCAAGGAATGCACCCTCTCGCAACGGGCGGTAATCGATTGCCGCTCAATCGGTTGCCACGTCGCTGACCTCGGCATCAAAATCACAACCACTGCCCGTTGAGATCCAGCGCCGGGACAGCCTGCCGAACCACGCTTGAGTGAATCGCGGCAGCCAGCGCAGAAAGTTGGATGGCGAGGCAACCAGGCCGCAGAAGTAGCGGTGCTCTGATTCACGCCATAGCAGCGCAGGGCACGAGCCGGTGCGATGACCAAGCAGCAGGCGACTCAATGGGCAAGGCTCTGCTGCGCAGCACACGCCACAGCCATTGCATGCATCGCCCAGTGCGGGCTTGGGCGGTGCGGCGGGATGAATCGTGATGAAGGATTTGTCCGCCAGCATGGTCGCCCGAACCTCCGACGCTATTCCAGGTTCTGCACCTGCTCGCGCATCTGCTCGATCAACAGTTTGAGTTCCAGCGCGATGGCAGTAACGTCCCCGGAAACAGACTTGGAAGACAGCGTATTGGCCTCGCGATTGAGTTCCTGCATCAGGAAATCCAGGCGTTTGCCAACCGCGCCGCCTTTCTTGAGCACGCGCTCAAGTTCGTCCATATGGGTGATCAGCCGGGCGATTTCTTCGTCGACATCGATCTTGGCGGCGAACACACCCACTTCCTGACGGATTCGATCTTCATCCAGATTGGCTACGGCTTCACGCAGCTTGGTGGATAGACGCTCGCGATAGGCCGCCAATGCCGCCGGCAACAGGGGTAGGGCGGCGGCAATTTGTTCGCGCATGCGCGCGGCACGGTCTCGCAGGACATCAGCCAGTTTGGCGCCTTCGCGTTCGCGACTGGCAATAAATTCATCGAGTAGTTGGGCAAACAGCTCCTGCGCGGCGATCTGCAGCTGTTCGCTGGTGAGAGAGTCGTCGTTGAGCACTCCGGGCCAGCGCAGCACTTCGGCTACCGACAGCGGAGCGGCTTGCGGCAGAGCGCTGCGTACGGCAGCATCGAGCGTGCCGAGTTCGGCCAAGCCTGCCGGATTGAGCGCCCGCTCGCGTGTTGCGGCGCCTTGCTGAGCCTGCAAGTAGCCGCGACATTCGATCTTGCCGCGACCGATTCGCCCGGTAATTTTCTCGCGCAGCGGCATTTCCAGAAAGCGCAGATCTTCGCTGAGACGAAAACCGACATCGAGATAGCGCGAATTGACGCTTTTGATTTCAAGGTTCAGTACCGCGCTGCCCAAGTCTCGACTGGCTGCGGCATATCCGGTCATGCTGTAGATCATGATGTGGGGGTCTCTGTTGTTGTTCAGGCAACGCATGCAAAGCAGTTGTTTACAGCGAAGGGGCGAACAAGGAAAATCAAGGCAGTATATCAACCTGCCTCAAACGCTCATGGCAACACGCATCACCCACAAAAGATGAAACAAGCAAAAAGCAAATTGAAGGCCCACCCCCCAATCCCCCAATCCCCCTCAACGAGGCTACGGGTCGGCTTGCTCCGTTCGACTAGCACTCGTTGCTCCGAACACCTTATTTCACACTAACGCTCCTGCCCTTATCGTGTTCTCGCAGAATAATCACGCTCTGCCTTCCGGCTACGAACTTGGAGATTATCGGATCGACCGACAGCTTTCGGTCGGCGGGTTTTCGATCGTCTATCTGGCGCACGACGCCGCCGAAGTGCCGGTAGCCATCAAGGAATACCTGCCCAACTCGCACACACTGCGCAGCGAAGGTGAAATCGTTCCGACGGTTCCGCCCGACTTTCAGGCCGATTTCAATCATGGCCTGAAGCTGTTTTTTGAAGAGGGTCGTGCGCTGACCGGTCTCGATCATCCGAATGTAGTGCGCGTGCTGAATTTCTTCCGCGCCAACGAAACCGTCTATCTGGTGATGCGCTACGAAACAGGCCAAACCTTGCGCGACTGCATTCGCAAGCAGCGCGGCCGGCTCGATGAGGGTTTCCTGCGCGGCATGTTCAGCGGCGTGCTCGACGGTCTCGGCGAAGTGCATGGCCATGGCCTGCTGCATCTGGATATCAAACCGGCCAACATCTGGCTGCGCACCGACAACAGCCCGGTGTTGCTGGATTTCGGCGCGGCGCGTTATGCGCTCGATATCGGACCGCCCGAACCGCGCGCGATGTACACACCGGGTTATGCCGCACCCGAGCAGTACCACGGCAAATACACGCTGGGACCCTGGACCGACATCTACGCAGTGGGCGCCTGCATGTATGCCGCGCTGGCCGGTGGTGCACCGCAGGCCGCTGATGATCGGCTGGTCGACGACCAAATGCTGCCCGCCCGGCAACGTTGGGGGTCAAGCTACTCACCGCGACTGCTGGCGACCATCGATGAATGTCTGCGTCTGGAACCAACACGCCGACCCCAGCACGCTCGCGCCTTGCAGGCTTCGCTCAACTCCGACGCGGCTGGCAACCAACCGCCGGGCTCCTGGCTGTCCCGTCTTGGCTTGCGTGGCTGGTGATGAACTACACCATCGCCCAGGAAAGTCGTATCGGCGGTCGCGAGATCAATCAGGATCGTGCCACCTGGCTGGCGACTGAAGATGCTGTGTTATTGGTGGTGGCCGATGGCATGGGCGGTCATTTGCAAGGCGAGGTCGCCGCCCAACTGGCGATCGACACCATCGCCGAATGTTTTCGCATCGAGGCGAAACCACGGCTTGCCAACCCGACGGATTTTCTTACAGCGGCAATGCATCGGGCGCACCGCACCATCGTCAATTACGCCGCGGAGTGCCAGATCGAACCTCATGCCGCACCGCGTACCACCTGCATCGCCTGTGTGGTCCAGGACGGCCAGGCCAGCTGGGCTCACGCCGGCGACTCGCGGCTGTACCTGATTCACAACCCTGGCGATGGGAAGCCTCGTGTTGCCCATACCCGCGATCACAGCATTGTTCAGAACCTGGTCGATGAAGGCAGCATCAGCCCGGCCGAAGCCGCCAACCATCCAATGCGCAACCGGGTATTCAGTTGTCTTGGCGGTCTTGAAGCGCCGCACATCGAAGTCTCGGCCACGGTCTCGCTGGAGGATGGCGATCTGATCGCGTTATGCACTGATGGCGCCTGGTGGCCACTGGGCGAAAAACTGGTGAACGAACTGGGTGGCCCGTCACTGACGGACTCCGTGCCGCATCTGCTTGACGCAGCAGAGCGCGCCGCCGGTCCGGAAGCTGACAATCTGACACTGATCGCCATGCGCTGGGAGGCGCCCAAGCCGAAGGTCGAAGCCGATCCACCGTTCTGCGACACCTACATCGGCCAAGCACCCATCAGCGACGAGGAAATAGAAAACGCGATCAACGAAATTCGTCGTCGCATTCCGAACAACCCCCACGGAGCATCTTCATGACCCTACCCAACCCGCGCATCGACCGTACTGCATCAGACCTGCGCAAGCTCACAATCACCCGCAACTACACGCGTCATGCGGAGGGCAGCGTACTGGTCGAATTCGGCCACACCAAGGTGCTGTGCAACGCCAGCGTCGAAGAATCGGTGCCGGGCTTCCTGCGTGGCAAAGGCTCGGGCTGGGTGACAGCGGAATACGGCATGCTGCCGCGCTCTACCAACACACGCACCGCGCGCGAAGCCGCCAGGGGCAAACAGTCCGGCCGCACCCAGGAAATCCAGCGCCTGATCGGCCGCTCCTTGCGCGCCGTGACCGATCTGGCGGCGCTTGGCGAGCGCCAGATCACGCTGGATTGCGACGTACTGCAGGCAGACGGCGGCACCCGCTGCGCCTCGATCACCGGCGCCTGCGTGGCGCTGCACGATGCCCTGTCCACTCTGGTTGCCAGCGGCAAGCTGACGACGCACCCGATGCGTGAACTGGTCGCCGCGGTGTCGGTCGGCATTGTCGATGGCATGCCGCTGCTCGATCTCGATTACGCCGAAGATTCCGGTTGCGATACCGACATGAACGTAGTGATGACCGCCAGTGGCGGCATCATCGAAGTACAGGGCACGGCCGAAGGCGCACCCTTCTCGCGCGACGAACTGGATGCGTTGCTGGAACTCGCCGCCGCGGGAATTGGCAACATCATCAAGGCGCAGAAAGTATCGCTGGCGGGATGAAACAGCTTGTTCTTGCCTCGGGCAACGCCGGCAAGCTGCGCGAATTCGGCCAGTTGCTTGCACCCTTTGATTTTGAGGTGCTGCCGCAATCCGCCTTCAATGTACCGGAGGCGGATGAACCCCATGTCACTTTTGTCGAAAACGCCATCGCCAAGGCACGCCATGCCGCGCTGTTGACCGGGCTGCCGGCGCTGGCCGACGACTCGGGACTGTGCGTCACCGCGCTGGGCGGTGCGCCAGGCGTGTTTTCAGCGCGCTATGGCGGTGAGCCCAAATCCGACGCACGCAACAACGAAAAGCTGCAAGCCAACCTCGCCGGTATCAGCGACCGCCGTGCGCACTACGTTGCCGTGCTGGTACTGATGCGCCATGCCGACGATCCGCAGCCCATCGTCACCGAAGGCGAATGGCATGGCGAGATCATAGCCACGCCGCGCGGCGCTGGCGGTTTTGGCTACGACCCCTACTTTCTGGTGCCCGGCACCGGCAAGACCGCCGCCGAACTGCCGCACGAAGAAAAGAACCGCTGTTCGCATCGCGGCAAGGCGCTGGCGCTCCTGATCGAACGCCTGCGTATCGGCATGTGATGCGCATGTGATTCCGATCATCCCGGTTATCGCGGCAGCCGCCGCAGTCAAGGATTTTGACGCCGTATCGCCAGCGCCGACTTTTGCCGGCTCGGGTCTGGTTGCGCCGCCACCATTGGCGCTGTACGTGCATTGGCCGTGGTGCGTAAAGAAGTGCCCCTATTGCGATTTCAATTCGCACGAGAGTCGCACCGAAGTCGACGAGGCCGCCTACCTCGCCGCGCTGATTGCCGATCTTGAAACCGCGCTGCCGAAGATATGGAACCGCCCGATAATCAGTGTTTTCATCGGCGGCGGCACACCCAGCCTGATGAGCGCGGCCACCGCCGATGCACTGCTTGCCGCGCTTCGCATGCGTCTGCCGCTGCAACCCGGCGCCGAAATCACGCTCGAAGCCAACCCGGGCACGGCGGAGGCTGAGAAGTTCGCGGCCTTTCGTGCCGCCGGGGTAAATCGCCTGTCGATCGGAGTGCAAAGTTTCGATGATGCCAAGCTGACGGCGCTGGGCCGTATTCACGACAGCGCCGAAGCGCGGCGCGCCATCGACATGGCGCTGCAAAACTTCGAGCGCGTCAATCTCGATCTGATGTACGCCCTGCCACAGCAAACCCTGGCTGAAGCCGAGCGCGACATCGATACGGCAATTGGCAGCGGCGTCAGCCACATTTCCGCCTACCACCTGACGCTGGAACCCAACACCGCTTTCCATCACACTCCGCCGCCGCTGCCGGACGACGACCTGGCTGCCGACATGCAGGAAATGCTTGAAGAAAAACTTGGCGCCGCTGGCTTCGAGCACTACGAAACCTCCGCCTTCGCCAAGCCCGAAGGTGACACAAACTCGCAATGTCAGCACAACCTGAACTACTGGAGCTTCGGCGACTATTTGGGTATCGGCGCCGGCGCACACAGCAAGCTGTCGAACCACGACACCATCTGGCGCGAGGCGCGGCACCGGAATCCGCGCGCCTATCTCGATGGTGCCACACGCCGCGACTTCATCAGTACACAATCGTCCATTTCCCGCGCAGACCTACCGGGTGAATTCATGATGAACGCGTTACGGCTGAATGCCGGGTTTCCGCTGCCGCTCTTTACCGAACGCACCGGGCTTCCCTTGTCCGCCATCGAAAAGTCGGCGCTGGCAGCACGGCAAGAAGGGCTGCTGGAAACCGTTGACGGGCAGCTTCGCCCCACGCTGCAGGGACGGCGCTTTCTTAATCAGCTGCTGGGTCGGTTCTTGAGCTAACGCGCGCGCTCAAACTATTTTGCAGTTCATCAACGGCATCAACCAGTTTGGTGAATTGTTGTCCGAATTCGGTCAACCGGTACTCCACGCGCGGCGGTATTTCGGCAAAGCTCGTCTTGTCCAGAATGCCGAATCGCTGCAGCTTCGCCAGGCGTTCGTTCAGCACCTTGCCGCTGAGACCATCGATCGCGTGTTCCATTTCACCGGGGCGGCACACGCCTTTCCGCACCAGGCTCAAGACTGTGAGCGACCATTTGCAGCCGATGATGCTTTCCACCATCTGATGGACATTTGGAGTGCTCATAGACAAAAAATATTTCCCTTTTCAGATCAAGAAAATGCACCGGAAAGTGCCTACCCAACCGATTTGTACCCGCTTGTGGCGACTGCTGTTGGTCTTTAGATTGGCCCCTGTTTTCTCAACCCAATCTCAGTCGAAAGGAATACAAGATGCGAATCAAGCTTGCCATTGCGGCATCCATTATGACGCTAACCGTTGTCCTCCAGAGCGGTTCGGCCAGCGCCGCAGAGCCGGCTTCCGTTCCGTATCCGACAGGCTACCGCAGCTGGCATCATGTCAAATCAATGGTCATCAATCCGGGTCATGGCCTTTACGATGCCTTCGGCGGCATACATCATCTGTACGCCAACACGAAGGCCTTGCGTGGCTATCAATCGGGAAAATGGAAGGATGGCGCTGTCATCGTATTCGACTTGCTCGAGGCCAGATCGGCAGATAACGTAGTCGCCGAAGGTGCACGCAAAGTAGTCGGCGTCATGCATCGCGACGCGCGCAAGTACAAGGCCACCGGCGGCTGGGGCTATGAAGGCTTCAAGGGCGACAGCAAAACCGATCGTGCCGTCGGCGCCAATGCACTCAGCGCCTGCCATCAGTGCCACATTGCGCAGGAGCAAGAGGGCTTCGTTTTCAGCAAGGCACGACCTTGATTCCGGATTCCGCCCCGCCGCTCAGCGTTTCACGGTGGTTCAATACCGATCATCCAATCGCGTTGGATGCCTTGCGCGGCAAGGTGGTGCTGATTCACGCCTTCCAGATGCTTTGCCCAGCCTGCGTCATGCATGCCGGGCCGCAGGCGGTTCGGCTGTGGCAGAACTATCGGTATCACGAGAGGGCGCGCGACGTGGTCGTGATCGGGCTGCACACGGTCTTTGAGCATCATCACGTGATGACTCCAGACGCGCTCGCGGTTTATCTGCACGAGTTCCGCATACCGTTTCCCGTGGGCGTTGACCAGGCGGCCACCGATGGTCTGATCCCGGAAACCATGCGCGCCTACGAAATGCAAGGAACGCCGACAACCCTGCTGATTGACAGCGCGGGTCGTCTGCGCAAGCAGCATTTTGGCGTCGAGTCAGATCAACAGCTCGAAGCGGATATTGATCGGCTCATGGCCGAGCTTCCGTAGCGGAAATTGCGGCAAGCGGCCAGAGTGCTATCCGCAATGGTGCAAAGTCGGCGCTGGTGACACGGCGAAATGAAACGGCGTGGAGGGTTTTCGGCTCCACGCCGTGTTTTCATCTTCCGGCCAGAGCCCGGATTGCCGTGCCGAGCTCGTCTCAGGGCTTGATGTAGGCGTAGCCACCTCGCGCCTGAAGCTTGGCCAGTTCGGCCACGCCCGAGGGCACGAAGGCGGCCTCGGGAATGAACTGTTCGCGCTTCAGCTTGCGGTTTTTCAGCGTGATCTCGCAGACATTAAAGGTGACGCCTCGACCAGAAAGGGTTTCGACCGTGACGTTGTAGGGATTTCCAGTCGGGTCCTTGGCGCCATCCATCAGAAAGTCGACCCCCTTGGCATGCGTGACCACGACGATTTGCGCCTGCGGATTCACGTCCAGATGGTTGCCGACATTGCGCATGGCTGACTTCGCATCCGCCGTGTCGTTGACGTGATAGACGACTTTGTCAGGATAGGAATTTGCTGCCATCTCCCTTGAGGTCATGCAGCCGCCCAGGATGAGGGCGCTCGCAGCCACAGCCATAAATTTCTTGATCGTACTCATGGGTTCTCCTCGGTTGGTATGATGAATCGCTGGCAGCTAAAAGCCGCCTATTGTTTGCCGCGTGCAAACGCTACACCGAATCGCGGCGAATCACAAGGCATGACGCGACAGGCATGGCGCGATACGCTAGTGCTCTTTGCCATCCATCCGCGGCCGGAACAAAAAGGGGATCAATCGCCAGGCCAGGATCGCAAAGGCGGCGAACCAGCCGGCTGCGGCGAGCCAGAGCCAGTGCGCGTAGGCGACGGGATAGAGTTGCGGCGCGATCGCGCGCAGCGCAAAAGCGGTGATCATGATCCACAGCACCGCCTTGTCCATCGCTTCGAACACCACCTTGCGCCCGGTGTGTCCCTTGGCGATACGAATCAGCATGGCTGGAACGATCAGCCCCATGACACCCAGCGCAAACACGTGCATCGAAAAAGCACCGACCCAGGGTCGCGGCGCAAATTGTCCAAGAAATTCGAGCAGCAGCTGCAGTACGATCGCGATGTAGCCCAGATACATGATGCCGAGATCGATTCGCCGCACAGCCAGGTGCGGCTTCCAGAAAACCAGCCTGCCGGCCAGCAGCAGCGCCAGCAGCAGTGAAAGCCACGCGGACAAAGCCGGCGGCAAAAAGCCGGCCGGGATCAGCGCCAAGCCAAGCAGCTTGATGCTTCTATCCAGTAGCGCATTACGCAGGATATCTGCCTGGTAAACGTTTTTCATGAACTGTGTCAAGGTGCGTTCCAGCATGACCAGAAAGGCCACCCGGAACAATCCGGTCGCCATGCTGATACCCATCTGGAAATATTCGGTGCTCAGCATCAGTTGCTTGGCGAGCAGAAACACCGGGAGTATCAGCAGAAAAAAATAGTTGTCGTTGTAACTGTCGTCCTTGCGGTAACGCACCAGGGTCCACAACAACATGGCGACAATCGAGCCCAGAAACATGCTGTTCGACAACTCGAAAACGATTGCAGGCCAGCGGCCGCCAAACCACATGCCGACGCGCTCGAAGAGCCAGGTGGCGGCGAGGTACACCAATACTGCACCGTGATAGCCGCGAACCTGCACCCAGTTCTTGGTTGAAGTCAGCAGAAAACCGCCGAGTACGGCCCAGCCAAAGCCGAAAAACATTTCATGCGCATGCCACTGAACTGCTGCAAACTTTGCCTTAGGTACGGACAGGGCGCCCAGATACATCGCTACCCAGAGCGGCGGCAGGCTCAGACCGGACAAGCAGGCAAACGTAAAAAACGGCCGGAATCCAACCAGCCAGAAAGGGTGAGCGGAAAACTTCACGACTGCGCTACGTCGCGATGCTGACGCAATTGCGACCCTCGGCCTTGGCCTGATAAAGCGCGGCATCGGCGCGCGCCAGCAATGCATCAAGCGTGGTATCTCCCGGCTGGCTTTGCGCAACGCCGATACTTACGGTACAGGTCGGCAGCTTTGCGTCGCCCTGCTCGACCCCGGCACGAACCCGCTCGGCGACAATCACCGCTTCATCCAGCGACGTTTCGGGCAGCAAGGCGACAAATTCTTCTCCACCAAAGCGCCCCAGGTGATCCGGACGCCTCAACAGCGCCTTGGTTCTGGCGGCAAAATCGACAAGCACTCGATCACCGACCTGATGACCATACGTGTCGTTAACGACCTTGAAGTGATCCAGATCCATGACCAACAGCGATGTCTCGCGCGGCTTTCGCTTTCCGCGCTCAAATTCCTGCTCGCAGATATCAATCAGCGCACGACGCGTCAGCGTACCCGTCAATGAATCATGGCTGGCCAAATGTTCCAGTTCCGTACGTAGCCTGTCGGTCGCCATCAGCACCACGCCGATGGAAATCATCAGAATGCACACTGCATAGGTTGTAACCACCACAGACTGGGTCGGTGAAATAATCATCAGCGCGTCATCCGCCGGCATACTGAAAGCATCGACAAAGCGGTAGACCTGTGCCAGGGTCTGGATCAACAGCGCCGAAGCTGTCAAGAAAGTGGCTACACTACGCGTTCCACGACACCAAATCAGGCGAAAGTGGCTGAACGAAAGCGCGCTCATGATCAAGGCCATCATCATCACACGATGGCCATAGTGCGGCTCGACATGGGTCCAGATAAAAAAAGCGGCAGCCGCGAAAACCAAAGTGCTCCACAACTTTACCGATTTTGGCAAGCCGAAAAAGCGCTGGGTCCCGAAATACAACAGCACCAGACCGACCAGCAAAATCACGTTGGCAGCGACCACCGAGAGCAGATCCGAAATCATGCCGCGCGCGCCGAAGAACAGCGTCGAGATGAAAACGAGTACCGGACCCGCCGACCATTCAGAAAGACCGCGAATTGAAGGCGGATAATTGCGCCGCAGAAAAAACAGCACCACCGACATCAGCAAGGCCATGACGCCGGCCATCAAAATAATGCTGCGCGGGTCGAGATTCAGCATGTTTTGGGTTTGCGGCGGAAAACCACGTCCCAGACGCCATGACCAAGGCGCAGCCCCCGGGTCTCGAACTTGGTTTGTGGTCGATAGAGCGGTCGGGGGGTGAAATCCTTGGCCATGTTTTCCAGCAGTGCCTCACCTGAAAGTACAACGAGCATCTGTTCAGCATACTCCTGCCAGTCCGTTGCGCAATGAATATATCCATTTGGCACAAGCCGCGTTGCCAGTAAGTTAACAAATTCCGGCTGAATCAGGCGACGCTTTTGCTGGCGTTTCTTGGGCCAGGGATCGGGGAAAAACACATGAACTCCGGAAAGCGATTCAGGCGCAATCATGTTGCGTAGTACGTCGACGGCATCGTGCTGAATCACGCGCAAATTGGACAATTCGCGCGTAGCGATTTCCTTCAGCAGGCTGCCAACGCCAGGGGTATGCACTTCGATCCCGATGTAATCGTTTTTTGGATGTTCGGCCGCAATGGTCGCGGTAGTCTCACCCATGCCGCAGCCGATCTCAAGAATCCGATTGGTGCTGCGACCGAAGACTGCATCGAAGTCAAGCGGAGTCGGCTGGTACGGAATACCCCAGCGCGGCATGCCGTCTTCGTGGAATCGTCGCTGCGCATCGGAGACGCGACCTTGACGCAGAACAAAGCTGCGGATGTGGCGAGTGGTCAGCTCGGCTTGGCCAGACACCGCTGGCTTCTCCTCGCTCGGATCAATCGCTTTGCCGGTGTTGCTCATTTCCCGGGCTCGGAAAAACTCGGCGATGGCGATACGGCTTCAGCGGCAGGCGCGGTGGCTGGCTGCGGTGCGGCGCTGAGCGCCAGCAGCTTGTCGAGCTGATAGCGGGGTCGAACAATCGCCGCAGGCAAACTGGCGCATGCTTCCTGCAAACTGACCTGGCCCAGCGAAGCCTGGATGCTGTCTTTGAGATTCAGGGCGCGCACCAGATCCTGCCATCGTGATTCGTCCGCGCGCGAACCGAAGTAGTAGCGGGCGAGATCCGTCACCAGCGTCTTGATGGCCTGGGCTTGCTTCGCATGCCAACTTGCATAGGCGTCTTGGGCCGATCCTGAATGTTCTGGCAGATCAAGGCAGGCAGCGGCCAACAGTGAAACTCCATGTGCCAGACCAAACAGTCGCTGGCGAATCATTATCTCGGGTTGCTCGAAGGCGTAGCCCTGACGCCCTGGCAGGATTTTCAGCGCTGCGTGCTTTTCGTCAGGAACAATAGCGGCTGACGAGTCTGCCGCAAGCGCCGAACCAAGAAGGGCGAAAAACAGGATACCGAAGACAAAGCGTCTCACGAGCCACCGTGGCCGATCATTCCACCAACGGGTGAACTGGGCGTGGCGGCGTAAAACTTTTTCGGCATGCGACCAGCCAAAAACGCCTCGCGCCCGGCTTCCACCGCTTTCTTCATGGCCCCGGCCATCAATACCGGGTTCTGCGCACCGGCAATCGCCGTATTCATCAGCACCCCGTCACAGCCCAGTTCCATGGCGATTGCGGCGTCCGAAGCGGTGCCGACACCGGCATCGACCAATACCGGAACCTTGGCCTGCTCGATGATCAGCTTCAGGTTCCAGGGATTGAGAATACCCATGCCGGAACCGATCAGCGAAGCCAGCGGCATGATCGCAACGCAACCGATATCTTCCAGCATGCGCGCCTGAATCGGATCGTCTGCGCAATACACCATCACCTGAAACCCGTCCTTGACCAGTGTCGCGGCGGCCTTGAGAGTTTCCGGCATGTTGGGGAACAGTGTTGTCGGATCACCCAGCACTTCGAGCTTGACCAGTGCATGGCCGTCAAGCAGTTCGCGGCCCAAGCGCAGGGTACGTACCGCGTCTTCAGCCGTGTAGCACCCCGCCGTATTGGGAAGAATGGTGAATTGCGCGGGCGGCAACACCTCCAGCAGCGAGGGTTGGCCCTGCTCCTGACCAATATTGGTGCGGCGAATGGCCACCGTGATGATTTCGGCCCCCGAAGCTTCAATCGCCTCGCGTGTCTGGGCGAAGTCCTTGTATTTGCCAGTGCCGACCAGCAGACGCGAGCGGTAGGCTTTGCCGGCGATATGTAGAGAATCCGTGTTCATGAATGCTGAGCCCTGAAAATAGTCAACCGCCGCCAACAGCGACGACAATTTCAATCTGGTCACCGCTTGTCAGCGGCGTTTCGGCATGCCGGCTTTTGGGTACGATTTCACCGTTTTTTTCGACTGCTACCCTTTTGCCGGCGAGGCCGCGCGCTTCAAGCAGAGTGGCTACCGTCACGGGTTCCACCAGCCGCTGAGATTCGCCATTGATGATGAGTTCCATCGCTTGATTTTACTTCAGCAGACGGCGACGGATCAGCGTCAGTGCAATCCAGAAAGCGGCCAGCGCGACCACCAGCAATGAGGCGACATGGCCGAGGATGCCCGCCGGAATCTCACCAAACAGCAAAGGCCGCACCAAAGCCACAGCGTGTGTCAGTGGCAGCCAGGCCGCTATCGCCTGTACCAGCGGCGGCAACTGATCGGGCGGGAAAAATACCCCGCATAGCAACACCATGGGCGTAATGAACAAAGTGAAGTAGTACATGAAAAAATCGTAGGAAGGAGCCAGCGCGGTAACGATCAAGCCCAGCGCTGCAAATGCCAGCCCGGTCAAAAAAATCACGGGCAGCGCCCACAATGCGAGCGGCGAAGCCACCAGACCCAGCAGGGAAATCACGATCAGGATCGCCGTCCCTGATACGGTGGCCTTGCCCGCTGCCCAGAGCAGTTCACCGGCCATCACGTCCTCCAGCGTCACCGGAGCATTCATGATCGACTCCCAGGTGCGCTGAATGTGCATCCGTGAAAACGCCGAATACAGTGCTTCAAACGAGGCGGCATTCATGGTCGAGGCACACACGGTGCCGCCGGCCAGAAAAGCAATATAGGAGACACCCTGGACTTGCGGCAACAGCCCGCCCAGGCCGTAGCCGAGACCGAACAGGTAAATCATCGGATCGGCCAGATTGCCCAACAAGGACGGGATGGCCAACTTCTTCCAGACCAGAAAATTGCGCCGCCAAACGGCGAAGGCGCGCAAGGAAACAGTCGGCGACGTGGGAAGCATCATCCTAGTCTCTCAGCTCCCGTCCGGTGAGTTTGAGAAACACATCCTCGACATTGGCCGGACGATGCAGCGTACGCAAATTCGGCCAGGCGGCGAGGTGGGCGAGCAGCGGTGCGGCATCGTCGACATAGCAGAAGGCTGTCTCACCGCTGACTTCGACACGCTGCGAAAAGGCATTGGCTTCGCGGGCGGCCCAGCCCGGTGCGTCTTCTCCATAGACCTCGACCACCTGGGGTTCTATGTGTTCATGAATCAGTGCGCGTGGCTCACCTTCTGTAACCATGCGGCCATCATCGAGAATCGCCAGACGCTGGCATAGGCGCTCTGCCTCGTCCATGAAATGGGTTGTCAGCAAAATGGTTTTGCCCTGCGCCAGCAGGCGCTTTAGTCGATCCCAGATGAGGTGGCGCGCCTGTGGATCGAGCCCGGTAGTGGGTTCGTCGAGCAGCAGCAGCACGGGGTCATTCACCAGGGCACGGGCCAGTGTCAGGCGGCGCTTCATGCCGCCGGACAATGTCCGGATGCTGGCCTCGGCTTTGCCCGTCAGACCGGAAAATTCGAGCAAGCCTGGGATCAAAGGGCGAATCTCGGCATCCGCCATGCCGAAATAGCGCCCATAAACAATCAGGTTTTCGGCCACCGTGAAATCGGGGTCGAGGTTGTCGAACTGTGGCACCACCCCGATTTTCGCGCGAGCTTCGCGAGCCCGCGCCGGCACCGGCTCGCCAACCAGGCTTATTTCGCCGTAATCGGGAGCAGTCAGTCCAAGACAACAACGCAAGGTGGTGGTCTTGCCTGCGCCGTTGGGACCCAGCAAGCCATAGCACTCGCCACGACGCAACTCGAAACCGATCCCGGCAACGACTTCGCGTCCATCGTAGGATTTGCGCAGATCGGAAACACGCAGCGGACTCATGCCTCGAGTCGAAGGTTAGTGCGCTGAACAGACGCCCTGCTTCGAGTGCCCGGCATGCAGCCAAAATGTGAATCACCAAACGTGCCACTCATTACCGGACCCTCCGCGACGATGCGGAAATTCTAGCAGCCTGCTGAAGTCGGGCGAGCCAAGGACCTTGTTGCTCGGGTGGGCATTAGGCAACGCCCGGTCCACAGTCCCCGGAAAACAGGCAGAATATCCTTTGCAGCAAACCCTGCTACTCTAAAAGCCCTTGTCCGGCGCCAAGTGATTTGCTCACCTATGTCTGATCTATTTCGTGCTGATGATTTGTTGAACCTGATGGAGGGCACAAATGCGGATGCTCCCGCAGGAAAGTCCGCCGACAAGCCGAGTGCGGCGGCGCTTCCGTGCCCTTATGAAGATCTTTCCTATCTCCTGATCGAGGACTCGCAGGCCATGCGTGCCTGGTTGCGCACCACCATCGCCAACGCCGGAGGGAAAAAGATCGACGTGGCGGACAGCTACAACGATGCGCTGTATCGCATCCGCACCCGCGGTAATTACGACGTGGTGTTGTGCGACTACATTCTTTCCGACACGCGCGATGGCCAGCAATTGCTGGAAGAGGTGCGGCGGCTGAAGTTGCTGCCGCAATCGACGCTGTGGATCATGATCACCGGCGAACGCAAGTATGAACAGGTCTTCTCTGCCGTGGAACTGGCTCCCGATGATTACCTGATCAAGCCGATTACGCCCGACCTGCTGCACGAGCGGCTGGGTAAGGCCTGGGACAATCGTCAGGCCCTGAAGGGCGCAACGGATTTGTTTGACGCCGAGCGCATCGAAGAAGCGCTTGAGCTGTGTCGCGTCGAGTCCGTTCTCAATCCACGCCATGCCATGGGCTTCCAGCGCATTGCGGGCGAATGCATGATGCTGATGGAACATTTCCAGGAAGCCTACGATCATTACGAATCCATACTTCAGGACAAGCCCAAGTTGCCGTGGGCCAAGCTGGGCAAAGCCAAGGCTTTTTTCCACCTGGATCGCTATGACGAAACCGCTTCCATCATCGAAGAGCTGATCCATGACAACCCAGACTATCTGCACGCACACGATCTACTGGCTAAAGTTCATGAGCACAAGGGCGATCTCGAAGCCACCAAATCGCTGCTCAAGTTGGTGCTGCAGAAGAATCCGAAGTCGCTGACGCGCCAGCGCAACATCGCGCGTATCGCGGTGGCCACCGACGACATGCAGACCGCCATCGATGCCTTCGCCCTGATGCACCAGCATGGTCGCGGCTCGAGCTTCGTGCAGCCTGGAGATTTCTGCACCTACGCTTCCATGTTGGTCAAAAGTGGCGGAAGGGCGGCGGGAGAACGGCTGGAAGCACTGAACAATAGCCTGCGGGACTTCCACAAGAATGATCCGGCCTACAAACTTTCGACAAAAACGGTTTCCTATGCAAGCGCAGTCACTGCGGG
The DNA here is from genome assembly GCA_021738385.1 of Sulfuritalea sp. Classification (GTDB taxonomy): domain Bacteria; phylum Pseudomonadota; class Gammaproteobacteria; order Burkholderiales; family Rhodocyclaceae; genus Sulfuritalea. The sequence continues at coordinate 25,731 of JAIPCF010000015.1, read as the reverse complement.
AAAGCGCGACGTGGCGGCGGATGCCTACCGACAGATGAAGCTGGCGCTGGAATCCGCCACAGTCGGTGGCGTCGAAGTCGATAGCGAGCAGTCGATGTTCATGCTGGAAGCCGCCGTCGAGATGGGAGACGAAGAAACTGCCTGCAAAATGGCCGAGGTGCTATTCCAGGACCATATCGGCAATCAATCGATGGAAGGTCGAATCTCGAAAATGATGAGCGGCGGCGGCTGGGAAGCCCATGCCACCCGAATCGCTGAAGAAGCCACAGAGCATCTCAAGCAGCTGAATGTCGCGGCAGCCAATATGGCCAAGCACGGTCAGCTGCTGGATGCCGTCGAAGAGTTTGACCGTCTGGCCGAGGCCAACAAGAACGTTGTGGTGTATCTCAATGCCGCAACCTGTATCGTCAAGTGCTTTGAGGATTATGCCGCCGGAAAGCTGGAGATTAACTCCAACACCCGCAAACGACTGGTCAACCGGATGCAGGGCTACCTGAATTTCGTCAGCGTACGCGATGCCGGAAACCACCGTCTGGAGCAGATCCGCAAGACCTGGGACGCCACTTCGCACTGAGTCGCGCGTTGAGCCATGCGGCTCATCCTAACGCCAGGCGCGATGAATAATTTCGCGCAGCATATGCAGGCGACGATGAAAAAAATGGTCGGCACCGGGCACAACAACAACCGGTAATTCCAGCGGCAAAGCCCATTCCAGGACGTTATCAAGGCGCACGGTTTCATCTTTCGAGCCGTGAATAACCAGTGTGTCCGCCGCCACCGCTTCCGTTTCGTAGCTTCGCGCGCCTTCGACAAAGCCGGCTGCGGTACCCACCAGTACCAGCCATTTTGCCGGGTCGCCGATATCGGCCAGGCGCTTGGCCAGACGCGTGGTGACATAGGCTCCAAAGGAAAAGCCTGCCAGATAGACCGGCAGTGGTGAACTGACGCTATTCGACATCCCGGCGTAGCTCTCGCGAGCCCAGGCGTGCAACGCCAACAAGTCCTCGGTCTCCGCATCGCCGTGGTCGTGCTCGCCCTCGGAGCCGCCGACACCCCTGAAATGCGGTCGCAGAGTGATGCAACCCTGCTCGCGAAACGCGCGCGCCAGGGTGGTCACCACCTTGTTGTCGGCCGTACCGCCAAACAGTGGATGCGGATGCGCAATCAGGGCAATGCCCTGTGGATTCTCGTGTCCCTCAACGAACACCTCGATCTTGCCGTCCGACCCGTCGATCAGAATGTGCTGATGCCTCGACATTGTCAGACCTTCAAGCGCTCGACAACGAGACCCTGAACCAAATGCTGCTCAATGATCTCGTCGACGTCATCCTTGTCCACATAGGTGTACCAGACAGCCTCGGGGTAGATCACCATCACCGGCCCTTGCTCGCAACGATCCAGACAACCCGCTGCATTGATGCGCACCTTACCCGGCAATGCTTTGCCGAGCGACTTGACCTTGTCCTTGGCATAGGCGCGCATGTCACCAGCACCATGGTTATTGCAACACGCTTCGCCTGCAGCGCGCTGGTTGGTACAGAAGAAAACATGGTGCTTGAAATAGCTCATCGGTCAAGCCTTCGGAAACGGCGGATTATGGGGTGGAGGATATTTGATAGCGTTTTTGGCGATCTTCGCACGCGCGGCGACAATCGGGTCAATGCCGAGCACATCGGCGAGCTCGGTAAGGTAGATCAGCACGTCGGCAATTTCGTCGGCCACCTCGGCGCGCTTCTCTGGCAGCAAGCTCTGGCTTTCGTCCGGGGTCGCCCACTGAAAATGCTCGACCAGCTCAGAGGCTTCAACGCTCAAGGCCATGACGAGATTTTTTGGTGTGTGATAGCGATGCCAGTCGCGCTCCTTGCAAAAGACACGCAGTGCATCACGCAGGCTTGATAGATCGGTAATGGTGTTCATGTTTTCAGTTTTGTCCACGATGCTCGATTATGGAAAGCCAACCGTAGCCTACATGGAAGCCTTGCTGTCCGGTCGGTAGATCATCAGCCATGGCAGCGCAATAAACGGCCACAGCGAAGATATCAGTCGAGTCAAGCCATTGAAGTTCAGAAACTGACCCGGATTCCAGGTGTTCATTGTTTCCAGCAGATAGGGATTTTCCGGACCGATATTCACCATCACCGTGGCAAACAACAATGCCATCGCCGCTACCGCGCGCTGCAGCGAAATGGACAGAAAGGATGCGCTCCACCACAGGGCCAGCCCGATCAGCATGCCAGCTTTGTTGCCCGGCGTAATCCAGATCATGAATGCTGCAGGTCCCATGAGCAATGCGTAGCTCAGCGCCTTGATCAATACTGCGGCAAGCAGCACGGCAGCCGTGAGAAGCCGGGCATGTCGGCGCAACAGCAATGTAATGATCAGGCCAGCCGCCAGCAGGCCAGCGGCGGCGGCGAATGTCTCGAGACTGGTAAAAAGGTCTGGCTGAAAGGACTGTGCCGGAGGAAGTTCAAGCATCCGACGCAGGTTGCCATTTCCAAACAGCAACGCTTCCGGTGACAACTGACTGAGCAGCCACGCAACCACCAGCAGTACGCCCAGATCGGCTCCATGCGAGTGCCGCATCAAATCCTGACGCCAACGCGCCAGACGCCCTTCATCCAGGGCACGAGCACTCAGAACCGCGCCAAATAATCCGCCGAGCAGGGTACCAGCCGCATTGCACGCCAGATCCAGATTGGAGGGCACTCGACTGGGCAGGTAATTCTGCAGGATTTCCATACCCAGACTCAGACCAATGCCGAGCACAAGGGCCACCAGAAAAGCATGAAATGGCCGCATACGGCGGCGCAAGCTCGCCGCGCAGAGGAAGCCTAACGGTACATAAGCCAGCGCATTGGCTGTCAGATCAAAGCCTGTGAAATAGCGGGGCCAGCTTGCACCCAGAAAAGCCAGCGGATCACTGCCGCCGTCGTGCCAACCCTGTAGCGGATACAAGCTCGCGTAGATGATCAGCAGCACATAGCCAAAGCTCAGGTAAAGCGTCAGATGGGAGCGGTTGCCGTAGGTCACAGCCATCGATTCTGCCGATTTAGCCGCGGCGGAACAAGAGTCGAGCCAGAAGACTATTCGCGACGATCCAGATTGCTAGTGTAGTTTGGCGGAAACGCATCAATTGCTATCAATGTTTGCGCCAGCACAGTTCGAGCGATTTCAACAGCAAGGGACAGGCAAAAGCCGCTATCTGGCGCACTTCCCGATATCAGCCCCACCAAACGACCCTGATCGTCAACCAGCGGCCCACCAGCCGCGCTCTGATCGCAGAGATTGGATGTAACCAGATAACTCTGACCCCCGTGATTGCGAACTCCTATTAGCTCACCCGCCGAAGCGCCCATGCGACCATTGGAAAAACCAATGTTCAAAGTGCGAGCACCAACCGCCAAATTCGCCGAACTGCCAATGGCGATTGAACTGCCATTGAGACCTGGGGCATGGACCACACAAGCATCTTCACGAATCAGGAAGGCTGCTGACGTGATGCGCGTATTTACTCCTGTTGCCGGATTGATCGCAAAAATCGGGCCTTTCAACACACTGGGTGCAATGACGTGACAATTGGTCAACAACCGGTCGGGCCCGACCACCACCCCTGTTCCGAGGCCGCCTACTCCGGAGATTACATAGGTCGAGTCGGAAAACTTTGCCAAGTCAGCGGCCAGGGGACCACCAAAAACCACCTTTTCAGCTTTTCGCGGTCTCGGCGATGGCGCCTTGGCCAGATCACTGGCTGAGGATGGCTGCAAAAAGGCCGGCCTCTCCTCACTGCTCACAACAGGCCTGGGTTGGCCCACAGCGTACAACTGGACAACCTTTGTCGTTCGATCGCTCGGCACCGCCATGTCTGATCTACTCGCAGCCGAGTACTGCCAAGCCTGATAGGCCACGCCAACAATTGCCACCAATACGATACCCGGCCACAGCGCGCGCGACGATGGTCGCTCATACACCCGGATTGTCTCTATTGCCCGGTTTTGTTGATCGTAGGCCATTCGACTTTTCGGATTGCTCAACACATCGTACGCATATTGAATAAAGCTGAGACGATTGCGGCGGTGTTCCAGATCTGGCTCCTGCTCCAGTTCATGCCGACGCGTTTCGAATGCAAGCTGGATATCTTCGCCCGAGGCTCCGCTTTCGAGCCCAAGAAGTTCGTAGAGAGATGCCTTTTCAGCCATGGCAGATCTTATTGATTGGATTAATGCCGGTGCTCGGGCTCGGCATGATGGGTCTGCGCAGCGGCGCGATGATGCAGAATCGCATGCGGATCGTGGCCGGGCATTTGTCGGCCCACCCATTTAGGCAGCAATGAACCTGCCAGCATGCCGAGAATGGAAACGCCGAGACCGATCAATTGGGGTGGTACCAGACTCGCTTCGCCGATCATCAATTCAATCAGTATCCATGCAACAAGGCCACCAAAAATCGCCGCCAACGCGCCCTGAGTTGTGGCGCGGCGCCACAGAATGCCGAATACCAGCGGCACAAAGGCGCCGGCCAGGGTGATCTTGTATGCGTTCTCAACCATCTTGAAAATCGAGGCATCACTGTACAAAGCAAATGCCAACACCATACCAGAAAATATCACCAATGAATAGCGCATTACTCTAAGAAATGTCTTGTCGCTGATGTCGGGAACGAAGCCTCGAACCACGTTCTCTGAAAAAGTAACCGATGGCGCCAGCAACGTCGCGGATGCGGTGCTCATGATCGCCGACAGCACGGCGCCATAAAACAGCACCTGAGCGAACAACGGGGTATAGCTTTTGACCAGAGTGGGTACAATTAGCTCCGCGTTTTTTTCAACCAGCGCGCCGAAAGTGCCTGGATCGATCATGGTTGCCGAGTAGGCTATGAACATGGGCACAAAGGTGAAGGCGAAATAAAGCGAGGCGCCTGCTATCGATCCCCACAGAGCAATGTTCGCGCTTTTGGCTGAAGTGACGCGCTGAAAGACATCCTGCTGCGGTATCGAGCCGAACATCATGGTGACACCGGTGCCAATGAATGTCAGCCACAACCAGGGGTCGGCTGCCGGAAAGAAACTGAATTTGCCGGCGGCGCTGGCATGATTGATCACCGCCGTAGCGCCACCGCCGACTTTTTCGCTGGCTATCCAGGCGATAAACAGCAATCCGCCGAGCATGACGATCATCTGTACAAAATCGAGCACGGCCACCGAGAACATGCCGCCGTAAACCGTATAAGTCAGCACCAGCACCGTGCCGAGCACCATGCCCGCTTCGACGCCGACAGCACCATCGGTTACGGCAAAGAATAACAGGCCCAGCGCCTTGATTTGGGCCGCCACCCAACCGAGATAGGAAACCACTATACATAGCGTTGTCAGCACCTCGACCGTGCGATTGAAACGCATGCGGTAGAAGTCGCCCAGGGTGATGATGTTGAGCTTGTAGAGGTAGCGCGAAAACAGAATGCCGGCAAGGATCAGGCATATTGACGAACCGAAAGGATCAGCCACCACACCGGTCAAGCCCTCTTGGAGGAAAGTACCGGAAATCCCGAAGATCGATTCCGCGCCGAACCAGGTGGCAAACACCGTGGCCATGACCACGGGCAAGGGCAAGCGCCGGCCGGCGACGGCGAAATCTCTGGCGTTATGGACTCGCGTTGCCGCCAGCAAGCCGATACCGACCGACACCAGGACATAGAGCACGACAAACCAGATCAGCATCTGAACTCCTTGTCAGCCACAAACGCGTAAGGTATATGCAGAACGCCTGAAACAGCGAGGCGTCCGAACGGACCGCGGCATTATAACGACCGCCGCGAAAGCTTGTGTCGCAATACTGCGCTTCCTTATTGGAGCAGCGCGAAGCCCAGTGCCGCACCCGCAACAGCCAGGGCCAGCCAAAGCAGATGGCGCAGACCGCGTACTTCTGCCGCCAGATTTTCCAGTTCGAGATTGGGTGCCGGCGAGATGGTCGTGTTGAGCGCCTGATGAACCAAGCGCGGCAGTGTAGGCAGCAACTGCGCCCAGTTCGATGCTTCGCGCTTGATGTTGTTCTCCAGAGCCAGCCAGCCGAGTTGCTCGCTCATCCAGCGCTCCAGATAGGGCAGCGCGGTTTGCCACAAATCGAGGTCGGGATCGAGTTCGCGGCCCAGGCCCTCGATGTTGAGCAGAGTTTTTTGCAGCAGCACCAACTGCGGCTGCACTTCGACATTGAATTGACGCGAAGTTTGAAACAGCCTCAACAGCACTCGACCGAGCGAAATCTCCTTCAGCGGACGGTCGAAGAACGGCTCGCAAACCGACCGAATCGCCGCCTCGAATTCATCGACGCGGGTACCCTTGGGCGCCCAGCCTGATTCGATGTGTACTTCGGCAACTCGCTTGTAGTCGCGCCGGAAGAAAGCAAGAAAATTCTGCGCCAGATAATTCTTGTCCGAATCCGACAGGGTACCGACGATGCCGAAATCCAACGCGATGTAGCTTCCCTTGTGTTCGCCCTGGGTAGCGACAAAAATATTGCCGGGATGCATGTCAGCGTGGAAGAAGCCGTCGCGAAAAACCTGGGTAAAGAAAATTTCGACACCGGCACGAGCCAGACGCGGAATATCCACTCCTTTTTCGCGCAGCTCATCGATTTTCGAAATGGTCGTGCCGTGCATGCGCTCCATCACCATCACGCTGGTAGAGCACCAGTCCCAATGCACTTCGGGCAGGATCAGCAGGTTCGAATCGGCAAAATTGCGCCTCAATTGCGAACAGTTCGCGGCTTCGCGCATCAGATCGAGTTCGTAGTGCAGGTATTTGTCGAACTCGGCTACCACCTCGCGCGGCTTGAGCCGGCGCCCATCTGCCCAGAGCGCTTCGAGCAGGCTTGCGGCGACTTGCAACAGCGCGATGTCATGCTCGATCACCGGTTGAATGCCGGGGCGCAGAATCTTTACCGCGACCTCGCGGCCGCCATCTTTTTCATGCAACACAGCAAAATGCACCTGCGCCACCGATGCCGATGCAACCGGCTTTCTGTCGAAGCTGGCGAATACCTCACTTACCGGCCGACCGTAGGCTTTCTCCAGTTCGGCGATGGCAAGATCCGACGAAAACGGCGGCACGCGATCCTGCAGCTTCGCCAGTTCGTCGGCAATGTCGAGTGGCATCAAGTCGCGCCGCGTCGACAATAACTGGCCGAATTTGACGAATATCGGCCCCAGATCTTCCAGCGCCTGCCGTAACCGAACGGCTCGCGGAGCCGAGATATTGCGCCAGAACATCAAGCGCTGCGCTGCATAGAGCGCACGCGTTTTCCAACCGGGCTCGAGCTCGTGCTCGAGTACCAGGCTATCCAGCCCGTAAAGATAGGCTACTCGGGCAATACGGATGAGGCGAAAGAGGCGCACGTAAGATACCGGGTCGGAGATATCGTTTCAGGTGAAGAAGCGCGTCGGCATTATCGACGTTTAGCGAGGTGACCGGAACTACTATTCCAGAAATCGTTGGCGGTTGACATCGGCTTCATCGGCGCCATGCGCCTCAGCCGTGACGAAAACGGGAAGTATAATCCACAGCTTTCGTAAGACCCGCGTACTCCTGACATGGCTGCACCCAGCGCCCACACCCGAATTCCCCTGGACGTCCGTCAGCATCTGACGGGCTTGATACGCATCGCGCTGACCAGCGTTGCGCCAGAACACAGCCTTGCCGAGATCATTCTTGAACGCCCCAAGCAGGCCAGTCACGGTGACTTCGCGTGCAATCTGGCGATGCAACTCGCCCGTGCATTGAAGACCAGCCCACGCCAGATTGCCGAACGCCTGATGCACGAACTTCCTCCCTCGGAAGCCGTGGCAAAGATCGAGATCGCCGGTGCCGGCTTTATCAATTTCACGCTGACACCCGCAGCCAGAACTGCCGTGGTGTCCGCCATACTCGCCAGCGGATCGGGTTACGGGCGCGGTCCGGTGCGCACCGGCAAGGCAGCACGCCGGTTGCAAGTCGAATTTGTTTCCGCCAACCCGACCGGCCCGCTGCATGTCGGCCACGGTCGCGGTGCCGCATTTGGCGCCAGTCTGGCCTCGCTGCTGGCATTTGCCGGCTACGACGTGACGCGCGAGTACTACGTCAACGACGCCGGACGGCAGATGGATATCCTCGCCGTTTCGGCCTGGCTGCGCTATCTCGAACTGTTTGATGAGCCTGTGCCCTTCCCACCCAATGCCTACCAGGGCGGTTACGTCCGCGAAATGGCGGAACAGATCAAGCAGGCCCATGGCGACCGCTATGTGCATCCGGCTGAAGCCGTGATGGCCGGCGTTCCCGATGGCGAGGATCCTGAGGCTCGCCTAGACAGCCTGATCCTGGCCGGCAAGGATCTGCTTGGCGAGGACTGGTCCTACATTCACGCGCATGTGCTGAACGAGCAATTGGCCGATTGTCGCGCCGATCTCGAAGAGTTCGGCGTGCATTTCGACGTGTGGTTCTCGGAGCGCAGCCTTTACGACACCGGCATGGTGGCGCGCGCCGTGACGGCTCTGGAAAATTCCGGCCACATCTATCTTCAGGATGGCGCTAAATGGTTCAAATCGACCGCCTTCGGCGATGAAAAAGACCGGGTGGTCCAGCGCGACAACGGTTTGTATACCTACTTCGCTTCCGATATCGCCTATCACCTGAACAAATTCGAACGCGGTTTCGACAAGGTTATCGATGTCTGGGGTGCCGACCATCACGGCTACATCCCGCGGGTCAAGGGCGCCCTCAGCGCCTCAGGCGCGAATGCTGACCGACTGGATGTCACGCTGGTGCAGTTTGTCAGCCTGTTCCGCGAAGGTCACAAGGTATCAATGTCCACCCGCTCGGGCGAGTACGTGACATTGCGCCAGTTGCGCAGTGAAGTCGGCAGTGATGCCTGCCGCTTCTTCTACATGTTGCGCAAGTGCGATCAAGCACTGGACTTTGATCTCGATCTGGCAAAATCGCAAAGCAATGACAATCCTGTGTATTACGTCCAGTATGCCCATGCCCGAATCTGCTCAGTGATGACGCAATGGGATGGGGAATCCGCAGAACTGGGTCTGGCCGATCTGGCGCCCTTGCAAGGCAACAGCGAATTCGCACTGTGCGCACGACTGGCTGAGTTTCCCGAATTGATCCAGATTGCCGCGCGCGACTATGCGCCGCACACCCTGGCCTTCTATCTCAAGGATCTGGCCGGCGATTTCCACAGTTGGTACAACGCCGAACGCCTGCTGGTAGATGATCAGGCAACTCGTCAGGCACGTCTTGCGCTGGCGCTGGCAACGCGGCAGGTACTGCAAAACGGACTTTCCCTCCTGGGAGTCTCGCAACCGGTGAGCATGTGACATGAGCAAATTCGACAAGACTTCGGGCGCGGTGCAGCGCCCACGGGCACCACAGAAAAAGAATGGCGGCGGCACCGTGCTCGGCATTTTCATCGGCCTGGTGATCGGCGTGCTGATCTCGTTCGGCGTGACCCTGTACCTCAATAAGGCAACACTGCCCTTTCAAAACAAATATGAAGGCGCGCCGAAGGCGGATTCATCGGTCGTAAACGGCTCACAGACCCCCTTGCCACTGCCTGGAAAGCCCGGCGACAAGACAGCTGGCGAGCGGCGATTCGAGTTCTACGGCATCCTTGAGGGAAAGCAGCCGGCCCCGCCGGGGCCCGCCGCACCCAGAACAAGCCCAACGCCCCCGGTCAGCATTGCGCCGGAGCCTGCCACCAGGCCTGAGCCAAAAGAAACCCTGTTTCTTCAAGTGGGTGCATTCAAGAAAGCTGCTGATGCCGACAACCTGAAAGCACGCCTTGCCCTTGCCGGACTGGAGGCCAACGTGCAAGAAGTGGACATCCCTGGAAAAGGCACCATGCACCGCGTACGCTTGGGTCCCTATGGTGATGTCGCAGAAATGAACCGCACGCGTGAACTTTTGGCTCAGGCAGGGGTGCAGGGCACGCTGGTCAAGCAATAGGAGCAGATATGAGGACATGGCATAGCGCTTTGGCAGCATTTCTGACCATCATTGGCGTCGGACTGGGCTGCACTGCGACCGCTGCCGAACTCATCAAGGGCAAGGACTATCAATCGATCAGCCCGCCGTTGGCGACGGATAGTTCGAAAATTGAAGTCACGGAATTCTTTTGGTATGGCTGTCCGCATTGCTTCGACTTCGAGCCGGTACTTGGAACCTGGCTGAAAAAGCTGCCGCCAGATGTCAGCTTCCGCCGCGTGCCGGCAATTTTTCCCAACAACCAGTGGGCGCCGGCCGCCAATTTGTACTACTCGCTGGAAGCCATGGGCCTGCTGGAACAACTGCATGGCGAGATATTCAAGGCAACGCACATTGAGCGCAAACGACTCAGCAACGAGAAAATCCTGCACGAATGGCTGGCGACCAAGGGTGTCGATATCAAAAAGTTCCGTGAAACCTCGTCGTCGTTCGGCGTGAAGAGCCGCGTCGCACAGGCCCGCAGGCTGACTCTGGCCTCGGGGATGACCGGCGTTCCGAGTTTGATGGTGAATGGTATGTATCTGGCGCTGCCACAGTCAAGTCATGCGGATATGGTGGCGACTGTCGAACAGATTGTCGAAAACATACGCGCCATATCCGGCGGCAAGCCGGGCACCATCGGCCGCTAATCCTCATCTTGATGGCGCTGACCGACGCGCTGAGTTGCCAACACCAGGCGTTTGAAGGCCACCCGCGTATTGTCAGCCTGGTGCCCAGCCTGACCGAGCTCATCTGCGATCTCGGGCTGGCGGAGTATCTGGTCGGGCGCACGGGTTTCTGCGTTCATCCCAAGGAAATCCTGCGGCGGATTCCCAAGGTCGGCGGCACCAAGGACATCAAGCTTGACGTCATCCAATCGCTGGCGCCGACGCATGTGATTGCAGATATCGACGAGAACCGGCGCGAACCGGTTGAAGCCATGATGGCTTTCGTGCCGCATGTCGTAGTCGTGCATCCGCGAACCGTGGATGACAATCTGGCGTTGTATGCCTTGCTCGGCGGCATCTTTTGTCGCGAGAACGAATCAGCGCGACTGGCATCGGCATTCGCCGATGCGCGGAACAATCTCGCCGCCATGGCCGCTGCGCTGCCGCGCGAATCGGTGCTGTATCCGATCTGGCGCGAACCCTGGATGACGATACGACGCGATACCTACATCGCCTCCATGCTCGGCGCCGGTGGATGGGATACTTTGCCGACCGAGGCTTCGGTGCGATACCCCGAGTTCACCTTTGCCGAGCCTTGGCTGGACGACATTCAGCGTGTCCTGCTGCCCTCGGAGCCCTATGCATTCAGCGATCGCGATGCAACTGAACTGCACGCGCAGACGCAGCGACCGGTAATCCGGGTCGATGGCGAAATGCTGTCATGGTATGGCAGTCGAGCGATTGCAGGGTTGAACTACCTGGCCGAGCTACGAGGACAAAGAACCGGGGCAGCCGAGTAGGCGCGCCACATCGCCTAAGTACTGGCCGGCCGTAGATCGAACAGCAGCACTTCGGCATCCCGCCCCTTGTCGAAGCGCAACAGTGGCTCGTCACGAATTCGGGCACCGTCGCCGGCTTCCATCGCCGTGCCATTGACATGCACCGCGCCACGCGCAACATGGACATAGCCCCATCGATTCGCAGGCAGGGTGAATTCGCTGCTTTCCGCGCCGTCGAACAGGCCGGCATACACCCGGGCGTCCTGGTACACCCCCAGCGCGCCGTCTGATGCGTCGGATGTAATGATCGGGCACAGGCGACCGCGTTTTTCGGCGGACGAGAAGTTCTTCTGCTGATAGCGCGGAGCCACGCCGGTCCGATCCGGCACGATCCAGATTTGCAGGAAATGCACCGGCTCCTGCGCCGAATGATTGAACTCGCTGTGGCTAATGCCGCTGCCGGCACTCATCATCTGCACGTCGCCGCGGCGAATCACCGAGCCAGTACCCATCGAGTCCTTGTGCTCCAGCGCACCTTCGAGCACATAGGAAAAAATCTCCATGTCGCGATGCGAATGCGTGCCGAAACCCTGGCCTGGCTGTACGCGATCGTCGTTGATCACCCGCAGATCGGAAAAACCCATCTGCCGCGGGTCGTGATAATGACCAAAGGAAAACGTGTGGAGTGAATCCAGCCAGCCGAAGTTGGCGACGCCGCGCTCGTCGGCCTTGCGTAATTCAATCATTCGGCTCTCCATTTTCAATAAATCGTGCCCGACCACGGCTTTGCGGCTTGAGTATATTCGCCGCCGGTTTACCGATCGCGCTCGCCAAGCCGATAAATAATTGCTGCGCCTCGAGCGAATTGTTCGAATACCTGGCTGTCGGTGCGTAAACTGGCGTCTTGGTATGTCTTCATTTGCACTCTCTGCTGTCCAGAGCCCCCCCCCACGGGGTCCGGCACAATGCCAGATCGTGCATGACCGCCGTGCCACCATCCGCTACGGCGAAGAGAGCGTCTTTTGCTCGACCGCTCCGTAGCGCAGTTGCTTCATCAGCGCCGACTTTTTGCAGTTTCTTATACCCCCGCCTCCAGGCACGCGAAACAATGAACCCATCCCCGGCACCCGAATTTCTCACGCCCGCACGCGAACGCGTACTGCTGGTCACGCTGGCCGGAATCCAGTTTGTGCACATTCTCGACTTCATGATCATGATGCCTTTGGGCCCGATCTTGATGCGCGAACTCAATGTGGGTACGCACGAATTCGGTCTGCTGGTGTCGGCCTATACCTTCACCGCCGCATTCACTGGCGTGCTGACAGCTGTCTTTGTCGACCGTTTCGAGCGCAAACGCATGCTGTTGGTTATGTTCGCCCTGTTCGTGGTGGCCACGCTGGCCTGCGGTCTGGCGCCGGGCTATGGCACGCTGCTGCTGGCACGCTGCATGGCGGGAGGTTTTGGCGGTGTGCTCGGTTCAATGATACAAACCATGGTCGGTGATCTGATTCCCTTCGAGCGGCGCGGTCGAGCCAGCGGCACCATCATGTCGGCGTTTGCACTATCTACCGTGGCCGGCGTACCGCTCTCGCTTTACCTCGCCAATCAGTTCGGCTGGCGCTTTCCTTTTATTTTCATTGCCGCGCTGTCCTGCGGCTTCCTGTTGCTGGGCTGGAAAATGCTGCCCACACTGAGTGGCCACTTGCCCAGTGCCATCATCAGCGAAACTGAACGCGCGCACCCGCTCTCGGCAATGCTGGCGGTGTTGCGCGATGCCAACCACATCCGGGCGCTGGTCTTCATGGCCTTGCTGATGTTCTCCGGCTTCACCGTAATTCCCTACATCACGATCTACGTCACGGCGAATGTCGGCATTCGTCAGGAAGACATTCCGCTGATCTATTTCGTCGGCGGCTGCGCCACCTTTTTCACCTCGCGCCTGATCGGTCGCCTCGCCGACGCGCGGGGAAAAATCTGGACTTACCGCCTGATCGCCATGTGTTCCATGGTGCCGCTTTTCATACAGACACATCTGTTTCCGATACCGCTGTGGCTCATGGTCGTGGTTTCAACGGTGTTTTTTATATTTGTGCCGGGACGCATGGTGCCGGCCATGGCGATCGTCACCTCCGCCGTACAACCCCGGCTGCGCGGTACATTTCTTTCGATGAACGGCGCCGTCCAGCAACTCGCGGCCGGCGTAGCGTCTTATGTCGGGGGCTTGATGATTAGCGCAACGGCCTCTGGTCAGATTGACGGATACAACTTTGTCGGTTATCTGGCAATTGGTGCGACGCTGAGCGCCATGATCTTTGTCGGGCGCATCCAGATGCACACCGGCACCGCGTCCGACAGCAATCCCTAAAAACTCGGCGCCGGCGATAAGGCATTTGCCGTGTCGCCAGCGCCGAGTTTTGCTGCTTCGCCGCGCTCAGGCGGCGAGGAAACTTTCGGCGGGCTGGTAGTCCAGCTTCAAAGCATCCGCCACCATCTTGCAAGTGATCTTTCCGTCGCAAACGTTCAGTCCGGCGGCAAGGTGAGGATTGTCGCGACAGGCCTGCTTCCAGCCCTTGTTGGCCAGCGCCAGGGTATGCGGCAAGGTGGCATTGTTCAGCGCAAAGGTTGAAGTGTGCGGCACGGCTCCGGGCATGTTGGCGACGCAATAGTGAATCACGCCGTCGACTTCATATGTCGGATCTTGGTGCGTGGTGGCTTTCGAGGTCTCGAAACAGCCGCCCTGGTCAATGGAAATGTCGACCAGCACCGAGCCTTTTTTCATCATCGCCAGATGCTCGCGACGAATCAGCTTGGGCGCGGCGGCGCCCGGGATCAACACGGCACCGATCACCAGATCGGCCTGCTTGATGGCTTCCTCGACCGCCAGCGACGTCGAGTACACCGTCGCCACGCGGCCATTGAAAATCTCGCCCAGATAGCGCAGACGCGGCAGTGATTTGTCGAGGATGGTCACATCCGCGCCCATCCCGACGGCCATGTGCGCCGCATGAGTGCCTGAAATGCCGCCGCCCAGCACTACCACGTGCGCGGGTCGCACGCCGGGCACACCGCCGAGCAAAATGCCGCGCCCGCCATAAGCTTTTTGCAAAGACGCCGCACCCACCTGGATCGACATGCGGCCGGCCACTTCGCTCATCGGCGCCAGCAGCGGCAGACCGCCCTGAGCGTCGGTGACGGTTTCGTAAGCGATCGCAATACAGCCGGACTTTTGCAGCAAGCGCGCCTGCTCCGGATCGGGTGCCAGGTGCAGATAGGTAAACAGAATCTGACCCTTGCGCAACATGGCGCACTCGACCGGCTGCGGTTCCTTGACCTTGACGATCATGTCGGCCGCGGCAAACACGTCAGCAGCCGTGGCGGCGATTTGCGCGCCGGCGCTGACATACGCCTCGTCATCGCAGCCGATGCCGGCGCCGGCGCCCGACTGGACCAGAACGCCGTGACCATTCATCACGGCTTCCTGCACTGAGGCCGGCGTCATGCCGACGCGGTATTCGTGAACCTTGATTTCCTTGGGTACGCCGATCAGCATTTTGCTCTCCGTGGTTGGGTGTGTCAGAACAGGCATGATGAGCCGAAGCGCACAAAAGGTGCTTGCAAAGACATTGGCCTAATCGATCAGTTGTGCAACAATATTCGGCAATTTCATCATTCCTTCGAAGATCATGCGGCCAATCGAGTTCGACAAGATAGATCGTAAGATTCTGGCCGAGTTGCAGGCCGACGGCCGCATGACCAACGCCCTGCTCGCACAGCGGGTCAATCTGTCGCCCTCGGCCTGTTTGCGCCGAGTGCAACAACTCGAAGAAGCCGGCGTGATCGAGGGCTACGTTGCGCTGGTGCGGCAGGAAGCGATTGGCCGGCCAACCAGCATTTTTGTCGAAGTCACGCTGAACAGCCAGAATGAAGACTTGCTGCAAAAATTCGAGAATGCGGTGCAAGCCTGCCCCGACATCATGGAGTGTTATCTGATGTCGGGCGACGCCGATTACCTGATCCGGGTGGTGGCCGCCGACACCCAGGACTACGAGCGTATCCACAAGCAGCACTTGACGCGCCTGCCCGGCGTGGCGCGAATTCGATCGAGCTTCGCCCTGCGCGCCGTATGCAAGAAAACAGCGCTGGATGTCTGATTCTCTTACACAACATATCCTGTACGGATAAGCAACTCATGGAGTTTTGATGCGAGCAGATTTCATTGTGATCGGAGGCGGTATTGCCGGTGCCTCGGCCGCCTACTGGCTGGCGCCGTATGGCAGGGTCGTGGTGCTCGAACGCGAATCGCAGCCCGGCTACCATTCCACCGGCCGTTCGGCGGCGTTGTATGCCCAAAGTTACGGCACGCCCCTGGTGCGCGCCGTGACTCGTGCTTCGCGGCCGTTTTACGAATCGCCGCCGCCGGGTTTTGCCGAGCATCCGATACTCAGTCCGCGCGGCGTCATGTTCATCGGCGAGCACGGCCAACAAGACATGCTCGAGGCCATGCTGAAGGAATTGAGCGCGGTAGACGCCGACATCCAGGCCATCGATGGCGCAGAAGTTTGCCGCCGCGTGCCTGTGATCAAACCCGAGTGGGTGGTCGGCGCAGTACTTGATCAGAAGTCCATGGACATGGATGTGAACGAACTGCATCAGGGATATCTGCGCGGCGTGCGCCGGCAGGGCGGTGAGATTATCGGCGATGCTGACGTGTGCGAAATGAGCCGGCGTGATGGCGACTGGCAGATACGCACCACTGGCGGCGGTAGCTATTCCGCACCGGTAGTGGCCAACGCCGCCGGCGCCTGGTGCGACGCCATAGCCGAGCTGGCGGGTGTTTCGACCATCGGGCTGGTGCCCAAGCGCCGCACCGCCTTCACCTTCCACCCGCCGTCCGAGCTGGACATCCATTCCTGGCCGGCGGTGGTCGGTGTCGATGAAAGCTTCTATTTCAAGCCGGATGCCGGCATGCTGCTCGGCTCGCCGGCCAATGCCGATCCGGTACCGCCGCACGACGTACAAGCCGAGGAACTCGATGTCGCAACCGGCATCTACCACATAGAAGCCGCCACGACGCTGCAAATTCGCCGCCCGGCGCGCGTCTGGGCCGGCTTGCGTTCTTTTGTCTCAGATGGCGACCTCGTCGCCGGCTTTGACACCTCAGCATCCGGATTTTTCTGGATTGCAGCGCAAGGTGGCTACGGCATCCAGAGCGCCAATGCCATGGGCCGGCTTAGCGCCGCCCTGATGCGCGGCGAGGCCATCCCAGAAGACATCACAAGCGAAGGCGTCAGTGTCGAAGCACTGTCGCCCGGTCGCCTGCGAATGAAATAAACACTGCCCGGGCTAAAGCCGGCAAGACAAGTTGCCGTTGTATGTACTTCGCGTAGCGTTTTGACGTTTTCCCACGGATGCCTTATTCGGAGATAGAACAAATTATGCGTACCTCTCTGGAAAAAACATTAAAGTCTTCATGGTTTTTCGCAAAAAAAGCCATATCCCGAAGTCGTCCCGCAGCCGCCAGCGTCGGCCGGCGAAGAACGGGAACCTAAAAGCCGCTACGATCAACCTTGATATGTGAAAGATCACCATGTCCTTGCGCATTCGCCTTTGGGTGGTTTTTGTCGTTTTGGCCTTTGTTATGGTGGCCGCCAGCAGCTACAGCTATTTGACGTTTGCCCGCCTTGGCAGCGAGTTCGGTAGCGCTAATGTGGAACTTCGCGAATTTGCAGACTCCGCGCAAGTTTGGGTTCTTGGTCTTGGCGCAGCTTCGGTGCTCGTTGCCCTGGCGGCCATCCTGCTGTTCGAGCGCTTGTTGCGTAACCTGCTTGGCGCTGATCCGCAAGTATTGGCCACATCACTCAAGTGCATCGCCGCCGGTGAGCTGAATTTCCCGCTGCAGATTCAGGCCGAAGACAAGCAAAGTGCGGCTTATGAAATCGGCTGCGTGCAACAACGCCTGCAGCAAACCCTGGTCGATTTGCACAGCGCCAACTCGAGACTCGACGAATCAACAGCGCTGGCCAATGCGGTGGCCGACGAGATTGCGATCAGCGCCTCGCAACGATCTGAACTGGCAACGAAGGCGAGGACGGCAATCGGGGCGCTTTCCACGGGCGCCAAAATGGTTCTTGGAAGCACCGAAAAGGTCGGGCACCAGGTTGGCAAAAGCATTGAAAGCGCCCAGGCGGCCAACGAAAGCCTGTCGCGCATGATCGGTGAGATCTCTACCGTGGAAGGCGCAGTCGCCGACATCGCCAACACCGCCACCGAATTCATCGACAGCACCCGGGAAATCAGCGACATGACCAAACAGGTCCGCGATATCGCCGATCAGACCAATTTGCTCGCCTTGAATGCCGCGATCGAAGCGGCACGCGCCGGGGAGCAGGGCCGTGGATTCGCAGTTGTCGCCGACGAAGTTCGCAAACTGGCGGAGAAATCCGCCATCGCGGCAGCCCAGATCGACAAGGTCACGCAGACCATGGAATCCAGGTCAGAAGGGGTGGAAGAAGCCATCCAGCGCGGGCTGTCGTCCCTGGGGTCCAGTCAGGAGCACCTCGAAGACGTGGCGATTGCCTTGAGCGAGTCAGTACACGCAGTTCAAGAAACTACCCGAGATGCTGACGAAATCACCGCCTCGGTGCAACAACAGGCACATGCAGGAGAAGGCATCGCCGGCTATATTGATCGGCTGGCGGAAATCTCGGGAGACAACAACTCGGTCTCGGAACGGGCAGTTCAGGTGGCGCAGGGAATGAAAGAACTCTCAGTCAGCCTGCACGGAATGACCGCCCGCTTCAAGGCCTGAAAAAACGACGCAGCAGCCCTTTCATCGGTTTTTGCCGTCTCGCCATCCGCTACGGCGAGGAGAGCGTCTTGTGCTCGACCGCCCTGTAGCGCAGTTGCTTCACCAGCGCCGAGTTTTCACCCGAGCCCAAGCTCACCCGCTCAAAACACTCGCCAAAACACCTTCCGTGATCCAGAGTTGCAAAAACTGCGCGGCTTCCGCCGCCGGATCGGTGCTCCCGTTTTCCATCAAGGTGACGCAGCACTGTGCAAAGCTGGCGCCGCTTTGAACGGCTTTCAAAGCCAACGCCTCCAGCGGCTGCAAAGCGCGCCAACGGGTCTCAAGACCGTAACGCCAGATAATCAGGCTATGGCGATGCGCTTCCGGCGCTTCGGTTTCAGCGTTCTCGTCGTTATTCAGCGCATGCCAAAGAGCCTCGATGGCCCAATCGATGTCGATCAAGTCAAAAGAAGGCACCAGCGAAAAGCGTAAATCTGACCATTTCTCCGGCGCAATACCCGCAAGTTCGGCATGCGTCAGCGGATTGGCGTCAGCGGCATCGAAGGCGGCGCGCGTGGCCCAGTCCATGCGCGCGATGTCGGCCAGAGCCGGATGCGGAATACGATCGTCTTCTTCGGTGATGAAATCCACCAGACCATCGCCGTACCAGCGTACGGAACGAAACGTCGAGGGCTGCGCGCTGATGTAGGTGTTGGCCAACTCGCGAAAAGCCGCATCGCCCATGGCCCGATATAACACCGGGTAGTTGTCGGCCAGGACATCGATCAGCCGCCCGCGATAGGCATTGGCGTAAATTTCCAGCCGGCCGCGAACATCGCCAGGCATGGCGTTGGCGTATTGCTGGTCGCCGCTGATGACGGCCTTTTGAAATCGCTGCTGTAACGCGAGCAAAGTATTCATGCCGCGACCCGCTCTGCACCGCGCGAGGAATCACCACTCGCCTCCACGCGCGCAATTTCTCGCGCCATATCGAGTTCGGCAATCAATTCGGTAAGCGGAGGAATATTGTCGTCGCGCTCAATCATCGTCGGGATGAAGCCGGTCCGCTTCATGGTGTAGGCATAAAGATCCCATACCGGATCGACAATCGATTGGTCGTGCGTGTCGATGATGTAGTCGCCGTGATCTTCGTGCCCCGCCAGATGAATCTGGCGCACGCTGGCGACGGGTATCGCATCAATGAAGGCATGCGGATCGAAGCCGTGATTGACGCTGCTGACATAGACATTGTTGACGTCCAGCAGCAGTTCGCAGCCGCTGCGTTGCACCAGCTCATTGATGAATTCCCACTCGCTGATTTCGTCGCTCTGGAATGTCACATAAGTCGAGGCGTTTTCCATTACCAGCGGCCGGCCCAGGAAATCCTGTACCTGCACGATGCGCGCGGAGACGTGGCGCAGGCATTGTTCGGTATAGGGCAGGGGCAGCAGGTCATGCAGATTGATGGCGTCGGTGCCAGTCCAGCACAGGTGATCGGAAATCCATGCCGGCTCGACACGCCCGGCCAGCGCTTTGAGCTGTCTGAGGTAATTGAAATCGAGAGGGTCGCTGCTGCCGATGGAAAGCGATACGCCGTGCATCACCATCGGGTAGTCGCGCCGGATGCGGTCAAGAAAGTGCAGCGGCTTGCCGCCGGGCACCAGGTAATTCTCGGAAATGATTTCCAGCCAGTCCACGCGCTGCGGGCTTTCGACGAAATCACGATAGTGTTCGCTGCGCAAACCAAGGCCGAAGCCTTCCAGATGTTTGTTCATGGGTATCGTTGCAAGGTACTCGCTCGGCCCATGCCGTGCGAGTACCTCGTTTGCATTGAGCCTGATTACTTCTTCATTTCGGTTTTCTGGACAGTGCCGCCCGCATCGGTGCACTCTTTGGCGCTGGCTTTCTTGACCCAACCTTGACCCTTGCAGGCGTTGAGGCCCTTGCATTCATTCTTGGCCGACTTGCATTCCGAGTGGCCTTTGCACGAATTGGCACCGACGCAATTCACGCCGTCCATGCCCGCAAACGCCGGGGTTGCTGCCATGCCACCCATTGCAAAAATGGCGGCGGCGGCGGTTGCAAGGGCAATTCCTGTTGTCTTCTGGTTCATGTCGTATCTCCTGAGTTTGTTGAAATATGTCCATTCCGGCGGTACAGATTGCCTGTGAGGGCGCAACCGCAAACGATTTGGTACTGAGTTGTCGCCGCTCGTAAGCGTTCCTTACAGGTGTCAAATACTTTTTCGACTTCTGCTGTGTTTGTGGGCGACAAAACCTAATGCACCTTGCCGTAGCGGGCCAGGGTGATTGCAGCGACGAGGATGATGGCGCCGCCCAGCATCTGCAGCGGCAGGATTGTCTCGCCAAGAAACAGCGCTGCAAGAACGATGGTGGCAACGGGTTCCAGCGTGGATAGCGTCGAGGCGTCTGGCGCACCCAGCCGTGACAGCCCGGCAAAAAACGCCACGATGGCGACGACGGTACACACCAGGGCAATGGCCAGAACCGCGCTCCAGCCCATCGTCGTTGCCGGAGCGGCGTAGCCGCGCGAAAAGACGACCAATGCCGAGGTGGTCGCCGCCGAGAGCATGATGACCGTTGCCGCCGGGATGGCGCCGATACCGGCGGTAATGCGCTCGCCGGCGATGATGTAAACCGAATAGACCAGCGCCGCAGCTACGCCAAATACGATACCGAGGATCTGACCCTCCGCATTGCTGCCGACAGTCAGTGCAGTGCCGAGCAGAGCGGCGGCCACTGCACCCGCCCGCAATCCGCTAAGCCGGCGTCGGGCGAGAAAAGCGTGCAATACCGTCACGATGGCGGGAAAAAGATAGAGCAGCATGGCCGTCAGTCCGGCGGAGGCATAGGACAGGGAGGTGAAGTAGCACCATGCCTGGCCGACGTAGCCAACACCGCCCATCAACATCAGGCCAATTAGTGTTTTTCCACGCGGCCATGTTTGGCGAGTCGCCAACATCCAGAGCGCCATGACGACACCCGCGATGCCAAAACGCAGAAACAACAGGCTGTCCAGTCGTATGCCTTCTACGTAGGCCAGCTTGCCAAAAATCGCCATCGAGCCGAAGGCGATCGCCGACAGCGCGATGAATATGACGCCGGCCGGTCGAGTATCAGCGGCAAGTGACATGTCGTAACCGGTAGTACCGCCGTCTCGCCATCCGCTACTACGAGGAGAGCGTCTTGTGCTCGACCGCCCTGTAGCGCAGTTGCTTCACCAGCGCCGACTTTTCTCTGTCTGCGGTTTGCTTTGTTTTCTTCACCCCACCGAGGCGCTGCCTGTTCATGCTTGATCCGGCTCAGAGCCGGTTCGCCTTTGCTGCCGGGCGCGACGGCGGGCGCAGAATCAGGCGCAACTCGACCGTACCCAGATCCGCGCCGGACTTCAACTCGAATCCCAGATCGCGCGCCAAATGCTGCATGCGTAAATTGGCGCCCAAGGTTTCGCCGCGCAGTTCATCGGTGCCGCGGCTGCGCGAATAGTCGATGATGCTTTGCAGCAACAGGCGGCCAAGTCCCTGGCCCTTGAGTTCCGAACGGACAACAATGGCGAAGTCGGCGGCATGGTTGTCCGGATCGGTCACGGCGCGAACTTCTCCGAGCGAGTGTTCGACACCTTCCTTGTCACGCTCGATCGCCACCAGCGCCATTTCGCGATCGTAGTCGATCTGGGTAAAGCGGGCGAGTTGCGAGCGCGGCAGGCTACGCATGGCACCAAAGAATCGCATGCGCGAATCTTCCGGCTCCAGCGAGCCGAGCAGATCGCCCAGGGTGTTTTCATCCTCCGGCCGGATCGGCCTAATCAGGATCCGGCGCCCCTGCCAGGTAACGCGTTGTTCTAGTTCTTTGGGATAAGGACGAATCGCAAAGCGTCGCAACCCCTGTTTGCGCTCGCGTTTTTCTATGCCGATTTGCGCATCGAGCACCAACATGCCAGTGCTCTCGAGGTGCACCGGGTCGAGTTCAAGGGTGGCGACTTCGTCGATATCCGTGAGCAGTTGAGAAATCCGCACCAGTGTCTGGCAGGCGGCCTTTACCAGCGCTGCGCGCTCGGCGGCCTGAAGCTCGGCAGCAAAACGACAGCGTGATATCAAATCCTGAGCCAGCGTCATGTTCAATGGCGGCAGCGCCAACGCGCAGTTGCCCGATTTGACGCCACCGTCATTGGCGGGGCCGAGAAAAATCACCGGCCCGAATACCGGGTCGCTGGCGACGCCAATTTGCAGCGGGTCGATACCGCTGCGCGAGGCGCTGGGCCGCAACCGGTAACCGCTGATGCGCCGCTCCGGATTCTGCTCACGCACATTGCTGCGCAGACCGCGCACAGCAATCTGGATGTCGGCCGGCGAGCGCAGTCCGGTTGCAGCCATTTCATGTCCGCCCCGATTGGCCAGCACCAAGCCCAGATCCACCGGATATCCGATGTCGTCGGCGCGTTGAATCGCCTCTTCGAGGCTGCGAGCCAGGGGATACTCGGCAAGATCGATACCATAGGCCTGCAGCAGACGGCGGGTCTGACGCGGCGAAAGCGTATCGCTGCCGGCATCAATGGCTTCAGCAATCACATCGCGAGCGGCATTGATGTTGGGCGTGAAGTCCTGCGCGACTGAGGACGGCATTTGAGCCAGCAGTTCGCGGTTGCGTTCGTAGTTCACGATACCGAGAAAAATCGCGATGGCCTTTTCTGCCGAGTCATGGCTCAGCACGCCATGCCACGCGGCGATTTGCTGAGCCTCGAGCATCGCATCGCCGCCTACCCAGCAGGTAAATACGTTGCGCTCGCTGGCTTTGGCCACGCTGCATATTGCCGTGGCGACGTCGGCGCTCGAGGCGAACGGAGACGGGGAATACACCGTCAACACCGCGTCCGTCTCGCTATCGGCGAGCAGGATTTTAAGCGCGGCAGACCATTCTTCGGCAGTAACATCGGCAGGCAGAGCCACAGGATTCCCTGTCAAGGAATGGGTGCCCAAAAGTTTCTTCAACTGCCTGAGTGTCTCTTTGGATAGCTCGGCAAGGCGACCGCGAGAGCTCAGCAGCGCGTCGGCGGCGATGCGCCCGAAGCCCCGGCCATTGGCCAAAATGCTCAGCCGCTCGCCAATCATCGGGCGCACCCGGGCCAATGCCTCTGCGGCATCGAACAGATCTTCCAGCGTGCCGATACGAACCCAGCCGGCGCGGCGCATCGCCGCTTCATAGACATCGTCTGTGCTGAACGCGTCATTCGAATCGCCTGCCGCTACGCCGCCGCCGCGAATGGCAACCACGGGTTTGTTACGCGCGGCGGCGCGCGCGGCCGACATGAACTTGTGGCCTACCGTCACCGTCTCGAACTGCACCAGAATCGCTTCGGTGTGAGGGTCGGCTGCGAGCCAGTCAAGCGCGTCAGCCAGGTCGATATCAACGGCAGAACCCAGATGAATCACCGACGAAAACCCGATTCCCCTACTGTTGGCGCGATCGAGCACGGCGGCACCCACCGCTGCCGATTGCGCAATCAGTGCAATCCTGCCGGGTATCGCATTGACGGGCGACACGCTGGCATTGAGCGCGCTGCCAGGAACCACCAGACCGCCACTGCCCGGTCCGAGAATCCGCACCAGATTGGGCCGGGCCGCGTCGAGAATCGCATTGCGCGCCAAAGCAATCTCGCTGCCTTTCAGGTTCTCGTGTATCGAAGATCCGACAATCACCGCGCGCGTGCCACGGGCCCCGAGCCGCGCTACAATTTTTGCCACGTCCTTGAGCGGCACGCAGACAACAGCCAACTCGGGCACGATCTCGAGTGCATCAATGTGCACATGGGTACCCATGCCGAACAGCGAGCGCGTGGTCGCAGTGACGCGAAGCACCGGGCCAGTAAAACCGCCAGCGGCAAGATTGCGCAACACCACCTCGGCGTAGCGGCTCGATTCGTCGGCGCTTTTCGGGTCGGCGTCGGCAACGACGGCGATCGACTTGGGACGAAAGAGAAACTCGAGATTGCGGATTGTCATGGGTATTTTGGCCCCTGCGGGAACCTGGGAATCGCGTCCCGGAAGGATGGGTTCTGTTCGCGTCGCCGCAGAGCAGGAAGCAAGCAATTGTGCCACAGCAGCGGCGCCGGACCGGAGCGGAACGGCAAAGTCCGCGCTTTACTCCTGATCCCACACCGCACTGTGGTTCAATGCGCCATTGAAGCACGGGAGTCAGACATGCAGGCAGTGACATATGAGCACTTTGGCGACGCCTCTGTTCTAAAGCTAAGCGAGATCGCGGTACCGCAACCGGGGCGCGGCGAGGTTCAGGTTCGCGTGAACGTGGCGAGCCTGAATCCGGTTGATTTCAAACTACGCAGCGGCATCCTGCGCCTTGTAGGGCGTCCCAAACGCCCGGCGATCAAAGGCAAGGATTTTGCCGGCGTCGTCACCGCGCTTGGTGCCGATGTTGAGGACTACATCGTCGGGCAGCGCGTATTTGGTTCGGTCAACCCGATGAACGGGCAGGGAGCATGCGCTCAGTTCGTCGCCCTGGATACCGAATTGGTCACGCCGACACCCTCTGAGCTCAGCGATGAAGTAGCTGCCTGTTTGCCAGTTGCCGCCGGAACCGCCTTGCAGTCATTGGCGGACATTGCCCACCTCAACCAGGGGCAGTCGATCCTGATTACCGGGGCGTCCGGCGCCGTGGGTTCGGCGGCGGTGCAGATCGCCTGTTTGCTGGGCGCTCAAGTCACCGGGGTGTGCGGCGCGGCGAACATCGATTACGTGCTCGGCCTGGGTGCCGAGCGCGTGATTGATTACAAAAAAGGGAATTGGCTGGCGCTTGATCGGCGTTTCGATGTGATCTTTGATGCGGCGGCAGTGTCATCTTTTGCCGAGGCAAGACCGCGTCTGAACACCCTGGGTATCTACATCAACACCATGCCGCGCGCGGCGCTGTATGGGTCAGCCCTGTTGGCGCGGCTGAGCTCGCGACAACGTTGCGTGCCCTTTTTGCTCAAGATCGATAGCGAGCTCCTGCGTCGCCTGGCGCGACTTGCCGTCGATCAGACCATTGTTCCGCATATTCAGGAAACCGTCAGCCTGGCTCAAGTCGCTTGCGCCCAGCAGCAGATGGAGCAAGGCCAGGTGCACGGCAAGATCTGTGTGCGCGTTGTGCCCTGAATCCGGCTGCTACCCGCCCGGCGCGGACTGGCTTCAGCGCGTCAGCCAGATTGCCGCGAAGAACACGATCAGAGCAATAACAGAATAGAGCCCCCACGGTTGTTCCTTTTCCGCATAAGGATCGCTCAGCGTACGTTCCGCCCCTTCGGGTAAGCGCGCCAGTTGCGTCAGCGAAGTGCCGAAAGGAATATTGATGCGCGCGCGGGCATTCACAGCCCAGCCGTTGGCATCGAGTATCGGACCAAGGTTGCGGCTGCGCAGCTTGAACCAGGCGAGCACCATGGCTGGTCCTGATATCAACAGCATTACTCCGACGATGACCAGCGGCATCTGCC
>JAIPCF010000014.1 GCA_021738385.1 Sulfuritalea sp. | reverse complement strand
CCATGGTCTTCATGGTCTCCTTGGCTTTCTCGGCCATGATATCGAATGCCGCATCCCAGGAAATCGGAGCGAATTCGCCATTCTTGTCGAACTTGCCATCCTTCATGCGTAACAGCGGCTTGGTCAGTCGGTCCTTGCCATATTGGATCTTCGACAGGAAATAGCCCTTGACGCAATTGAGGCCTTTGTTCACCGGCGCATCCGGGTCGCCCTGGGTAGCCACCACGCGATCATTTTTGACGCCGACCAGCACGCCGCAACCTGTACCGCAATAGCGACAGACGCCTTTGTCCCAGCGCACACCGTCCTCGCTTTTTGGCATGGCGGCTTGCGCCACACCCGGAATGCTCATACCGGCCGTGGTTGCAGCAGCGGCGATGGCGTTGGTCTTGATGAATTCACGGCGCGTCAATTTCATTTCAGATCTCCTTGTCTGGCTCAGATTCGGTTTGGTGATAGACCATGGCTGCTGACATCACACCTTCCAGCGTGCCGATGCATTCGTAGGTAGCGACATTGCTTCTGTCGTCCTCGGTTTCTATGGTGACGATGATTTTTCCTTCAGGCGAGACGGCGTGTATCTCGACGCCCTCCAGGATGGCCAGTCCGGCCTTGACAGCTTCGGCATGGCCCGGGCGGGCATGCACGATTGCGCTTGATATGTTCATTGGGTGACTCCAACAAATCGGCAGAGATCGGCGCTGCCGTTTTCATCGCCGTGCCCAATCGCCCTGTATAAGTCATGGGCTAGTGCACAGGCAGAATCCTATGCCTGTGATCGCTGGCGACCTTGATGTTGATCAAGACTTAAAAGAATTGCGGCAAAAACAGATTTATGCCGTCTGTATTAAGTGTCCCGCACCCAGTCAGGGCTCACCCAGATCTTGCGATTGCTCAGGGATTGATCGTGTCGATCACAATCCTCAGACCTTTGGCGCCTGGCTTCACGGTCGGGCTCTTGCCGGTCAGGTCGCCTTTACCTGGCGTTGCTTTGCCGGATTTTGAGACACGTGCTTCGACGCGCAATTCTTCCACCGAAGAAATCGTCGCACTCGGCATCACCGCCTTCGTGTCGTCGAGCATGAAGTCCAGTGGCAGATCGGCGACACGCACGCGCAGAGCAGCAAGCGGCATGCGTGGACCGTTGATCGCACGGGCAAAGATGAAGACGACATCATCGGGCATGGCTTTGTCTTTCAGCGCTGGAGACAGTTCGACCCGGCCGCTGACCGATTTACCCGCGGCTATCGCTGTACCCTTCGCGGTTTTGGCGGTACTCTGAGGCGCCCCCTTGTTTGCGGCGGCAATTTTCGGTGCCAGACCGCCTCGTTGACGCGCTTTGGCCATGGCCGATTCAACCATGCGGGCATCTTCACCGCCGGGCTCGAGTTGTGGCAGCAAGCGTTCCCAATGCGCGATAGCTTCGGCAAAGCGCTCGCCGCTGAAGGCATCACCACCGGCCATAAAAAGAGCCAGCATGTTGCCGGGTTCGAGTTGCAATGCCTGACGAATGAGCTGGCGTGCTTGTTCGTTGTATCCATTGTTCTTTTGTATCAGCAACTCGGCAAGCTCCGCCAGCCATTCTGCGTTCTTGTTCAACTCGGGCCCGATCCGGGCGAAGGCGCGCTCGGCATCATCCCAGCGCCCCAGCGATTTATAGGAGCGCCCCAACATCAACCAGCCTTGGGGATTGTCGGGCTTGTCCTCGAGCCTTTTTGCCAGCTTGGCGGTGAGTTGCTCCATATCGCCGGCAGCTTTCTGTATCTGTACGTCGACGGGCAGTACCGCAGCCGGACTGCCCAGCAGCGCATACAAAGCCACAGCTGCGAGTGGCAACAGGATGGCTACCGCGACGCCGGCGCGGCCGCCGAACCTGTCGGCGGCGACCGCCTCCACGGCAGCGGTGTCGTCAAGAAGCTGCCGCTGCAACTCTTCGCGGGCCTCGGTCAAGTCACTTTCAGACAAGGAGCCATTGCTGCGGTCGCGCTCCAATTCCGCAAGTCGATCACGATGGATTGCGGCATTGAGCTCCGGTGAAAAGTCGGCGCTGGCGATACGGCGTGAGCCAGGCCACCAGGGGCGCAATAGCAGTATCAGGGCGACGACGACCAGCGCCGCCACTGCAAGGTAAAAGGGAATCATGAGTTGGACTGGTCCAGCAAAGCCGCAGCGCGGCGACGTTCTTCTTCGGAAAGCTCAGGAGCCGCCTCGTCCTTGACTCGTCGTCGCAGAAAGGCAATGAGAGCAGCAATACCGCCCGCCAGCAGCACAAATGGGCCGGCCCAGAGCAGCCAGGTGGTCGGCTTCACCGGGGGCCGGTAGCGTACAAAATCGCCATAGCGCTCGACCATGAAATCCAGAATTTCCTTGTCGGTCTTGCCCTCGGCGATCATTGTGCGAATCTCGCGCCGCAGATCCAGGGCCAGATCGGCGCGTGAGGCGGCAATGGTCTCGTTCTGGCAAACCAGACAGCGCAATTCTTCGCTGATCTCCATCAAGCGTTTCTCGACAACGACATCGGCTGCCATCGGTGCAGCCTCGTTGGCCATTGTCGTGCCGCCAAACACCAGGGTGTAGCAAACAAGTAGCGTGCGCAGCATTATTTTGACAACTCCGCGACCAGGGGCAAGATTTGCGTTTTCAGCGAATCGGGCGTGATCGGGCCCGTGTGTTTGAGGCGAATCATGCCGGCCTTGTCGATGACATAGGTTTCCGGCACGCCATAGACGCCGTAGTCGATACCCACCCGGCCGTCCGCATCGACGGCGGAAACCACATAGGGATCACCGTACTTCTTCAGCCAGTTTTTTGCGTCATCAATCTGATCCTTGTAATCGAGGCCGACGATAGGCACGCTGCCCGATTTAGCGAGGTCCATCAGGACCGGATGTTCCTGGCGGCAGGACACGCACCACGAAGCCCATACGTTGAGCAGCCAGACCTTGCCTTTCATGTCCGCGGGTGAAAAAGCCTTGTCCGCCGCCGCCAGTTGCGGCAAGGTGAATGCGGGCGCCGGCTTGTCTTTCAGCGGTGAGGGCAAGTCGCGCGGATTGAGCGTCAGGCCGATGGCAAGAAAAATCACCAGTACAACAAACACGACCAGCGGGATAAGAAATCGCTTCAAGCTGGAACTCCCCCAGCCGGCAGGCTGACGCCGGCTTTGACGCGCAGACGGTAGCGACGATCGAGCATGGCAATGAATCCGCCCAAACTCATCAGAAGACAACCGCCCCAGATCCAGTCAACGAACGGTTTGTAATACACCCGCACACTCCAGGCGCCCGTGTTGTCGAGCGGTTCGCCCAGCGAAACATAGACGTCGCGTGTGAAGCCGGCATCGATGGCGGCTTCCGTCATCGGCATCTGGGATGAAAAGTAGTTGCGCTTTTCAGGATGCATGGTTTTCAATACGCGACCGTCCTTGGACAGCTCTACCGTACCCACCGACGCACGATAATTGGGGCCTGGAGCGTCCTTCACCTCAAGTAGCCGAAAACCGTAACCGCCGACATGTACGGTGTCACCCGGTGCCATGCGAACGTCTTTCTCTTCCTGATAGCCGCCCACCATGGCGACGCCGATGACAAATACCGCGATGCCGAAATGGGCCACATGCATGCCCCAGAACGAAGCCGAAGGCTTCCCGGTTTTCAAGCGATCCATTATCTGGAACACGCCGCTGGCGGTAATCCAAACGGCAAGCAGGGAACTCATGGCGGTTAGCAGCGTCCAGTTGCCCATCAGCAGCGGCAGGGCAATTCCTGCAAGCACCGCAAGACCCATGCTGATCCGCAAGCGAAGCGCGATGGCCTTGAGGTCGGCATGTTTCCAGCGCGCCATCGGCCCGATAGCCATCAGTAGCAGCAGCGGCACCATGACGGTAACAAAGACCGCATTGAAGTAAGGCGGTCCGACCGAAAGCTTGCCCATGCCTAGAGCATCGATCAGAAGCGGGTAGAGCGTGCCAAGCAGAACGCTGCCGGTTGCGACCACCAGCAGCACATTGTTCATCAGCAACATGGTTTCGCGAGAAATCAGCTCGAACTTGCCCCCTGCGCTGACTTTCGGTGCGCGCCAGGCAAACAAGGCCAGCGAACTACCCACCACGATGACGAGCAGTGCCAGGATAAACACGCCGCGACGCGGATCGGTGGCGAAGGCGTGCACCGATGTCAGCACGCCGGAGCGGACCAGGAAGGTACCGAGCAGTGAGAGCGAAAACGCCGCGATGGCCAGCAGCACCGTCCAGTTCTTGAAGGCACCGCGCTTTTCGGTTACAGCCAGGGAATGAATCAGCGCCGTGCCTACCAGCCAGGGCATAAACGAGGCATTTTCCACCGGATCCCAGAACCACCAGCCGCCCCAGCCCAATTCGTAGTACGCCCACCAACTGCCGAGTGCAATGCCGAGCGTGAGAAAAACCCAGGCTGCGGTAGTCCATGGTCTTGACCAGCGTGCCCAGGCTGCGTCGAGACGGCCCGAAATCAGCGCCGCAATGGCAAATGCAAATGCCACCGAAAAACCCACATAGCCCATGTAGAGCAGGGGCGGATGATAGATCAGGCCCGGGTCCTGCAGCAGTGGATTGAGGTCACGCCCTTCCGCAGCGGCCGGCAACATGCGGTCGAAGGGGTTCGAGGTAAACAGGATGAATGCCAGCAAGCCGATGCCGACCAAACCGAGAACCGCCAGCACGCGGGCGACCATGATTTCGGGCAACTGGTGCGAAGCCACCGACACTGCGGCGCTCCAGCCGGCTAGCATCAGCACCCACAGCAGCAAAGATCCTTCATGACCACCCCATACGGCGGAAAAGCGATACATCGTCGGCAACTGTGTATTGGAGTGATTGGCGACATAGGCCACGGAAAAGTCGCTGACGAGAAAACTCTGAGCGAGGCAACCAAAAGCGAAGGCAATCAGCAGAAACTGTGTTTGAGCGGCCGGCCGCGCCAGTGCGATCCATTGTGCCTGGCCGCCGAACCTTCCGGTCCCGGCACCGACCAGTGGCAGTACGCCCTGGGCGATGGAAACCGCGAAGGCAAGAATTAGAGCAAAGTGTCCGAGTTCGGGAATCATGGTTTTTTCTGTGCCTGGTCGATGGCGTGCTTGGCTTCCGGCGGCATGTAGTTCTCGTCGTGCTTGGCCAACACTTCGGTTGCGGCAAACACCCCCTTGTCGCCGAGCTTGCCCTGTACTACCGCCCCTTTTCCGTCGCGAAACAGATCGGGAAGAATACCGGTGTAGGTGACCGGAATGTCCTTGGCCGTGTCAGTAATGACGAAATGCACGGTCATGTTGTCACGCTTGATCGAACCTTCCTTGACCAACCCGCCGATACGGAAGGCTTTTCCTTGCGGCGATTTACCGGCAGCCACTTCGGAGGGCGTGACATAGAGTGCAATGTTGCTGTCAAGTGCGTTCAGCGCCAGCGCGGCGGCGACGGCAAGCGAGGCGAGTCCTCCGGCGATCAGGGCAATGCGTTTTTGTCTGGCTTTCATGGGGTTTGCTGTTGTTTTTCGAGTTCGTCGGCGATCCGTTCACGGATCAGGCTCTTGCGAATCTCACTGAGACGCCGCTTTGCCAGAAAAGGTTCCGCAATCATCAGCAGCGCGCAGGCACCAAAGCTGCCCCAGACGTAAAACGCATAGCCACCCATGGCAAAAAACTCGCCGACACTATTCCACTGCATGCTTCACCCATTCCGTGTGCCGCTCGCGTTCGAGGATGATGGCGCGGACCCGCACCAGAGCAATTGCGATGGAATACATCCAGAAGGCAAGCGCCATCAGCAGCATGCCCCAGAGCATGGTTTGCGCCATTGAGGGTGCCTTGTTGAGATTGATCGTGGAACCCTGATGCAGGGTATTCCACCACTTGACCGAAAAGTAGATGATGGGGATATTCACCACACCCACCAAGGCCAGAATTGCGCCAGCCTTGTCAGCGCGTCGGGGATCGTCTATCGCGGCTTGCAGCGCCATGAAGCCCAGGAAAAGAAAAAGCAGTATCAACTCGGACGTCAGTCGCGCATCCCAAACCCACCATGCACCCCACATCGGCTTGCCCCACAAGGCCCCTGTCCACAAAGACAGAGCCGCCATCAAAGCGCCGGTAGGTGCCAGAGCCTGCGCCATCATGGCCGAAACCCGTGTGTTGAGCGCAAGACCGAGGCCTGCCCAGAAGGCCATCACCATATAGATGAACATCGACATCCAGGACGCCGGGACATGGACAAATATGATGCGATAACCTTCTCCCTGCTGGGCATCTGTGGGTGCAACAAAGAAAGATATCCACAATCCGGCAATGGCAAACAGCGCAGCCGCCGCCCAGAACCAAGGGATCAAGCGCCCGGCAAGCGGATAAAAGCTCTGCGGGCTGGCAAATCTGAACCAATGAATAATCGACTGTCTCACTCCAGCGCAATCCTCAAGGCGGCCGTGGTTGCCCACGGCGCAAAAAATACAGCCAGGGCAAGCATCGCCGCCAGCAAAGATAAATGCCCACTCGCATCGAGTCCCGCGATATGGGCTTCCACCGCGCCCGCACCGAAGATCAGTGCAGGAATGTAAAGCGGAAGTACCAGTAGTGCCAGCAATACCCCACCACCACGAACACCCAGCGTCAGGGCCGCTCCGATCGAACCGATCAATGACAGCAAAGGTGTACCGAGCAGAAGCGCCAGTGTCAGGATACCCAAAGCCGAAGCGTCGAGATCAAACTGCAAACCAAGTATCGGTGCCAGCAACACCAGCGGCAAACCACACAGCAACCAATGCGCCAGTATTTTACCGGCAACCAGTAATCCCAAGGGTGAGGGCGACAAGGCCATCTGTTCCAGAGTGCCGTCGACATGGTCTGTCGCAAACAGACGCGGCAATCCGAGCAGAGTCGCCAAAAGCGCTGCAACCCAAAGGATGCCCGGTGCAATCTTTTTCAGCAGCACGGCTTCAGGCCCGATCCCCAGGGGAAACAGGCTGGTGACGATGACAAAAAAGAACACTGCCGTGAGCACTTCACTCTTTCTGCGCAGCGCGAGTAGCAGGTCGCGCTTTACGGTGGCCAGAAAGGCGCTCACAACACCAGGGCCTTACCACCGGGTACGGGAAGCGGCTGATGGCTGGTCAATATCGCCAAGCCACCACTTTCAAGATGTCCCGCAATCAGGTCGCCAAGCAGTTTCACCGCGGCAACATCGAGAGCGTTGAACGCTTCATCAAGAACCCATAAATGCGCAGGGCGGGTCAGCAAACGAGCGAGCAGGACACGCCTTTTCTGGCCGGCGGAAAGCACGCGCACCGGTAGCTCCTCTCGACCGCGCAGACCTAGCCGGATCAGCGCAGCCAGTGCGTCGCTCTCACTCAAGTCGACTCCATCCAGGGCTGCTGCGAGACGCAGGTTCTCAAGCGGCGTCAAGTCCTCCTTGACGGCGGCATGGTGGCCAAGATAAATCAGGTCGCGGCGAAATTCCTGGGACGGTGTCTGCTCGCCGCGCCAGACAATTTCGCCGGCGTCTGCGGGGGAGAGGCCTACCACAAGGCGCATCAGACTCGTTTTGCCGGAACCATTTTCACCCTGCACATGCAACCACTCGCCCGCTGCCAGTGAAAAACCCACATCGGCAAACAGGCGGCGTTCACCGCGGGAACAGGCAAGACCCGAAACATTCAGCATGGCGGCAATTGTGCCCGAAGTCGTATTAATTCAACTTGCGCCGGGTCAAGCTGCTTACTAGCTGTGGAGGCCAGAGTGAGATCGCGTTGAGGATGGTTTCCATTGCTGGCCGTCCATTATTGTGGGTAGAGGTTTGCTTGAGAAATCAGGCTTGGCGAGTTTCGCACGGTCCCATCACCATTACAATCCGCCGATGTTGCGAATGCCCCTTCTGCCATTGCTGGCCATAGCTGCGCTGATTTCACTGGTAGTTTCGGGAGTACTGTTGCTGCTCGGGCACTCTACTCCCCAGTTGGCGGCACACATTGCGTTTGCGCTGGGGGTGTTGCCGCTGATTCTGGCGGCAATGGCCTATTTCGTGCCGGTGCTCACGCGCAGTGCCGGGGCCATAGGAACTGTCTCTTGGGGGCCGCCTTTGCTGGCTTGGTTTGGCGGTGCGTTGGCGGTTTTCACGTTCGCCAGCGATTTCTCCCAGATTCGATTAAGTGCTGCCGCTGTTTTTGGTGGAATTGCCGCAATCGGGTTTGCAGGTTGGACCTTGTTTCGGGTACGCCGAATGTTTGGTCCCCGTCATCGTGGGCTGGACTGGTACCTGGCTGCTTTGGGATTTCTAATACTGGCACTGCTTGCAGTGATGATCATTCCCCTGTTTCCGGATCATAGGGATGCCCTGCGCCTGTTTCATTTGCATGCCAATCTACTCGGATTTGTTGGACTCACAGCGCTGGGCACTCTTCAAGTTCTGCTTCCGACCTGCCTCGGCCAGAGTGATCCGGGTGCGGCCATCAGACTACGACAAGATCTCAAGTGGGCTGTCGCGGGTTCTCTGACGATTGCGATCGGGGCATCGTTGTTTACCACCACTACGATGTCGGTGTATGGGCTAGGCCTCTCGTTTCTGGGAGCGGCTCTATACGCTGGCGTCGTGCTAAACATGCTTGGCGCATGGTGTTCCAGGTTTGGCAGGGCTTTGTTGCAACGACATGGAGCCGCATCTTCACTCTTTGCGGCAGCTTTGGGATTGCCCGGCTTGCTGGTTTTAGGCGCCGCACACGGAATTGGCTGGTTGCGGCCGCGCCATGCGGTGGCAGGTTTTGTCATTGCTTTTCTGCTTCCGCTGGTGAGCGGAGCCGCGGCTCATTTGTTGCCGGTTTGGCTGCGGCCTGGACAACAGGGGCCCTGGCATGTGGCGCTGCGAACTCGATTCTGTCGTTGGAGTGGTGTGAGAGGTCTGCTGCTGCTTCTGTTTGGCTTGGCGATCACGCTTGATTTGTGATCAGCGCCATCAATCTGTTTCAGATTTCAGAATGTGGTTATCGGTCAGCCAGCGAGGAGAAACTCCGATTTTTGCCCGAAACGCATACCAAGGTGACGGAAAAAAGCTAGCATAGCAACTCACTCCCCCACCTTAAGGAGAATGACATGGCCCGAAAAAAGAAACTCGACTTCAGTGACATCGCGACAGACCGGAAGAAAACAAATACTAATCAGAAGGATTTCTGGGCGAGGTACGGCGTCACCCAGTCCGGAGGTTCTCGCTATGAATCGGGCCGCAATATTCCAAAACCGCTGGCAATTTTGCTTTGGCTGCACCGGTCGGGAAAGGTCAGCGACAAGGATCTCAGCGAAGCGCTGAAGTAAGCCAATCCAGACTGGCCATCATTCCCCTTGAATTCATGGGGCATGTCTATCCGGGTATTGTCATAACGATTGAGCGCTAGCAATGCTGAGCGTCAGCCATCTGAAATGGCTTTGAGTTGGTTTGATTTTGTTACTAGGAAGCGCGATTCTGGCGGCGACGATCCAGCCACCAGGCTAGCGCGGGCAGCGCAACGAAAGAACCCGGCAGGACCATGGCCAATAGATACGGAGAGGCATGGGCCAAGGCTCGCAACTGTTGTTGAAGCTCCGCCCGTTCATCCATCGACCAGCGATTACCGTTTCTGGGTTTCATCAGCAAAGGCATCAGGCCTCTTACTGTAGCTAGTTCGCTGACCAATTTTATCCGCTCACGGTTCTGCGCAGCGATTGCGTTGTTTATCCAATTGGGCTGGATCCTGATTCGAGTCACCAATGAATTTGACCTACGGGCCTGCTTCATCTCTCTAGGTGGCGGAACATCCCGGGCGGCCATTTCAGGTCGACGACTTTAACTGGCGCACTAGAAACTTGTCCAGTTTCCTCCAGATCTGCCAAGCAAAAAAAGCACGACGCGCCATGCGCCAGGCGGTTTTTGGTCGAACTACAATCAGTGCAACGCTAGCCGCCACCAGAAATTGCGGATTGCGGCGCACCCAATGGGCACCATTCACGACGTAGTCTCCTGCGTTGAAGACAGGTGACAGCCCGGCAGAATATCTACCGATGTCGGCACGCAAACCCTCACCGGCAATCTGGAGCCGTTGCTTTTTCAGTGCGAATTCAATGGCTGATAAGCTCACAAGGATTTAGGGGCTTCGCCAGACGAAAGAGACTCATGATCCTTGCGCAACTCCGCAAGGCTCGCCGAAAACAGCTTTGAACCGGAGCGGCCCAAGCTCATAGCCAGAACCAGGCTGGTCAAGCCAGCCCCAAGGAACAACGCCGAAAAGACTCCCAATGCCAATAATCTGTTGGTGTCCCACAGCATCACCGTGAGAAAAACGGCCAGGAAGATCAAGCCTGCAGCAATACATAGAAATGCTGCTCCACCGTAGGCGAGCATCGAGAAAAGTCGTGCTTTTTCTTCGGCGAGCTCAACGCTGAAAAGTTCGAAACGATTGTGGAGCAGGCTTACGCACGTGGCAAGCAAGCCCTTGGCCGAAGCGAACAAGCCGTGCTGAACCGGCTCCCCTTCGCCTCCTTCACTCATGTCAGTTTTCAGCGCCGGCCTATCAGCAGGCCGACAATGACACCGGCGCCGGCAGCAATACCCACCGAGCGCCAGGGATTGTCATGAACATAGTCATCAGCGGCACGACCGGCCTGCTTGGCTTTGTCCACAATCGCCGCCTCAGCGTCAGCCATTTTGATCTTGGCAGCTGCCAGCCGATCCTGGGTTTTCGCGCGGATTTCGGCGATTTTCTCACCTGTCTGGCCCGCTGTAGCGCGCAATAGCTCTTCGGTATCGGCAATCACCAGCTTTACATCGGAAATCAGTTTGTCTTTGGTGACATCGCTCATATCGCTCATGCTTTTCTCCTGAGTTGAAGAATCAATTGAAAGACCAATATGTGAAGGCTACCGACTTTGTCGCGACGCCGCAATGCCCCACGTCATATTGATGGAAGCTCGTAGTCAACCGTCAGCGGTGCATGATCAGAAAAGCGCTGATCCTTGTACACCGTGACATGGCGGGCGGCGGCGGCTAGTCCTGGTGTGGCTATCTGGTAGTCGATGCGCCAACCAACATTTTTGGCCCATGCCTGACCGCGGTTTGACCACCATGTGTAGGCCTCACCGCCAGCGTCAGGCAACAGACGGCGATGCACGTCCACCCAGCCCAGATCATCAAAAACCGACGACAGCCAGGCGCGTTCCTCGGGCAGGAAGCCGGAGTTCTTCTGGTTGGATTTCCAGTTCTTGAGGTCAACTGCCTGATGCGCTATGTTCCAGTCACCACACAGCAGAATCTCGCGCTTGCCGCGCTTTGCTTCATGAGCCAGGCGTTCGAGTTGTGGCTGAAACTGGTCGAGAAAGCGAAATTTGGCTTGCTGCCTCTCATCAGAACTCGATCCTGAAGGCAGGTAGAGCGAGATGACCGACAAGTTGCCGAAATCCGCTTGCAGGTAACGTCCTTCGGCATCAAATTCAGGATTGCCAAAACCTTCGACAACGCGATCGGGAGCTTTGCGGGAATAAATGCCGACACCGCTGTAGCCTTTCTTCTCCGCCGTGTGAAAGTAGCCTTGGTAACCAGCGGGCGCAAGTAGCGCGGGAGTCAGATCCGAAAGCTGTGCCTTGAGTTCCTGAACGCAGACGATATCGGGCTGTTGCGTTGCCATCCACTCGAAGAAACCCTTGCTGGCGGCAGAACGGATACCATTTAGATTCAGACTGAGTATTCGGAGCATGTGTTTGAACATGTAGAATGTTACTGATGAATGCGAACGCTGCTATTACCGTCGCCAGCGAGTTGAGCCGTGAGTTTATCGCCTTCGCCTGCGAACAGGGCGTGCTGCGCTTTGGTGAATTCACTACCAAAGCGGGGAGGTCGAGTCCCTATTTTTTCAATGCCGGGTTGTTTAACGACGGGGATTCCCTGTCGCGTTTGTGTGACTTTTATTCGCGCCGAATCCTTGCTGCCAATCTGCAGTTTGACGTGCTGTTCGGGCCGGCCTACAAGGGCATTCCATTGGCTGCAGGCACCGCCATGGCTTTGGCCGGGTCCGGGCGCAACACGCCCTACGCCTACAACCGCAAGGAAACCAAGGATCACGGCGAGGGTGGCACGCTGGTCGGCGCGCCTTTGACAGGGCGAGTGTTGATCATTGACGACGTGATATCTGCCGGGACTTCGGTGCGCGAGTCGGTCGATTTGATCCGCAATGCAGGCGCCACACCCGCTGCCGTGGTCATCGCGCTTGATCGACAGGAACGAGGACAGAGCGCACTCTCGGCTGTACAGGAAACCGAGAAGATCTTTGGCATTCCCGTCATTAGTATTGCAAGCCTCACCGATTTGATCGAATATCTGTCCGGCCACCCGGAACTTGAAAGCAAGCTTGCTGCCGTGAGCGCCTACCGTGCCCGCTATGGCATAGACTGATGCCTACGATACCTCTCCAGGGAGATACCCCATGCGCCTGATTTCCGCCTTGCTGTTAGTTTCTTCAGCCTTCCTTGCTTCCAGCGCCCTGGCGCAGACGCGTATTTATTGCTGCGATGACGCCAATGGGCGCAAGGTCTGCGGCGACTTCCTGCCCACCGTCTGCCAGGGGCGAGCCTATGAGGAGCGCGATCATCGCGGCTTCGTCTCGAAAGTTGTCGAGGCACCGCTGACGGCAGAGCAGCAGGCGCGCCGCGATGCAGAAATGGCGAAGAAGGAAGAAGCAGCCAAGAAGGTCGCCGAGGAGCGCCGCAAGACCCTGGCGTTGCTGTCCACCTACTCCAGCGGCAAGGATATCGATTCGGCAAGGGATCGAGCCTTGGAGGAACTGAAAAACAATATGGATCAGGCACAGCGCAGGCTTGACGAGGCGAACAAGACCCGAAAGAAACTGGAGGCCGACAAGGAGTTTTATAAAGGCAAGCCTCTGCCCGATTCAGTCAAGGCAGATTTCCGCGACAACGACAAGGAAATCAAGGCGCAGCAAACGGCCGTGGCTGCCAAGCTCAAGGAGATGGACGAGGTTCGAGAGCGATTTGCGGATGAGAAGAAGCGCTATCTGGAGCTCACCGGCAAGCAGTAAGCTGCTCGCACGAGCCTGTGGAGTCGGGCAAGGGGTGCCGCTTTGCTAGGCTCTCGCGGTTATCGAGATATGCAAGCCGTTGAAGTTGATCTGCACGGGCACCCAGAAGTCACCCTTTTTCACATCGCTGAATAGCGTCAGAACGACATCGCCATTACCCAGGAGGCTGCGGGTCTTGTGGGTGATATTCCTGATGTAAGTCTGCATGGGTCGTGATGCTTCTTTTCGGAAAGTGAAACCGGTTACGCGTTGTTCGTCAGCATCGGGGCAGGAGTTCGCGCTTGCCGACGGCGGATTCATGAACGTGCGAATGCGAATCTCTACACCGGCCTCTACATTTTCAACTTGAAGGCCGACGAGATGCAGCATGGCCCGGGAAATGTGACTTCGATCCAGGCGCGGGTCCGGGCTTGAGGCGCAGGAAATGATTCCTGCAGCATGCTCTTGGGATTTGTCGTGAAAGCGCAAATCAAACACGTTCTCAGTCTGTTCTCCTCGCTGGGAAATCTGCATTTGGCTTCTTCGCTCCTGAGCGGGCTGCGTACCGAGGACCCACATCAGCTTGGTCAGCGCCGCCTCGGGTGTCATGTCCAGACCGGATATCACGCCGGCTTCCAGCAGGCCGGAACTGGATTCATAGCGGCCCATATCCACGCTGCCGAAGCTGCATTGCGACAGGTTGACGACAAGACGGCCGCCATTGACCGCTGCCCCCGCCATTGATTCGCCCTTGATGGCGCGCTGTAGCGTTTTCTGGAAAGCGGGATTTTTGGGTACATTCCCGGAGCCATAGCTGCGCATGATCAGGCCTTCAACGGCCGGATCGAGAAACTGTTTTTGCATCTGCCGGTTTGAAAAGCCGGGGAAGAGACTGATACTTGACACCTTGTCTACCAAGCCGGTTCTGACGAAAAACTTTTTGTCTGTCGCGGGCGATGGCAGAACGTATTCAGTGTTGACAGTGATGTGCCCGCCGATATCGCCAAGGCGTGGGAAATTGGGCGAATCGAAGCCCGCGCTATCAGAGGTGCTCACTTTGCTGGCGCGACAGCCGCGCAGAATCCGATCGGCAAATACGATTACGACTTCGGGGACAAGAGGAAGCTTTGAGGCTTTGTAGCCAGCCAGGCAAACGGCGTTGATGAAGTTCGGTACCGCATCCGTGCCAACCGCTGAAATGGGCAGTTGAGATCCGGTAAGGACCACCGGCTTACCGAGATTCTCGAATATGAAACTCAAGGCCGAGGAAGTGAAGGCCATGGTATCGGTGCCGTGCAGAACAACGAAACCGTCAAAGTGGTCGTATTGCGCGGCAATCTTCTCGGCGATTTCCTTCCATTCGGCGGGTCCGATATCGGTGGAATCAACCGGCTCTGTCAGGCTGGCGAAGCCGAGCTCAATCCGGTTGCTGTTGGCTAGTTCAAAATATGGCGTACTGGTACTTCTCTCCCGCTCAGGCTTACCGGTCGATCTACCGTGGATGCCGGGAACGAAATCGAGCAAGTTCTCCAAGGGCTGCGGCGCCAGCGGGCTTTCCGGGTCCTCCGGGTTCGACGGCGCCATGCCGATGGTGCCGCCCGTGTAAAGAACAAATACCCGGGATTGAATCATGGACAGCTTTCCCTGTTTTCGGTTGCGCCGGGACGGCTTGTCAGCCGCCGAGTTTCTTTTTCAGCAACTCAGTGACCTGTTGCGGATTGGCCTTGCCTCGGGTGGCTTTCATTGCCTGGCCGACAAGCGCGTTGAAGGCCTTTTCCTTGCCGGCGCGGTATTCATCGACAGATTTCTGGTTGGCCGCAAGCACTTCATCGACCAGCGCGTCGATTGCGCCGGTATCGGTGATCTGTTTCCAGCCGCGGGCTTCGATGACCGCATCTGCGTCCGCAGCTTCACCATTCCACAGTGCCTCGAACACGTCGCGCGCGATCTTGTTGGAAATCGTGTTGTCGGCAACGCGGCGAATAATTCCGGCGAGCTGGATAGCGGACACGGGCGCCGCCGGAACTTCCTTGTCTTCCTTGTTGAGCCGGGCTGCGAGTTCGCCCATCACCCAGTTTGCTGCCGGCTTGGCATTCTCCTTGCCGGCCACATCGAGCACCGCTTCGAAATATGCAGCCATTTCGCGCGAAGCGGTGAGT
The DNA here is from genome assembly GCA_021738385.1 of Sulfuritalea sp. Taxonomy (GTDB): domain Bacteria; phylum Pseudomonadota; class Gammaproteobacteria; order Burkholderiales; family Rhodocyclaceae; genus Sulfuritalea. The sequence continues at coordinate 28,444 of JAIPCF010000014.1, read as the reverse complement.
GTTGCCGCGTCATAGGGCGACAAGCCGAGCTCGGTTTCAAAGCGCTGCTTCATGGCTTGCGGCAACTCGGGCAGTTCGGATTGAATCTGCGCGATCCAGTCAGGGGTAATTTCCAGCGGCAGCAGGTCGGGGTCGGGGAAGTAGCGGTAATCGTGCGCGTCTTCCTTGCTGCGCATGGAGCGCGTTTCTCCCGTTTCGGGATCGAATAGCACGGTGGCCTGCCGGATGGCCCGGCCTTCCTCGATTTCGTTGATCTGCCACTGCACTTCAAAGTCGATGGCCTGCTGCATGAAGCGGAAGGAGTTCAGGTTCTTGATCTCGCGGCGGGTACCGAGTGGCTCGCCAGGGCGGCGCACCGAGACATTGGCGTCGCAGCGGAACGAGCCTTCCTGCATGTTGCCGTCGCAAATGCCGATCCATTGCACCAGGGCGTGCAAGGTCCGGGCATAGGCAACGGCCTCGGTGGACGAGCACATGTCCGGTTCGGTGACGATTTCCAGCAGCGGCGTGCCGGCCCGGTTCAGATCAATGCCGGTGCGACCGTGGAAGTCTTCGTGCAGTGACTTGCCTGCATCCTCTTCGAGATGGGCGCGGGTCAGGCGCACGTACTTGTCAGCTGCCGTGTTGCCAGCGCCGACTTTTATGGCGAGCCCGCCGCCCATGACCACCGGGATCTCGAACTGGCTGATCTGATAGCCCTTGGGCAGATCCGGATAGAAGTAGTTCTTGCGGGCGAATATGGAGCGCGGCGCAATCTGGGCACCGACCGCCAGACCCAGCTTGATGGCGCAAACCACGGCCTCGCGATTGAGTACGGGCAGAACACCAGGCAGGGCAATATCCACGGCGTTGGCCTGCGCGTTTGGTTCGGCCCCAAAAGCGATGCTGCTACCGGAAAATATCTTTGCTTGTGTCCTCAGTTGGGCGTGAGTTTCCAGCCCGATAACGACTTCCCAGCTCATTTTGTCACCTCCGGCATTCGCGTATGCCAGTCGGTAACTTGCTGGTATTGGTGTGCAACATTCAACATTCTGGCCTCATCGAACCACTTCCCGATGATTTGCAGACCCACCGGCATCGGTTTGTCCGGTTGCCCTGCGCCGAAACCGCAAGGCACGGAAATGCCCGGCAGTCCGGCCAGATTGGCGGAAACGGTGTAGATGTCCGACAGGTACATTTGCACCGGGTCGGTGCTTTTCGAACCAATGGGGAAGGCCACCGAAGGCGTAGTCGGCCCCATGATTACATCGCATTGCTCAAACGCGGCGGAAAAGTCGGCGGCGATGAGGCGTCGAATTTTCTGCGCCTGCAAATAGTAGGCATCGTAATAGCCGTGGGACAGCACATAAGTACCCATCAGGATGCGGCGCTTTACTTCGGAGCCGAAGCCCTGTGCCCGGCTGCGCGAGTACATTTCCTCAAGCGTATCGTAGTCGGGCGCCCGATAGCCGTAGCGCACGCCATCAAAGCGTGAGAGATTGGAGCTGGCTTCCGCCGGGGCAATGACGTAATACGCGGGTACGGACAATCCCGAATTGGGCAGGCAGACGTCCACCGTGGTGGCGCCCAGTTTGCGATATTCGGTCAGGGCGGCCTCGACCGCGACGCGGACATCGTCGTCCATGCCGGGGCCGAAAAACTCTTTCGGCAAACCAATTTTTAATCCATCCAGCGGCCTGCTCAGATCGCGGCTGTAGTCTTCGGCCGGGCGTTCCAGCGACGTGGAATCGCGCGCATCGAAACCGGCCATGGCGCCGAGCAACAGGGCGCAATCCTCTGCGCTCTTGGCCAGGGGACCGCCCTGGTCGAGGCTGGAGGCAAAGGCGATCATGCCGTAGCGCGACACCACACCGTAGGTCGGCTTGATTCCGGTCAGGCCGCACATTGCCGCAGGTTGACGGATCGAGCCGCCGGTATCGGTGCCGGTGGCGGCTGGTGTCAGCCGCGCTGCAACGGCCGCCGCCGAACCGCCGGATGAGCCGCCGGGCACGCGGTCGGTATCCCACGGGTTTTTCACCGGCCCGAAGAAAGAGGCTTCGTTCGACGAACCCATGGCGAACTCGTCCATGTTTAGTTTGCCCAGCGACACCATGCCGGCGGCGGCGAGTTTTTCGACCACGTTGGCATCATAAGGTGCGACAAAGTTTTCCAGCATCTTCGAACCGCAACTGGTACGCCAGCCCTGAGTGCAGAAAATATCCTTGTGCGCCAAAGGGATGCCGCACAAGGGGAGGCTCGCCGTTGCCTGCCCGCGCAGCGGAGTTCCAGGCACGCAAAGCGAGCCAGCGCCGAGTTTTCGCGTTTCGTCCGCGGCGCGTGCCTGGGCCAGGGTTTTCTCGCGGTCGGTGGTGATGAAGGCGTTGAGTGTCGGGTTAAGCGTTTCGACGCGGTCGAGAAACAGGGTCGCAAGTTCGACAGCGGAAATTTTCTTTGCGGCAAGGGCTGCGGATAGTTCACGCAGCGATGAATTGATCAAATCACTCATTCGACGACTCGAGGCACCAGATACAGTCCTGCTTCGGTTTCCGGGGCCAGCGCTTGAAAATCCGCGCGCCGGTCGGTTTCGGTCACCACATCGGGGCGCAGACGCTGGACGACATCCACGGCATGTGCCATCGGCTCAATGCCAGTGGTATCCACCGCTTGCAGTTGTTCAATGAAGCCCAGAATGCCATTGAGCTGGTCGCGTGTCTTTTCGCGCTCCTCGGCAGAAAGCTCAATACGGGACAAAAGGGCGATGCGGGTAACGTCTTCCGGGGTCAGTGGCATGGCAATGAATGAGGGTAAGTGGTGTTGTAGCCGCGTGAAACAAGGCCTGTTCATGCCTATTCTGGCCGACGCGATAGGTTATCATATGCGACCTTTACGCCGCAGCCCGTCCCGGGCGGGCTTCGACAATGGAACCACGATGTTCGGCTTTCTTCGCTCCTATTTTTCCAACGATCTTGCCATTGACCTCGGTACCGCCAATACGCTGATTTACGTTCGCGGCAAGGGCGTCGTCCTTGATGAACCGTCGGTGGTTGCCATTCGCACCGAAGGCGGACCCAACGCCAAGAAGACAATTCAGGCGGTGGGCAAGGAGGCCAAGACCATGATTGGCCGCAATCCCAAGGAAATTCAGGTCATACGTCCGCTGAAGGACGGTGTGATCGCGGACTTCACCGTGACCGAGCAGATGCTCAAGCAATTCATCAAGCGCGTGCACGAGTCGCGCCTGTTCTCTCCCTCTCCGCGCATCATCATCTGCGTACCCTCAGGCTCAACACAGGTTGAGCGTCGGGCGATTCGTGAATCGGCGCTGGGTGCCGGTGCATCGCAGGTGTATTTGATCGAAGAACCCATGGCGGCGGCGATCGGCGCTGGCCTGCCGGTATCGGACGCCACCGGATCGATGGTGGTCGACATTGGTGGCGGCACGACCGAAGTCGGCGTGATTTCGCTCGGCGGCATGGTCTATGCGAATTCAGTGCGGGTCGGCGGCGACAAGTTCGACGAGGCGATCATCTCCTATATCAGCCGCAACTACGGCATGCAGATCGGCGACAACAGCGCCGAGATCATCAAGAAGCAGATCGGTTCCGCCTTCCCGGGTGCCGAGGTACGCGAGCTGGAGGTTTCGGGAATCAATCGTGCCGAGGGCATTCCGCGCAAGTTCACCATCTCTTCCAATGAGGTGCTTGAGGCACTCTCCGAACCCCTTAACCAGGTGGTCAAGGCGGTCAAGGATGCGTTGGAAAAAACTCCGCCCGAGCTCGGTGCTGATATCGCCGAGCGTGGCTTGGTGCTGACAGGCGGCGGCGCCTTGCTGCACGATCTGGATCGCCTGCTGACCGAGGAAACCGGCTTGCCGGTGATCGTCGCTGACGATCCATTGACCTGTGTCGCGCGCGGCTCAGGCATGGCCCTAGAAAAGATGGACAAACTTGGCAGTATTTTCGCCAACGAGTAAAGCCCACCCCGTGTAGCTTGCAAGGTGGCCCCGTGGTATTTACACATGGGGCGTCAAAGGGTACTCATCTGGGTTTTCATCTTTCTTCGGGGGCGCACCTGCCTTGATGTCAGTGGTTGGTCATGCTCCGCCACCCTTTTTCAGACGGGGGCCGGCGCCGCTGGTGCGGCTGGTCTTTTTCGTCTCGCTTTCGCTGGTCCTGCTGGTCGCCGATTTGCGTTTTCACACGCTGGAGTGGGTGCGTCTTGCCGTGGCCACGGCAGCCTGGCCACTGCAGCGCGCCACGGGCATGCCAATTGACGCTGCCGGTGACATGGGTGCCTATCTTGCGCGGCAAGCGAAGCTGCTGAAGGAAAACGAGGAACTTCATCGGCGTCAGCTTGAGACCGCCAATCTTCTGCTACGCCAGCGGCATCTCGAAAAGGAGAACATTCGCCTGCGCGCCTTGCATGATATGCGTGCCCGGCAACCGGTCGAAGGCCGCATTGCCGAGATCCTCTATGCCACGCGCGACCCTTTCTCGCGGCGGGTAATCATTGACAAGGGTATCAAGCATGGCATCAAGGAGGGCCAGGCGGTGGTTGACGATATCGGCGTTATTGGTCAGGTGGTGCGCGTGTTTCCTCTCACATCTGAAGTGCTGCTGCTCACCGACAAGGATCAGGCGATTCCAGTCGAGGTGGAAAGAAACGGCCTGCGCGCGATACTCGCCGGCGCCGGCGCCGGCGCGATGGAACTTCGCTTTCAAGCCGCAAACACAGAAGTGCAGGTTGGCGACATTCTGGTGACCTCCGGACTTGATGGCGTTTACCTGCCAGGTTTGCCCGTGGCGAAAGTGGTTAAGGTCGATCGCGATAGCGAGTATTCGTTCGCCCGAATTACCTGCTTGCCGCTGGCGGGCGTCGAGCGACATGGCCTGGTTCTGGTGCTGAGTGGTCGCGCGGAATTGCCGCCGCAACCGGAAGACGTCAAGAAGCCCATTGAACCACCCGGACGCGGTGGGCGGACCAAAAAGAAGACGCGCTAGATTGTGAAAATCGAACCCTGTAATCTTTTCTCTTGCGAAGAGTTGAGTATCCCTGAAATGGCGGGGACGGAAAAATGATGCAGCCCACCCACTCATCGCGACGGATATTGCTGCCGGTAAGCAACTGGTTCATCGTTTTGACCTTGTTCGTCGCCCTGCTGTTGAATCTGATTCCATTCGGCCGCTTGCCCGGCATTCCCGACTGGGTGGCCCTGGTGTTGGCTTTCTGGTGCGTGCACCAACCCCTGAAAGTCGGTATGGCGGCCGGCTTCGTACTTGGTCTGGCGATGGATGTGGCCGACGCCAGCGTCATGGGGCAGCACGCGTTGGCTTATGTCCTGTTGGCTTTTGCCGCCGCCGGGCTTTCGCGCCGAATTCTGTGGTTTCCACTGGCGCAGCAGGCGTTGCACGTGCTTCCCATGTTTCTTGGCATGCAGGTGGTGATGATGCTGACGCGCATGCTGGGTGGTGCCGAGTTTCCGGGGCTGCTCTGGTTTCTTTCGAGTTTCACGGCCACCTTGTTCTGGCATCCGGTGACCTACGTGCTTTTGATCCCGCAGTTTCAGTCGCAAGACAAAGACGTCAATCGTCCGATATGAGCCACCTTTCATCCACTTGCGCTTTTGGAGTAAGGAGTGCCTCAAGCCCGACGTCCGCCGACGCTGCGTTGCGTAGGGTTTGGGCCGGTTTGGGACAGGCCAGCGCTGAAGCGAGCTAATGGAATTCAAGAACCCGCAGGAAGAACTGGAGCGATTCAGAATCCGGCTGCTCGTGGCCGGCGGTCTGGTGCTGGTTTGCTTCAGCCTGTTGCTTGCTCGCTTTGTGTGGCTACAAGTCATCCAGCACGAGTACTACCAGACACGCGCCGAGGACAACCGGATTTCACTGGTACCGGTAGTGCCCAATCGCGGCCTGATATTTGATCGCAACGGCGTCATTCTGGCCAACGACTATTCGGCCTATACCCTGGAGATCACGCCATCAAAAACCCACGACCTGGAAAAGATTATCGACGGCCTGGCGCAACTCGTCGATATCGAGCCCAAGGATCGCAAGCGCTTCAGAAAGCTGCTGGAGGAAAGTCGTAACTTTGAGTCGCTACCGATCCGAACCCGGCTGACGGACGAGGAGGTAGCCAAGTTCGTCGCCAACCGCTACCGCTTTCCCGGCGTCGATATCAAGGCCCGGCTGTTTCGGCAGTACCCGAACGGCGCCTTTGCTTCGCATCTGCTGGGCTACATCGGCCGCATCAATGATCGTGATCTGAAAAAGATCGAAGAGGCCTACCAGGATGCGAATTATCGCGGCACCGATCACTTCGGCAAGACGGGTTTGGAACAGCGCTATGAGTTCGAGCTTCACGGGCTCGCGGGTTTCGAGCAAGTGGAGGTCGATGCGGGCGGGCGCGCGGTACGCACGCTGGCCCGCACCGCACCGGTGGCCGGAAACAACCTTACGTTGACCATCGATGCGGAACTGCAGCGTATTGCGGAACAGGCATTTGGTTCGCGGCGCGGCTCGCTGGTCGCTATCGAGCCGGCCACTGGAGGAGTCCTGGCATTGGTGTCGGTGCCCAATTACGATCCCAACGTGTTCATTGACGGTATCGACACTCAAGACTGGAAACAGCTCAACGAGTCTCCCGACAAACCGATGGTCAATCGTGCGCTGAACGGTACATACCCGCCCGGTTCGACTTTCAAGCCCTTCATGGCGCTGGCTGCTTTGAGTCTGGGCAAGCGCAGTCCCGAGCAGAAGATAGTCGACCCGGGATTTTTCGTTTTTGGCGGACACACCTTCCGTGACGACAAAAAGGGAGGCCACGGCATGGTGGATATGTACCACTCCATTGTGCAATCCTGCGATACCTATTACTACATACTGGCCAACGATTTGGGCATCGACAACATTTCCCGCTTCATGGGCCGGTTCGGCCTCGGGCAGCGCACGGGAATCGACATTGATGGCGAGTCTGAGGGCGTGCTGCCTTCACAGGAATGGAAGCGCAAGCGCTTCAGAAAGCCGGAACAGAAGAAGTGGTTTGCCGGTGAAACGATCTCCATTGGCATTGGCCAGGGGTATAACTCCTATACGCCGATTCAATTGGCCCATGCCACGGCTACGCTTGCGAATAATGGGGTAGTGAACACGCCGCATCTGGTGAAGTACATTACCGACACGAAGACGGGTGAACGCACCAACATTTCACTGCCTCCCGGGCGTGACCTCGGGCTCAAGCAACAACATATCGACGAAATCAAGAAGGCGATGATCGGTGTAAACACGGAAGGCACCGGAGCACGAGCCTTTGCCGGCGCCGAGTACGTCTCCGCCGGCAAGACCGGCACAGCCCAGGTGTTCTCGTTGAAGGGGGCGGATTACAAGAAGGAGTCCGTCAGGAAAGAGCTGCGCGATCACGCCTTGTTCATCGCCTTTGCCCCGGCTGAAGCGCCGAGTATTGCACTGGCCATCGTGGTCGAAAACGGTGGTTTTGGCGCTCAAGCAGCTGCGCCGATTGCCCGCCAGGTGCTTGACTATTACTTGCTTGGCAAGCGACCGGACGCACCCGCGCCTATCGACGAAGCCGCAGTCGAAGAGGAGCGGGAATGAATCGCGGAATCGTCTTTGGCATTCGAAGCCTCGTGCAGCGCCTGGTGGCTCCGGTCGATATGCCGCTGTTGCTTATCGCGGTACTACTGATACTCCTGTCGATCGGCATGATGGGCAGCGCCTCCCCCGAGCGACTCAATACGCAGCTCATCAACGTTGCCGTTGCAATCGTGGTGATGCGCGCTCTGGCACAGATTCCGCCGCAGCGTTTGATGCATCTTGCGGTACCGGTATATCTGGCCGGTGTGTTGCTGTTGATTGCCGTTGCGCTGTTCGGCGATATTTCCAAAGGTGCGCGGCGCTGGCTCAATCTGGGTTTCATGCGCGCACAACCCTCCGAGTTGATGAAGATCGCCATGCCGCTGCTGCTTGCCTGGTTTTTCCAGAAACGTGAGGCAATGCCGCGCTTGCGCGACTACGGCATTGCAGCTTGTCTGCTGCTGTTGCCGGTTGGGCTAATTGCGCGCCAGCCGGATCTTGGAACCTCGATTTTGGTGCTGGCGGCCGGCTTCTATGTGATTTTCTTTGCCGGACTTTCCTGGAAAATAATGGTCGGCATGGCTGTGTCGGCATTGGCTGCGGCGCCATTGGCATGGAATTTTCTCCACGATTATCAACGCAGCCGAATCATCACGCTGTTCGATCCGGAGAAGGATCCCTTGGGCAAGGGATTTCACATCATTCAATCGACCATCGCCATCGGCTCAGGCGGCATCTTCGGCAAGGGCTGGCGGGAAGGCACCCAGGCGCAGCTTGAGTTCATACCCGAGCGCCATACCGACTTCATATTCGCGGTGTTTTCAGAGGAATTCGGGCTGCTTGGCAATGTACTGTTGCTGGCACTTTATGCACTGTTGATCGGCCGCGGACTCATGATTGCCGCCAATGCCGCAACTTTGTTCTCGCGTTTGCTGGCCGGTGCAGTAACGATGATTTTCTTTACCTACGCCTTCGTCAACATGGGCATGGTTGCCGGCATTCTGCCGGTGGTGGGTGTGCCGTTGCCGCTGGTCAGCTACGGTGGCACCGCGCTGGTGACCTTGTTCAGCGGAATAGGAATACTCATGGCAATTCACAGTAATCGCATGCTGGTACAAAAATGATGGCCCAAACACTTTTTGCCGGCAGGTACCATTTTTTGCGGCGTCTATCTTTACTGGTTCTTCCTGTCTTGCTCGCCGCCTGCGGTAGCCAAGCTCCACGCCCGGTAATAGATCGTGCCGATCCGGGCGCCGTATCGCCAGCGCCGACTTTCAAGGGCGACGGCAAAACCCGGACGTCGGACATCAAGTACAGCGGCGGCTTTTACAAGGATGACGGTCCGGGCGATGCCGAGCCGGAAGATATTGAAGCGATTCCCGATGCGACGCCGCGTGACGAGCCGCTGCACCGCTTCGCCAACAAGCCGTACACGGTGCTGGGGAAAAGCTATGTGCCGCAGCGCGAGATTCTGCCCTACAAGGCGCGCGGCATCGGCAGCTGGTACGGGCGCAAGTTTCACGGGCAGAAAACCTCGAGCGGCGAGCGCTACGACATGTACGGCATGACAGCGGCGCATCCAACGCTGCCCATCCCTTCCTATGTTCGCGTCACCAATCCTGCCAACAGAAAGTCAGTGGTGGTGCGAGTCAATGACCGCGGGCCGTTCCACGATGATCGGCTGATCGATCTATCCTGGACGGCGGCGCACAAGCTTGGCTACATAGGAAAGGGCAGCACCGTGGTCGAGGTGGAAAGCATTCTGCCGGGGCAGGAACTTGCTGCTGCACCGGCGCCAGCGGCGACCGAAGATCCGTACGAAAAAATCGCCGTAGCGGACCCCGAGCCATCGTTGCCTCAGGTAGAGAACAGCGGCGGCCATTTTCTACAACTGGGTGCCTTTGGCAGTCGCGACAACGCTGAGGCCTTGCGCGAGCGACTCGCACGAGAACTGGGAAGCCTTGCTGAAAAACTTGTGATCCAGTCTGCAGGAAAAATATTCCGTGTTCAGCTCGGGCCCTGGCTTGATGCCACCTCTGCAGAGCAGGTGGGAGTTCGCCTGCGCGAGAGCCTTGGCATGACGCCGATCCGGGTGCAGCGCTAGGGTCGAACGCTAGGGTCGCGCTAAGGTCACAAATGGGCCGTCTATAATTGGCCTTCACTCCCGAAGGCGATTTCATGATTCGATTTTTTGTTTTGCTTCTTGCATTGCTGCCCATGGCAGCTAGCTATGCCCAGCCGATTCCTCCACCCTCGATCAGCGCACGCGCCTGGATTTTGATGGACTATGCCACCGGACAGGTACTCGCCTCGCATGAGGCCGATACCCGGATGGAGCCGGCCTCGCTGACCAAGGTAATGACAACCTATCTGGTCGCCGAAGCGCTGGCGCAGAAGACTTTGACCCTGCAAACGCCGGTCAAGGTTTCCGAGCGCGCATGGCGCACCTTGGGCTCACGCAGTTTCATCCCGGTCGATAAGTCGGTGTCTGTCGACGATTTGTTCAAGGGCATGGTGATTCAGTCCGGCAACGATGCTTCGGTGGCACTGGCCGAGGCAATAGGCGGGACCGAAGAAGTTTTTGCCGGCATGATGAATCGCACCGCAGAGCGCATGGGGCTGAAGGACACGCATTTTCTCAATGCCAGTGGCTATTTCGAGGGAGCGACACCGAGCCACTATTCCACCGCGCGCGACATGGCGCATCTCGCCGCAGCCTTGATCCGCGATCACCCGGAAACTCACGCCTTGCATGCGACCAAGGAATACACATACAACGGTATTCGTCAGCACAATCGCAACCGCCTGCTGTGGGCCGACCCGACCGTCGATGGGCTGAAAACAGGTCACTCCAATGCGGCGGGCTATTGCCTGATCGCGACCGCCAAGCGCAGCCCGCGGCGACTGATTTCGGTGGTGCTCGGTACCGAATCCGACGCGGCGCGTGCGCGCGATTCGCTGAATCTGCTGAACTGGGGCTTTACCGCGTTCGAAGCCGTAAAGCTCTACGACAAAGGTCAGGCCGTGTCCCAGTTCAAAGTGTTCAAGGGCAACCAGAACCAGGTGGGCGCGGGCTTCACGGAGGATTTTGTGGTTTCCGTGCCGCGCGGCATGGCGCAGAAAGTCAGTGCAAAACTTGTCAGTCGGCAACCCTTGATTGCACCGGTTGCGGCGGGCAGTGTGGTTGGAACGCTGACATTGTCAGTGGGTGACCAAGCCTGGGGAGAGTATCCCGTCGTGGCCCAAAGCGATGTTGCCGTGGCAGGATTTTTCGGCCGCGCCTGGGACAGCCTGAGGCTGTACTTCCAATGACGGCCCGGGTGTTTCTCAACGGTGAATGGCTGCCGGCGCAGGACGCCAGGGTGTCGGTGATGGACCGCGGCTTTCTGTTTGGCGACGGTGTTTATGAAGTGATCCCGGTTTATTCGCGCCGTGCGTTCCGCCTCGAGCAGCATCTGGCACGCCTGCAAAAAAGCCTGGATGGCATACAGTTGGCCAATCCCTATCGCATGGAGGAATGGATCGGCTTTGTCACCCAGCTCACGCGTGAAGCCGAATCGGAAGACCAGTCTATTTATGTTCAGGTTACGCGCGGGCCGATGACGGTGCGCAATCATGCCTTTCCTCAGGTGATTACACCGACCGTGCTGTTGCTGGCGGAACCTTTGCTCACTTCACCCGCGAAGCTGCGCGAACAAGGCATCGCCGCAGTGTCGGCCGCCGATATTCGCTGGCTGCACTGCGAACTCAAGACCACCTCGCTGCTGGCCAATTGCCTGCTGCGCCAGCTGGCCGTGTCGGCCGGGTGTGCAGAAACCGTACTGTTTCGCGATGGATTTCTGACCGAAGGTTCCGCCTCGTCGATTTTTGTCATCAAGAACGGCGTACTGCTGGCACCGATCAAGAACCATCTGATGCTGCCGGGCATCACCTACGACATTGTTCTCGAACTCGCCGCGCAACATGGATTGCCGTATGAGGTGCGCGATATCTCCGAGGCCGAAACACGCAGCGCCGACGAGTTGTGGATGTGCTCATCGACCAAGGAAGTGTTGCCTATTGTCATGCTGGACGGCAAGGCGATTGGCGTATGCGCAGATGCAAAACTCGGCGCTGATGAAGCAACTGCGCTACAAGGCGGTCGAGCAAAGAACGCTCTCCTCGCCGTAGCGGATGGCGACACGGGTGCGCCAGGCCCGCTATTCGCGCAGATGTACGACTGGTATCAGGAGTTCAAGGCGACGGTCATGCGGGCATGACGCAAGAGACGCTGCTTGAATTTCCCTGTGATTTTCCGCTGAAGATCATGGGTGCAACTACAGAAGGATTTGTCCAGACCATCGTCGAAGTGGTCATCCGGCATGCGCCCGATTTCGATGCCGCGACGGTCGAGATGCGCCCTTCGAGCGCCGGCAAGTATCTCTCGCTGACATGCACCGTACGGGCCGTTTCCCAGTTGCAGCTTGACAGCTTGTATCGTGAACTGACTGCGCATCCCATGGTGAAGGTCGTGCTGTGATCGTCAGGCGATTGGGCCGGGCCGACTATCCGGAGACTTTCGCCGCCATGCAGGAATTTACCGCGACACGCAGCGACAAAACTGCAGACGAGCTCTGGCTGTGCGAACACCCGCCGGTATTTACCCAGGGCCTTTCGGGCAAGCCTGAGCACTTGCTCAAGGACATCGGCATTCCCGTGGTGCAGATCGACCGTGGCGGCCAGATCACGTATCACGGTCCCGGCCAGGTCGTGGTCTACCTGTTGATCGATTTGCGTAGACGCGGAATCATGGTGCGCGAGCTGGTGCGGCGCATCGAGCAGGCGGTCATCGACGTGCTGGTGGGCCATGGAATCAACGCGGCTCGACGCGTGGGCGCACCGGGCGTGTATGTTGGCCAGGCCAAGATTGCCGCACTGGGTCTGCGCATCAAACACGGCTGCAGCTATCACGGCGTTTCACTCAACGTCGATATGGATCTGACACCGTATGGCGCAATCAACCCTTGCGGTTATGAGGGAATGGCAGTCACGCAACTGCGCGATTTCGGCGTCGAGTGCGATACTGCGCGAGTGGGCGACGCACTTGCGGAACACCTGACCCGGCAACTGGAAAAAACAACACCATGACGACCAAACAGCGCGGCGAGGCCAAGACCGCACGCATCCCGATCAAGATCGTACCGGCAGAAACGGTTCTGAAAAAGCCGGCCTGGATTCGCGTCAAGGCCGGCAACAGCGCCGCGCGTTTCGGCGAGATCAAGCAGATCCTGCGCGAGCATCAACTGCATACGGTGTGTGAAGAAGCCGCCTGCCCCAACATTGGCGAGTGCTTTGGCAACGGCACGGCCACCTTCATGATTCTTGGCGATCTATGCACCCGTCGCTGCCCCTTCTGCGATGTTGGCCACGGCAAGCCTCTGCCACCGGCCACCGATGAGCCGGAAAAGCTCGCGCGCACCGTCGCCGCGATGAAACTCAAATACGTGGTGATCACCAGCGTTGATCGTGACGACCTGCGCGACGGTGGCGCCCAGCATTTCGCCGATTGCATTGCGAAGATTCGCGAGTATTCGCCGGGTACAAAAATCGAGGTGCTGGTACCGGACTTTCGCGGGCGGCTCAATATCGCGCTCGACATCCTCGCTGCGACACCGCCCGACGTAATGAACCACAACATGGAAACCGTGCCGCGCCTCTACAAGCAGGCGCGACCCGGCGCCGATTACGCCAACTCACTGGAGCTGCTCAAAGCTTTCAGGGCGCGGGTGCCGGGTGTGCCGACCAAGTCGGGGCTGATGGTGGGCCTGGGTGAAACCGACGACGAGATTCTCGACACCCTGCGTGATTTGCGCGCCAATGAGGTCGAGATGCTCACCATCGGCCAATACCTCGCACCTTCGGGCCACCACCTGCCGGTGCTGCGCTATGTGCATCCCGATATCTTCGCGATGTACGCGCGCGAAGCAACAGCCATGGGGTTTACCCACGCCGCCTCGGCGCCGCTGGTGCGCTCGAGCTATCACGCTGATCTGCAGGCCTACGGCGCAGGCGTGAGCTGAAGCGAGCCACAAAAAGTCGGCGCTCGCGATACGGCGTTCTTGACCCTTTCAAACCGGCTGGCGCCCGGCTCAAAGAATATCCAGCACCTTCTCTGGCGGGCGCCCGATCACCGCGCGACCCTGATTAACAAATACCGGCCGCTCAATGAGTCGCGGGTGCTTCGCCAGCGCCTCCAGTAGCGCCTCCTGCGACAGGCCCGGATCGTCCAGACCCAGCGCCGCATATTCGGCCTCACCCGGGCGCATCAATTGCCGGGCATCGGCAAAACCGAGCTGTTTGAGCAGTACTGTCAGTGCGGCGAGAGTTGGTGGCTGCTCCAGATAGGCGACCAGCGTAGGCTCGACTCCCCTTTCCTGCAGCAGGGCCAGAGCAGCGCGGCATTTGGAACAGTTCGCGTTGTAATAAAGAGTGGATGGGGTCATGGCAGGCAGCTGGTTGAAAGTGATTCTGAATTGTCGCTCAATATGTTCTACGCCATATCCCCGCGCAACACCGCCACATCCGCCTGCAGCCGTTCCGGCAAGGCCTCCGCCGCCAACACCACCGCACCTGTCACCAGCTCGATGCGCGAGAACAGACCGCGACGAAACGGGCGCGACATGGCCGGGCCATCCTTGCGCGAGAAGAAGCTGCCCCAGAGCCCGCGCAGCGCCATCGGCACCACGGGCACCGGGTTGCGGGCGAGGATGCGCGTGATGCCGGGGCGGAAGGGATTGATGTTGCCGTCGGCGGTGATCTTGCCTTCCGGAAATATGCCGACCAGATCGCCGGCATCGAGCGCCCGGGCGACTTCATCGAAGGCTTTTTCCATCATCGCCGGATCTTCCTTGGCCGAGGCAATCGGGATGGCCTTGCTGGTGCGGAACACGAAATTCAGCACTGGCCAGCGAAAGATGCCGTGATCCATGACGAAGCGGATCGGACGGCGGCAGGCGGCCATAATCACCAGCGCATCGACGAAGCTGACATGGTTGCAGACAATTACCGCCGGGCCTTCTTCGGGCACTTGGTCGAGTCCTTTGGTGCGCAGTCGATACACGATGTGAATCAGTACCCAGACTACAAAGCGCAGCAGGAACTCGGGCACCAGGCCGTAGATGAAAAGCGCCACCGCCGCATTGCAGACTGCCGCCACTGCGAACAGGGCAGGAATCGACAAGCCTGCCGAGAGTAGGCCACCGGCTGCTGCGGCGCCGACCACCATGAACAGGGCGTTGAGAATGTTGTTGGCGGCAATGATGCGGGCGCGATGCTCGGGGTTCGAGCGCTGCTGCACCAGAGCGTAGAGCGGGACAATGAATAGACCGCCAAACGCACCGAGCAGGGCCAGATCGATCAGCACACGCCAGGTCGATCCGAGTTCGAGCAAGGCCATCGCGCCAAGTGCTGCAGCAGGGGTCGCCGGCGAGGCGAAGGCTAGATCGAGCGCGAACAGCGTCATGCCGATCGAACCCAGCGGCACCAAGCCGAGTTCGACGCGTCCGGCCGAGAGTTTTTCACATAGCAACGAGCCGACGCCGATGCCGAAGGTGAAGGTGGCAAGCAGCAAAGTCACGGCTGTCTCGTTGCCGCCCAGCACTTCCTTGGTATAGGCCGGGAACTGGGCGAGAAACAGGGCGCCGAACAGCCAGAACCAGGAGATGCCGAGGATGGAAAGAAATACGGTCTCGTTGTCCCGCGCGAAGCGGATATTGTGCCAGGTCTCGGTCAGGGGATTGAGGCCGATCACCAAAGTCGGCGCTGGTGGTACGGCGACGGGAATGGCACGCGAACTCAGATAGCCGACTACGGCGATGACCAGACCCGTTACCGTGATCAGACCCATGCCGCTTTCACTCCCTGCCAGCAGGCCACCGAGCAGGGTGCCGACCAGAATCGCGACAAATGTGCCGGCCTCGATCAGGGCATTGCCTCCGACCAGTTCGTCACTTTCAAGGTGCTGCGGCAGAATCGCGTACTTGACCGGGCCGAACAAGGCAGACTGCAGACCCATCAGAAACAGGCTGGCAAACAACACTTCCAGGCTGTGCATCGCAAAGCCCACTCCGGCCACCACCACGATGCCGATTTCCAGCAGCTTGGTGAAGCGTGCCAGCGCCGCCTTGTCGTACTTGTCCGCCAGTTGTCCGGCAGTAGCCGAAAAGAGGAAGAAGGGCAGGATGAAAATGCCCGCCGCCAGATTGGCCAGCAGTTCGGGCTTCAACGTGGTCCAGCTCGCCGCCTGAAAGGTCAGCAGTACGACCATGGCGTTCTTGAGCACGTTGTCATTGAGCGCGCCGAGCAATTGGGTGATGAACAGCGGCGCGAAGCGGCGGCTGCGCAGCAGGGCAGATTGATGACTCATAAGTAGGATTCCTCGTGGCGGGTCGTGCGCACGGTGCTTGGTGAGATGCCGCGCGCGCCGACAGCAATGTCATATTGTCGCAGGATTGATGGGTGGAAGGCGGATGCAGAGCCTCATCAAGCGTTCGTCGCCCTCGGTTGTTGTGGGCCGCCGAGTGATCGTGTGTGCAATCGCAAGGGCGTTTCACCCAGGCCCGACCGCTGCATCCAACTGAACACCGAATCGACCGTGACGGTGTCGATCTTTCCCGCCATGCGCCGGCCGAAGGGATGGTCATCGAAGCTGATATGCGCGGACGACAAGCGTGCGCCGAGTCGTGTCAGTGAGGAAATGTACAAGGTGCTGGGCCGGTAGTCGTGGCGGCGCAACCACTCACGTGCCGCGACGCGGCTACCGACCGCCGGATCGATCAGCAGCGCCAGGGTTTCGATCGCCCACTGATTGCTCTGCTGATAGGGTCCGGACCATGGGTAAGCCAGCATGTTGTAGCGCGGTTCATGCAGTGCCTTGAGCAGGCTGTCGTCCTTGAGCTGCTCGGTCAGCCGTGCAGCAAAGGAAGTCTTGAGCACGACGATGCCGGCCTCATGCAGATAGAGACCGTCACCGAAGAACTCCGCGAGGCCCTGTCGGTACAGCGTGCTGCGATCGCTGCCGCACTGGTTGAGCTTGTGCACCACACGCCAGGCGCCGCGACCCTTGAGCGCCGATTGATCGCGATAGGCAATGCCCAGGTGTGAATAGCGCAGGCCGTACTGTTTGAGATCTTGCCCGGCACGGGCAATCAGCAGTACCTCGGCGCCTCGGCGCTGAGCCAGTTCGTCGAGCTGCTCGGCGACGCTGGCCGCCAGCGCGAGATCGCGTTTCATGGATTCGAGACTGGGCCGATTCGTTTCGCAAGTCTGTCCGGCCAGGGCCGGAGACGACGTCACGGCGACTGCAGAAAGAGTCGCCAGGGTCAGCACGCTCAGCACGGCTTTGAGCAGGGTGCGACACAGGCTGCTCGCCAGTTGGGCAAGGGCGCTCATCACTGTATCCTTTCGTTGTAGAGCAGCGATTCGCCCAAGGCATTGGGCACCAGGCAGAGAACTTCACCGGCAACCGAGAGCAGCCAGCCGGCGGCGATCACCGTCACCGAAACCGCGGTGCCGGTCACCACGGCAGACGCCGCCACCACTTCACCCGAGAACTGCAGGCTCGCGGTAACGCCGTCTGAAGCGCGCCGCAACACCCACACAGTGCCGCTGGCCGAGGCTTCCACCGCGACTACGGTGAGCACGGCGCCGGCGCCGAGAATCATCATTGGTGCAATGCTGAGCGCAGCCACCGGCATGGAGAGGGCGAGACTGGATGCAGCGCTGGCTTCGGACGCGCCACCATGGGCCCTGGCTGGGGTCGCCAGTAACGCGACAGCGGGGGCGAGCAACAGCGCCGAGAGTTTGCTCAGAGTGCTGCGGCGGGATGTCGAGTGTGTCATTTGATTCTCCTTGGTCGAAGATCGGCTTATTGGTCGGTGGCGACGTTTGCCACCGGAATTGCTGCTGCCTTGGCGACAGGAATCGCTTGCTGCGTGGCGATCGCGGAGGCGGACAGCGACTGCGGAGCATCCTGGTTGCTTTCCAGACGGTCGGCCTCATAGGCGTCGCGCAGCGTCTTTGCCAGGGTGAAGGCCGACGAGATCAGGTAGAGCCAGCTCACTAGCAAGTAAGCCTTCCAGGTCGGATTGATTTCCATGCGAAACAGACCCCAGGCGGTGAGCGCCATGGCCAGCGCGAAACCGCTCCAGACCACCAGCGACCACATTGGCGTGTCTGACTGCGCAAGCGCGTTGTCGCGTACATATTTGGACAAGGCAAAAGCTGCCGAGAGACAGAAGAAATAGCCCATGACCATGAACGCGCGGTCGAGATCGGCGCCCGGCAGCCAGGCCAGGCCGACGCCGCAGACCAGCACCGCGAGGCCGAAGGAAATCCACACCTGCAAGCGCCAGGCACCGGTGTCGCGTTGAACAATGCGTATCGTGTTTTCCATGATGTTCTCCTTTGTGTTTTGTCGAATGACGGACTCATCATGAACACGGCTGAAAGGCAGTACAAGCAAACGCGCCAATGTGTCCTCATTTGCCACTTGTAGTATCGTATGCGGATACTATTTTGAGGATATCCAGTTGCGATGAGCACCACTGCCGACCTGATCACCCTGCTCAAAGCCGAACTCAAGGCCGCAGGTGTCACTTACGCCACGCTGGCTTCTCGCCTCGGCATGGCTGAATCGAGCGTCAAGCGAATGTTTTCCAAGGGCGGCGACATGCCGGTATCGCGCATCGACGATATCTGCCGCATCATCAACATGGATTTCGCCGACCTCGCGCGTCGCGTCGCCGACACCCAGCCCTTGATGCTGGAGCTGACCCTGGCGCAGGAAAAAGCCGTGGTGGCCGACCGTACGCTATTGGTGGTGGCGATCAGTGTCATGAGTCAGGTACCCGCCGAGGAGATACTTGCCACCTACGAACTGACCGAAGCCAAGCTGGTGCGGGCGCTGACGCAGCTGGATCGAATCGGCATCATCGATCTGCGCCCTGGCAACCGCTATCGGCTCAAAGTGGCCAAGGGTTTTCGTTGGTTGCCGCAGGGGCCAGTGATGGAATTCTTCCGCAAGGAGGTGCTACATGATTACTTTGCCGGTGGCTTCGATGGCGAGTCGGAAATGCTGATGGTGGTCCATGGCGAAATCGGCCGCGGTCTGGCCAACTCATTTCGCGAGCGCCTGATGCGTGTCGGTCAGGACTTCTCCAACCAGCATCTGGCCGACCAGAAACTTCCGGCCAGCCAGCGTCAGCCCTACACAATTGTTATTGGCATGCGTTCATGGCTGATGGCGGCGCTGGCCGACATGCAGCGGCGCACTCCCTGACCTGAGCCGCGCCGCGCAAGCTGCTCAGACCGCGCGATCAAGCGCCGGATTCGCCAGTGGTTTCTGCGCTGGAGCTTGAGGAACGCGGCTGGCAAGCCGCACCACGATCAATGCGGCCGCACCCGTGGCGATCAAGTGTTTCAGCGTATGGCCACTGATTGAACCGAGAGCGGCAGCGATCTGATGGTCGTTGAGTTCGACCAGTTTGGCCAGGATGTAGAGCGCCAGTGCTCCGCCAAAGGCTAACCGATCGGCGCGTGGAGCATCGTAAATCCATTGCCAGAGAGGGATCAGCAGTATCGGTAGGCCTTGAAGCAGCAGGTAGGGACGCAGGTCGCCTGCGCCCGACATTTCCGTGACATACCACCAGGAGACACTGAGCACGGCGAAGAGTGCCAGCCCGGCGGCAAATCGGGTGCTGTCGCGGCGCTGGGTATCGGCGCGGACACCAGCCAACAAGCCGGCACAGGCCAGGGCAATCGGTAGTCGATCCCAGACCAGGCTGGCATTGTCCGGTGCCAGGTGATACCAGGAAGAGCCCAGCGCCGTGAGAAATAGCCCGATCAGGAACAGCCGATATCCGGCCCAGCCCGGCGCGATCTCGGCTTGAGAACTCGCCGGAGCAAGCTGGGTCCAGCCCCACGCGGCCACCAGGGCGAAGCCGAGGTTGGACGCGACATCTGCGAAGTGAGGTACTCCGAAAGCGACACTGTGATCTGCAAAGTCGTGGTAGTTGCTCAGTTGGGCGATCGGTCCATGGACCAGAGCGACCATCGACAGCAGTACGGTAAGGGCCAGCGGCAGGTGGTGAAGTGACAGTTTCATGATGGTTCTCCCGAATGAAAGAGCGACCAGAATGCGTCGCATGGGAGCCTGCGTACAGCGTGACGGATAAAGACGCAGCCTTTGCTTCGCGGGGTATCGAATGACGATACCGGCTGCAAAGAAGCCGCCAGACTTTCCAAGCGGGTTGTCGCGACTTCGTCCTGACGGAAGCCATGGCTAATGCAATAATGGCTAACAACAAAACCAGAGGAGATTTCGAATGGAAAAGCTGTGGCTCAAGCAATACCCCGCCGGTGTGCCGGCGGAGATCGATGCCGGTCAATACGAAACCGTGTCACAGGTTCTGGAAGAGTCCATGAAGAAGTACGCGTCGCGTACCGCCTTCATCTGCATGGGCAAGACGCTCAGCTATGCACAGCTCGATGCCTATTCGCTCAACCTCGCCGCCTGGTTGCAGTCACGCGGGATCGCACCTGGCGGGCGCGTTGCCATCATGCTGCCCAACATCATGCAATACCCGGTATGCATCGCTGCCATTCTGCGTGCCGGGTATGTGGTGGTAAATATCAATCCGCTGTACACACCGCGCGAGCTCGAGCACCAGCTCAAGGACAGCGGCGCCGAAGCGATCATCATTATCGAAAACTTCGCCACGACGCTGCAAAAAGTCATCGCCAACACGCCGGTGAAGCACGTGGTGGTGGCCGCGATGGGGGATTTGCTCGGCGGCCTCAAAGGCACGCTGGTCAATTTAGTCGTGCGCCGGGTCAAAAAGATGGTGCCCGAGTGGTCGCTGCCGGGGTCGGTGCGCTTCAACGACGCCGTGGCGCAGGGCGGCTCGCTCACACTCAAGCCAGCGACCCGTACACGAGACGATGTTGCCTTCCTGCAATACACGGGCGGCACCACGGGTGTGTCGAAAGGCGCCACGCTGCTGAACCGGAATGTGGTCGCCAACATGCTGCAGGTGGAAGAATGGCTGCAGCCGGCAATCGACACCCGGAGCGACGCTCAGACCTCAACCCAGATTAATTTTGTCTGTGCGCTGCCGCTGTATCACATCTTCGCGCTGACTGTCTGCAACATGATCGGCGTGCGTATTGGCGCCTGCAACCTGCTGATTCCCAACCCGCGCGACATCCCGGGCTTCGTCAAGGAATTGTCGACTTTCAAGTTCAACGTATTCCCCTGCCTCAATACCTTGTTCAACGCGCTGGCAAACAACCCGGAATTCGCCAAACTGGACTTTTCCAGCCTGAAGATCAGTCTCGGCGGCGGCATGGCGACTCAGCGCGCGGTCGCAGACAAGTGGTCGGCGCTGACCGGCAGCGCGATTGTCGAAGGCTATGGTTTGTCGGAAACCTCACCGGTTGCGACATGCAACGTGGCCAACCTCAATGGATTTACCGGCACCATCGGCCTGCCAGTACCCTCGACCGAAATTGCCATTCGTGATGAAGAAGGCAAGGATTTGCCGCTCGGCGAATCCGGCGAAATCTGCATTCGTGGCCCGCAGGTGATGGCCGGTTACTGGAATCGCCCGGAGGAAACCGCCAACGTCATGACGGCCGACGGATTTTTCAAGTCGGGCGATGTCGGTGTGATGGATGAGCAGGGCGTAACCCGCATCGTCGACCGCAAGAAAGACATGGTGCTGGTCTCGGGATTCAACGTATTCCCAAGCGAAGTCGAAGAAGTCGCGATGATGCATCCGGGAGTGCTGGAAGCTGCGGTGATCGGTGTGCCTGACGAGCATTCGGGCGAAGTGGTAAAGCTGTTCATTGTCAAAAAGGACCCGGAACTGACCGAAAGTGCCTTGCAGGATTTCCTCAAGGAGCAGCTCACCGGCTACAAGCGGCCGAAGTACATCGAGTTCCGCGCCGATCTGCCAAAGTCGCCGGTGGGCAAGATTCTGCGTCGCGAGTTGCGGCCAACAAGCTAGCCGCTTCATTCACCACCGCCTGCGGGCGGTGGCGGTGTCCATCAACAAATTCGTATCAGGGAGAATCATCCATGCGCCGCATCCTGAGTTTTATCGTCGGAATGCTTCTGGCCACCACCGCCAGCGCGCTGTCGCTGGCAGATATTTCCGGCAGGGACGCCGGGCGCGGCCTCAAGGAGGCGCTGACGCAAGGTGCCGGCAAGGCTGTCGATTTGCTGGGCAAGCCGGACGGATTTCTCGGCAATCCCAAAGTCAAGATTCCCCTGCCGGAAAGTGTGCAGCAGATTGAAGGCCTGCTGCGCGGTTTTGGCATGAACAAGCAGGCTGACGAGCTGATCGATGCGATGAATCGCGCCGCAGAAGCGGCAGTACCGCAGGCCAAAACCCTGCTGGTGAATTCCATCAAGAAGATGTCGGTGGATGATGCCAAGGGGATTCTCTCCGGCGGTGAAGATTCGGCGACGCAGTATTTTCGCCGCACCACGTCAGGGCCGTTGGCAGAGAAGTTCAAGCCGATCGTGCGCAAAGCCATGGCCCGCGTCAAGCTGGCAGAGAAATACGACCAACTGGCCGGCAAGGCCGCCAAGTTCGGGCTGGTGCGTGAACAGGACGCGCATCTGGAGGACTATGTGACCCGGAAGACGCTGGACGGTTTGTATCTGATGATCGCCGAAGAAGAAAAGGCCATCCGCCAGAATCCGGCCGAGGCCACCGGCCGACTGGCGAAGAAGGTGTTCGGCGCACTCTTCTGAGTATTTTCTGAGCAGAGTATTGCGCGCCAAGCCGCGCTGAATTTCAAAAAGTCGGCGCTGGTAGTGCGGCGCGGCTGGTGCTTTCGTCCATGGTTAAACTCAATCCCGCCCAACTCGATGCCGTACGCCATCTTGAGGGGCCACTGCTGGTGCTGGCAGGTGCCGGTTCCGGCAAGACGCGCGTCATCACGCACAAGATTGCGTGGCTGGTCGACGACTACGGCATCAAGCCGACGCAAATTGCCGCCATCACCTTCACCAACAAAGCAGCGAAGGAGATGAAGGAACGCGTCGCCAAACTGATCGGCGATCGCGCCGAAGGGGTGATCGTCAGCACCTTTCACGCGCTTGGCGTGCGTATCCTGAGACAGGAAGCCGCTTCCGTAGGTCTCAAACGCGGTTTTTCAATTCTCGACTCGGCAGATACGACAGCCCTGTTTCAGGAACTCGCGGGCAACATCGACAAGGGCCGATTGCGCGCGTTGCAATCGCGGATTTCGCTCTGGAAAAACATGCTGATCGATCCGCAAACGGCGCTGCAGGGTTCCGCCGACGAAGGCGAGGCAGCCGCGGCAAAACTCTATGCCGACTACGAGCGCACCCTGCGCGCCTATCAGGCGGTGGATTTCGATGACCTGATCCGCCTGCCGGTCAAGCTCTTCAGCGAGCATGACGACGTTGCCGAGCGCTGGCGCAGTCGGCTCTGGCATTTACTGGTGGACGAGTATCAGGACACCAATCGCGGCCAGTACCGGCTACTGCAGCTGCTGACCCAAGGACGCGATTCGTTTACTGCCGTGGGTGACGACGATCAATCGATCTACGCCTGGCGCGGCGCCGACAGTGAAAACTTGCGGCTGCTGCGGGATGATTATCCGAGTTTGAAAGTGGTCAAGCTGGAGCAGAACTACCGCTCCACCGCCCGTATTTTGACCGCCGCTAATACGCTGATCGCCAACAACCCGAAACTATTCGAAAAGAAGCTTTGGTCCGAGCATGGACAGGGCGAGGCGATTCATATCCAGACCTGTCGGGACGGCGATCACGAGGCCGAGTGGGTAACGTCAAGGCTTTCCGCGCATCGCTTCGAGCGGCGCACCAAGTTCTCGGACTACGCCATTCTGTATCGCGGCAACCATCAGGCGCGGGCCATCGAGCAGCAACTGCGTGCGCAGCGCATTCCTTATGTCATCTCGGGCGGGCAATCCTTCTTCGAACGAGCCGAAATCAAGGACATCACCTGCTATCTGCGATTGCTCGCCAATCAGGATGACGATCCGGCGTTCATCCGCGCCGTTACCACGCCCAAGCGCGGCATCGGCGGCACCACGCTGGAAGGGCTCGGGCGCGCAGCGGGGCGCAGCCACCAGTCCCTGTTTGCCACGGTATTTGCGCCGGGGCTGGATGTCGAACTCAGCACCCGGCAACGCACTGCTTTGCGCGAGTTCGCTGATTTCATCAATCGCATCGAGGCGCGTGCAGCCAAAGAAGCGGCCGGTGAAGTGCTGAGTGATTTGATCAAGGCCATCGGCTACGAAAGCTGGCTGTTCGAATCGCTTGATGTTCCCGAGGCACAAACCAAATGGGCCAATGTCTGCGATTTTGTCGAGTGGCTGGCAAGAAAAGGCGAGGAAGAAAACAAAACCCTGCTCGAGCTGGCCCAGTCGGTCGCACTGCTGTCCATGCTGGACAAGAATGAAGGCGAGCAGGATGCCGTGCAACTCGCCACGTTGCACGCTGCGAAGGGGCTCGAATTTCGCCATGTATTCCTCGTCGGCGTTGAAGAGGGCTTGCTGCCGCATCGCGACTCGCTCGAGCCGGCAAAGATGGAAGAAGAGCGGCGCCTGATGTACGTAGGAATCACCCGCGCCCAGGCCAGCCTGACGGTCAGCTGGTGCGAGCGGCGCAAACAGGGGCGGGAATGGATGCCGCGCGAGGTCTCCCGCTTTATTCTTGAGATGGGCGAGTCGGCGCAGCGGTCAGCAGACCAACGCAATACCGTGCCCGATGCCGGCACCGCGCGCGCCAAGGCGGCACAACTGAGGGCGATGCTCTCAGCGAAGCCTTGAAAAAGAAAAAGGACCGCGAGCGGTCCTTTTTCTTTTTCATACGCGGTTCCGCGCATGCAAATTACTTTGCGGCAGGCTCCTTGAAACTGGCGCCCGACTTGTTCGCCAGGTAAACAATCGTGCTAGCCAACTCGGTATCGCTGGCGTCCGAACCGCCTTTGGGCGGCATGGCGTTTTTGCCGGCAATCGCCGACTTCAGCAGGCCATCAAGGCCCAGGGCGATACGTGGCGCCCAGGCAGCGTTGTCGCCCAGCTTGGGTGCATTGGCGACCCCGGTGTTATGGCAGGCAGCACAGGATGCATTGTAAATCTGCTCACCGCTACGCGCGGCCCCGGCGGCGGCGGCCGGTGCGGCCAGCTTGACGGCGGCAACTGGCGCAATGCGCATATTGACGGCTTCCGGATCGAGCGGCTTGTTACCCTGCGCCATACGCGCAATCGATATCGCCAGCAGAACAAAGGCTATGCTGCCGAGGGCGATGATCAGGCCCCAGGCGATGATTTTCTGGAAATTGAATTCTGAGTTTGTAGAAGCTGACATAAGGTGATCCTGTGAGGTTGGCGGATTTCTCGCGGAGTATAGCCAATCCGGCGGGTGGTGGCGGTAAAATGCGGCTCGGCCCTTCAAGCCGATCCACAGCGCGCTCGTAGCTCAATGGATAGAGTACTGGCCTCCGAAGCCAGGGGTTGTGGGTTCGATCCCCGCCGAGCGCGCCAGTTAGTTCTCCAGCAAGAATCTATCCGTGTTGTGCATTCCGGGCCGCGCGTTAATTTCCGGAATCCGCTATCGTAGTGGCAATGACGGCTCAGGCAATTTCTCTTGCCAAGGCAAAGTCGCGGCGACCAACAGACAACTGCCTTGGTTGGACGTAACGGACTCGAAAGAGCACTTTGTTGACTCGATTGGTTCGGATAGCTGTTGACATACAACCAGAATTGACCCGCCTGAGGGGGGTAATTTGCATCTGTAATTGAGGTAGACCGGCTTTCCCGGACACATTTGAAGGTAGACAATATCTTTGGAGGTGTCGAATGGGAAAAACAGTCAGCAAGGAAATCAATCGGGGCAACCCGGGAGGCAAACGCGTTCGGTTCAGCAAGGAGGCACAGGGTTGCTTCATGGACGGCACTCTACGCCGCCCACCCGTCATCGCGAGGCCGCCCCCACCCCCTCGTCATCGCGAGGCCGCCCCACCGCCCTCGTCATCGCGAGGCCGAAGGCCGTGGCGATCCAGCAGCAGCGGCACCGGATTCACCCATCAGGCCATATTTCAAAGAAGAAGCAATCTGGCAATAGTGCCGGTGCGATGACGTCGATGTCCCTGGCCGACACGTCACAGGTAAAAAATATCTCGCGCCAGTTTCGCACCACCGCAATCATCCGGTTGATTTCAGCGCGAGCTTCTTCTTCCGATAATCCAAAGCGCCCCGCCTGCGACAGCAGGTTGTAGATACTGGCCGTGCGACCGTATTGGCCGACAGTCAGCGCAAGATCGCGTCGCTCCTGGCTGATGACGGGAGTTGGCACCAAGTCGTACGCTGGCGACAGCCGCCACCCTTTCTGTCGGCGCAGCAAGGCGTGGTTGCGTGGATGATCGTCGTTGTTGGTCACAGCGGCATTGAAGACCATCCGCTTGAATAGTTCCGCGCAATCGGCTTCCGGTTTGTCGGACCATCGGCGCAGACTGTCGGCCAATAGAGGGTACGACCAGCGTTCCCGTTCAAGATGACTGTCTCCGCAATCAAGCACGGTCAGCCCGCTGACCAAGCCAAAACGCAGATAGTCTTTGTCAGCCCCGGTTTCGCAATACTGGCGATCAAAGCGCTGCAACATGAGAACATCGCTCTCGCCGACTGACTGCAGGCGTGCCTGCGTGACGTTCAGACCACAACGGCGCGCAAGATCGAGGGTCGCGAATTCGACCCGCTGCAGATTGAATCTGTCATCTTTTGCAGGAAACTTGCCGAGCCAAAGATTTTGCTCGTCCTCGATCGTGGCCTTGGGGCGAGCCCCGCCCATGCTGGTACCGGGATCGAGTTGTTCGAGCAAATGCACGGCTATCGGCTGCCCCTCCTCGATGGCCTGGGTCGCGGCGATCAGTTCGGGCAACTGGACCGTTCGGTTGTAATGCCGTTTTGGTGCGGGTGGCTCAGCCTTCAGGCCAAAGCTCAGGTAGCCGGCTCCGTCCTGCGGACCATTCAGCAGATAGTCGATCTCATGAAGATCGGCAGGACTCCGCTCAAGCTTGTGTTCGATCACCCGCCGGCCCCAGACATCGGGGCCGGCATCCCGCACGGCACCGGGAATGCCTTTGAGTTGGGTAAACTCGACGACCTGATTGGCCAGCGGCAAGCGAAACGGATCGAGGGCGACTGCCTCAGGCCGTTGCAGGTAACGATCACCATAACGAAACCGCCCCACCTGCGTACCGTCGGGCAGTGTATGCACTCTGAGCAGTGCCGCCGGCACCGTCGCCAAGGATCCGGGCAGTTGGATATAGACGTAAACCTCGCGCTCAGAAGTCATAATCGTCGTGATCCTTCCTGGGCTTGCCTGCCCGCTTTGGACGCCGGGACGCTTCGAGCGCCTTGCCGTGAAGGTCAGTATCCGGATCGGCAACAGCCGCCAGTGACGTGTCGAGGCCCAATGCCCACAGAACGGTAAAACAAACGCCAACGGCAGTGCCAGGTTTCCCCATCTCAAGTGCCGTCAGGGTATTGCGGTTGATCCCTGCCTTGCTGGCCAGGTCAGCGACCGACCAGCCCCGCCGAAGCCGCGCAATACGAATGCGCTGCCCAAGTTGGGCGACCCATTCTGACGGCTCTATCGGTAAGGAAAATCTGCTCATTATTATGGGCGTTATTAAGAATAACGCCCATAATACTATGCAATTAAGCCGTGGCAGGCAACATATTTTTGGACGATCTGTTCGGATACCCTCGAAAGTCGCCCCCCGCTCCCCTCATCGCGAGGCCGCAGGCCTTGGCGATCCAGCGTCTTCTGGATTGCCACGTCGGCTGCGCCTCCTCGCAATGACGGCACAGGTGCCCGTCCCTGGAAAGTCGGCGCTGGCGACACGGCGTGCGGTTCAGCAACTTGCCGCGCCTCGCGGCAGGGCCAGACACATCGGCGACTTCAGTAGCGCCGGACTTCAGACTTTGCAGGAATTGTCTCATTGACTTATCAGCCCTTGGCAGCAAGCAACAAGCGATTGATCGCAATGAACATCGGCACCGGTTGCGACAAGGCCGCCCCCGTCACCGCATCGAGCCTGACAAAACCGAAAGACGCGTAATAGCGTTCCGCGTCCGGTTTGGCGTCAACCAGCACCCCGATGCAACCAAATTCCGAACTCATGCGGATCGCCAGGTCAAATACCAGGCGCAACAGCGCTCGTCCCACGCCATCGCCTTGTTGTGATTCAGCCACTGCCAGGCGGGCAACGCGCAACACGGGCAATGGATACAACGGCAAACGCCTTCTTTCCGCTTCATCAAGGTGATCTCGCTCGATATGGGCAGGACTGACCGTCACATATCCCAGTACCAAGCCACCATCGACCGCCACATACGTGGTCCCGATATGGTGCTTGAATTGGTTCTGACCGGCGAATTGGTGAAAGAAAAAATCCAGTTCCGGCTGGCCCGAGCGAAACCGCGTCCGGTCATCGGACGGGCTCAGCATGCGCAGCTCAAGCATCGCGCATCAGGTCCTTCAGCGCCGGCGGCGGCTCGCTCTTGTCCTCTGCCGATGACATCAACGTCTGCCAGCCATCCGGTGAAAGCGAAAGCACCGGCGGCACAATGAATTCCCCGGGAACGGCGTTCAAGGCCAAAAGATAATGGCGCAAAGCGGTTTCGATCAGGAAGCCCTTTTTCAACCCGCGCTTCTGGACTGTGGAATCCAGAAGACGGTGAGTCTCATCAGACACTACAGCGGAAATCTGCATCGCTAGCCTCACATAAATCTACAATAATGTAAGAGATCATACATCACATAAGGCCTGTCC
>JAIPCF010000138.1 GCA_021738385.1 Sulfuritalea sp. | reverse complement strand
GCGAAAGGCCGTCCTTATGACCCGGCAGCGTTTTGTGGGGTTTGAGTTACGTACCCTGAGCATTTAAACAAAGTCCGTCTTCAAGGAGCGCTTGTGATCAACACATGATGGCAAACAGGTAGGACCGGGACGAGGATAACCTGGTAGGGAATGTGAACTTTCAAGTTCGATGTTCAGATGAGGACCTCGTCAGCGAATTCCATCAGGGCCAGCAGGCTTACCGCCTGCACCAACAGGCCGGATATAAGACTGCGACCCTTTCCTGCAAACCACCATGCAAAAATCACTTGATCTCCCGGAGGCGTCCATATAAGTGTTTCCCTAGGAGTGTGGAGAGTGAGTTCGAAATCGAGTGTAGACTGCACTTGCAAAAACAGAAGTCGATAATTGACTTACTCCGTTAAAGCAAATCGAAGTTCCCGAATCTCTGAAAAAAATTCAATGAACCAGGCGGGGCTCACATTAGAGCTCTGCAAAAGACTGGGTTTGGAACGCTAGCGTTTTGCTCCAAGCAAATGATGCAGGGCGGCCCGCAGTCGTCCGGGTGGTACGGGCTCTTTTAGCAGAGCAAAACCTGCACGACGGGCGGCCGCCTGAGCCTCTTCACTGACATCGGCGCTGATTAGCAAAACAGCCATTTGCGGAAACTGTTGCTGAAGTTCCTGAGCGAGCGCGATGCCGCCCGTTTCGTCATGCAAGCGAAGGTTGCAAATCGACAGGTCCGGCGCATAGTCGCTCTCTTTGCAAAGCCGTATCGCCTCGTCACGATTGGTGGCCGCCCTCACACTTCCGCCCCAACCCACAATCGCCTGCTCCATGCCCGTGCGTACCAGTCCATCACCCTCGACCACCAGAATGTTTCCTGAAATACCACCAGAATCCGCGTCCTGTCCAGCCTTGGAATGTTCGGCCCCTTTCGTTGCTATCTCAGGCGCCCCCTCTACCATGGGCAACTCGATCCAGAATACCGAGCCCCTCCCGGGCCGGGAACGAACACCCATCCGGATGTCGAGCAAGTCGGCAAGTCGGCGACAAATAGCCAAACCAAGCCCCAAACCTTTCGCACGTGCGCGTTCAGGATTTCCCAACTGCACGTAGTCGCCGAAGATTTCTTGATGTGAGTGCTCCGGTATTCCTTCACCGGTATCCCAGACTTCAACGAGTGCCGTATCGATGCGTCGGCGACAACTCACCAGAACTCCACCGGCCTGCGTATATCGCACGGCATTTCCAATCAGGTTTTGCAGAATACGCTCGACTATTTTTTGGTCGCTATGTACCCAAACCGAGGTCGCACGAAACTTTAATTGCAGGCTTTTTTGCGTGGCCAGCAGCGATAGATCATCCTCCAGCCGTTCCAGAACATCGCCAAGGCAAAAGCTGCTCATGCGGGGCACCAGGTTTCCGCCATCCAGACGCGAAACATCAAGAATGGCGTCCAGGAGATTTTGCAGAGTATCGGTTGCCGCCTGAATATGCGTCACCAGCTTTGGCTCCTGTTTTGCGGCTTTCGACTGCGCCAATCCCGAAACCAGAAGACCGAGTGCGTGCAGGGGTTGCCGCAGATCGTGGCTGGCAGCAGCGAGAAAATGCGATTTGGCAATGGTCGCATGCTCTGCCGCCTCTTTTTCCTGCAACAGGTCATTTGTCGCCTCGGCGATGCGCATGTGCAAGTCATCCTGCGTCATGCCGACGCGTTGGGCCATGTCGTTGATGCCCATCGCCAACGACTTCAAAGGTCCCTCCGAAGTCGTCGCCATGCGCGCCTTCAGATCACCCTTACCAATTCGAGTGACCACTTCGCTGGCCTCGAGCAAGGGCTGTGTCACACCTCTCGCGATTCGATGGGCCAGCCAACCTCCTATGGCCGCCCCCAGTAATGCAATAAAGACACCAACAGCGATCAATTGCTCACTCTTTCGTGAAACCTCCCGTAACGAAAACTCGACAACGACATGGCCTATCAATTTTGAATTGGCCGTGCTTTTCACCTCGGCACCTGCATAGATATCATCCACCGGCAGGCTGCCGCGCATCACTGGCTCGACAAACAACAACAGCTCCGATCCCAGGCGATGACCTTCAAGGCGAATCAGTCCCGGCCAGCGTGACTGATCGAGAATTCCACTTCGGACCATGATGGTTCCATGTTCATCCACAATGGCGGCGCCGCTGACATCCGGATCGATACGTCGTGCCGCAGCGGTCAGAGCAATGAGGGTTTCGCGCTGTCCTGAAAAAATCCCGAACTCGGCGGCAGTTGCCATTTGCCGGGAAATGGCTGTGCCGCGCGTGCGCAAGCCCCGCTCGAGATCGTCTATTTCACGCGACAGAAACAGCGTGGTCAGCAAAACCGCCACCAGGGTCGCAGGCAACAGGGCAAGCAGCAGCATTCTGGTGCGCAAACTCATTCTCACGGCCGCTCCCTCCGCCGCAATTGCTCACCAAGCATCTTTTCGTCAAGCGACAGACCGAGTGAATGCGCGACGTCCGGATTGACGCTAACGGTAAACTCGCCTGGCCACTGCGGTGGTGGCAAAGATTTATTGGTAAGAGCCCGCCTCAGCAACTCACCTCCCCGAGTGCCTACCTGCGCCGGGGTCGAGTACAAGGCCAGCAAGGCGCCCGCCTTTACATAAGCCGGAGAAAAGCCGACCAATGGTACGTGTCTGCGATATGCCGCCGTCAATATATTGGCTGCCGTCTGGCTATTGAATACGCCAGGGTCTGGCAGCGCGAGCAGGACTTCAGCATCTGACAGCACCGATTGCAGGGCCGAAAACAGTTCACCTTGATCAACTGTTGCCACCAACACGTCGAAGTCACGGCTTTTTGCTGCTTTCTCGATGGCAGGGAGATGTTCTTTCGATGTCTCGCCGACAAGCAAGCCGACTGTACTGACAAGGGGTAGCGCGAGTCGGATCAGATTGAATTGGCGCGATGCCGGCTGGTCGAGGAAAACAGCCGAAAGCGATCCTTCACGCAGGCGCTCCGGATCGGCTATTCGCTCGAATGTTAATCGTGGTACCAATATTGATAATAGGGGGGGCGGCTTGGTGTCTCGGGCAAACAACTCCTGCATGTTGCGCTGAGCTGCGGTGCCCACGGCAACGATCCAATGCGGTCTTGAGGTTGACTTGTCAAACCTGCTCCAGTGCGCTATCCGCCATTCCTGATTTCCGGGTTGTGTTCGCTCCAGTTCCGCACGCAAAGCCTGTGCCGCTTCAACATACACAGTGTCGGTTTCGGATAGTGCCACCCATACCGAAACCGGCCCCGCCGCGCGAGCTGATTCATATGTCATATGACATAGGCAAGAGGTAGCGAGAAATGTGATGAATCTAAACCACATTGGTTAGAAGTCCAGCCGCAGGGTCGCAAATGCGCGACGCGGAAAGTAGCGCCGGGGATCACCGTCCTGATAGGCGCCGGTCACAGACTGCGTGACAAGTGCTGCTTCTGCCCGCGTGCTGCCAATCTTGAAACGGCGCGCCAGGCGCAGATCGACCCGGGGTTGTGTGTCGAGCACGTCGTTCTTGCCCCCCCAAGTCATTGCACCGAAGGTGATATAGGACAACCCGAACTCAAAACCAGTCGGCAGAGTTTCGAACCAGTCCAAGCTGGAAGTATGCGATGGCGCGATCAGTTCATCGCTGATGTGCGTGTCACCGGTGGACCAGGCGCGGACCCTAATTACCGTGTGATTAAGCAGGATCTGGGTCTGAGGCCTCGGTTTCCAGCGGAGCTGCGTCTCCCAACCGCGCTTGCGGTATCGGTCCTTGTTCACCACGTCATTTGGGTAGCCTCCAAAATAGCGGGCGACGCTGCTGCCGCTTTCCTCGAAGCCGCGCAGGTCGGCCGTCAGGCCGAGCGAGCGGAACTCGCCGATATAGCCGATCTCATTGACTACCATCCGCTCAGGTTTGATCCCGCCACTTGCTTTCACCAGAGAACCCGCCAGAGTTGGCGTTTGCCAGTTGCCGCGCAGCTCGAACATGGTCGGCATCCGGTAGGCCTGAGTCGAACCGATGCGCAGGGTATGTCCAGGCAGGACGTGATAGGCGAGGCTGATACGTGGCGCCGTGTGCGGACCGACAATGCTGTGGTCTTCCCACATCGCGCCTGCGTTAATGATCCACCTCTCGCCCAAGCGCCATTCGAGGTTGCCGAACAGCCGGCGCAAATCAGCTGTCTGCGGCTCTCTCACTGCAAACAGATTAAAGGAGCGGACCTCCTCATGACGCCACTGCCCACCCCAAACCAGCCTCAGTGCGGGTGACAAGCGGGCAGTATGTTCCGCCTCCAGTGACAGCCGCCGTCCCGTTCCATCGGCCTTGTAGGGTCGCGGCGCGCCCGCCAAGGTGAAGTAATAAATCTGGTCGACGGCCTTTTCTTCGTCGAAACTGGCATTAATCCGCAGGTCGTTGTCCGCATCAATTCTGCGGCGCCATTGTCCCTGGACGAACGCGTTGCGCCAGATTTCGCTGCGCAGGCTATCTGTCGCACCCCACTGATGGCGAACCGAACCTGCCGCCAACATGATGTCATCGGCACTCGATGGATGGAGGTCGACGCGCAAATGAAGTTGGTCGACGCGTTTGTCGTCGATGACGTTGTCGAAGCCGTTGTCACCGGAACGCGCCGCCGTTAGCCGTAATGCAAGCCGTTCATTGCCCCATGCCGCACGCACGCTGCGATCGGCAATACCCTTCTCGCCCAGCGCAAGCGAGGTAGAAAATCGCGGTACGTCTGCAGCCGTCCGCGTCACCACATTGACCACTCCGGAAAACGCATTGGCGCCGTAAGCCGCCGAGTTCGACCCCCGCAGTACTTCTATGCGTTCAATGTCGTCAAGTACCAAACCCATCATCGGATGGCTGATATTTCCGGCAAGCAGGGTGGAGTAGATCGATCGGCCATCTACAAACACTTGCAATCGTCGGTTCAGTGCGTCAAAGTCGCCGTGGTAGTTGGCAGTAGGATTGGCGCCGTTGATATGCCCGACCACGAAGCCGGGAACCAGCCGCAACAGATCGCTTATGTCACGCGCGCCCGAACGTCGAATCGTTTCCCTGTCGATGACAGTGACGGAACCCGGCGTCTCGCTCAGTGGCTGTGCCAGACGGCTGACTGAAAGCACTACCGGCAGATCGTCGAAGTAATCTTTCTCCGAAACTTCCTGCGCACCGACCGCTGTCGCCAGCAAAGCAAACAGTATCGCCACCGCGTCCGGGATTCCGGAACGGCCCGTGATTTTCATGACTCTGAATGAATATGTTCCCCTCATCTTTTGATTATAGGTGCGTAGCGGCCCTGAGAGTCTATCTACGGCTCACGATGGCAATTCCTGTAATCACCAGAGCCGCGCCGCCTATCTGCGCGCCGGAGAAACCCTCGTCGAGCAGCAACCAGGCAAACGCAATGGTCAGCAGCGGACCGATCATGTTAACCAGCGCCGCCTGCCCGCTACCGATCCTGCGAATTGCGACAGACTGGGCGAATACCGGGACCACTGTGCAAAACAACCCCATCGCCGCCGCCAGTCCGTAAACCGCCCAGGGTTGGGCCAGGGAGACCAGCGAGTGCGTCGCGAAGAAATGACCTCCGGTGGCCGCAGTCGACACCAGCATCGCCAATGCGGTAAAT
Source organism: Sulfuritalea sp. (assembly GCA_021738385.1). Taxonomy (GTDB): domain Bacteria; phylum Pseudomonadota; class Gammaproteobacteria; order Burkholderiales; family Rhodocyclaceae; genus Sulfuritalea. The sequence goes on along the minus strand of JAIPCF010000138.1, from coordinate 2,615 downwards.
CTGGCCGCACCCAGGCGCACGATCATCCCCGAACTACCCGACAGGTAGAGCGCATAGCTGATCGAGGAAGCCAAAACAAATCCGCCACCGATCCAGACCGCGGCTGAGTCGTCGGCAAATTGCAGGTCATGAGCGAAGGCGGCGCCGATACCCGAGTAACACAGCAGCAGCGCGAGCCACTCGCGACGCGACACCGCGCGACCATAAAACGCGGCGCCCAGCAACAGGGTCAGCGTCGGATAGGTAAAAAGAATCAGCCGCTCAAGTCCGGCGGTAATGTACTGAAGCCCCAAGAAATCGAGAATGCTGGCCCCATAGTAGCCAAGCACGCCCAGCGCAGCGATGGCCAGCCAATCACGCCGGGTGAGGGCTGGTGCATTTCTTGATGACGAGAAACCGACCCACAAGAATATGGGTAATGCAAACGCCATGCGCAAGACCAGCAAGGTAATTGCATCGACGCCATAGGGATAGGCCAGCTTGACCAGAATCGCCTTGAAGGAAAAACCGAAGGCCGCAAGGATGGCCAGACCCACGCCAACGCCATGCGATGCACGTGGGTCAGCCGTGACGGTCACTTCCGACGGCCGCCCACGATCGATCCCAATATTCCACGGGCAATCTGGCGACCGAGCGAAGAGCCGATTGCCCGCACCGTGCTCGACATCGCCGCTTCCACCATGGTTTGCCGGCCGCGCGAACCGGTTCGCGTACCGCCGCCACCCATAATGCTGCCCAGAGCGTCGCCGATTCCACCGAAAAACCCGCCACCGCCCGTTTCGGTGGGTGCGGCCTCACCGCTTGCCGTGTCGCCAGCGCCGACTTTTTGCGCTGTTGCCGCTGTGAGTTGTTCGTAGGCCGATTTGCGATCGAGCACCTGTTCGTAATGTCCGGCAATGGGCGAGGCGGCAATCAGCGCGCGACGCTCCTCTGCTGTCAGCGGTCCGATGCGTGATGACGGCGCCAGCACCATGGCACGTTCGACCACCGTTGGCCTGCCTTGCTCGTCAAGAAAGGACACCAGGGCTTCGCCGACGCCAAGTTCAGTGATCACCGACGCGGCGTCGAAGGCGGGATTGGCGCGCAAGGTGTCTGCCGCTGCCTTGACTGCCTTCTGATCGCGTGGGGTAAAGGCGCGCAGCGCATGCTGCACCCGGTTTCCCAGTTGACCAAGTACGGTATCGGGAATGTCGAGCGGATTCTGCGTGACGAAATACACGCCGACACCTTTTGAGCGAATCAGGCGTACGACCTGCTCCACCTTCTCCAGCAGGGCGGGCGGCGCATCGGCAAACAGAAGATGGGCTTCGTCGAAAAAGAATGCGAGCTTTGGCTTCGGCAGGTCGCCGGCTTCGGGCAACTGCTCGAACAGTTCGGCCAGCAGCCAGAGCAGAAAGCAGCCATATAGACGTGGCGCGTTCATCAACTTTTCGGCCGCAAGTATATTGATCACACCACGACCGTCCTGCGTTTGCATCAGGTCTTCGATGTCCAGCATGGGTTCGCCGAAGAAACTGTCGCCGCCCTGCTCCTCCAGCGTCAGCAAGCTGCGCTGAATGGCGCCGATCGAAGCCGCCGAGACATTACCGTACTGCGTCTTGTACTCGGCCGCGTGTTCGCCAACATGCTGCACCATCGCTCTCAAGTCTTTCAGGTCCAGCAACAGCATTCCCTGATCGTCGGCCACCCTGAACACCAGTTGCAGCACGCCACCCTGCGTATCGTTCAGGTTGAGCAGGCGCCCCAAAAGCAGCGGACCCATGTCGGATATCGTGGCGCGCACCGGGTGGCCGCCATGATCCCGCTGGCCGAAGACATCCCAGAACATCACCGGACTGGCTTTAGGCACCCAGTCCGTGACGCCAATTGTGTCCAGACGTTTTTGCAGCTTCTCGGAGGCAAGCCCGGCACCGCCCAATCCGGACAAGTCGCCCTTGGCATCGGCCAAAAACACCGGTACACCGGCGGCCGACAGTTGTTCTGCGATGCGCTGCAGAGTGACGGTTTTGCCAGTACCCGTGGCGCCGGTAATCAGTCCATGGCGATTGACGAGCTGCGGCAGAAGGACAAGTTCTGTATCGCCACTCTTGGCGATGGGCAGGGGCTGAGTCATGGCACGGGTTCCCGGAGTGCTAAAATTTGCGATTCTAAGTGACAAGCCCGCAGCAACCCCACAAAGCTGCGAAACGACATCGCGGACCAGCCGCGCAACCAGGGAAATGACTATGGCCGGACATTCAAAATGGGCCAATATCCAACATCGAAAAGGGCGTCAGGACGCCAAGCGGGGCAAGGTATTCACCAAGCTGATCAAAGAAGTTACCGTCGCGGCGAAAATGGGTGGTGGCGATATCGGCGCCAACCCGAGGCTGCGGCTGGCGATTGAAAAGGCCAAGGCGCAGAGCCTGCCCAAGGACAATATCGACAACGCGATAAAACGCGGCACCGGCCAGCTTGAGGGTGTCAATTACGAAGAAGTCCGCTATGAGGGTTACGGCACCAACGGCGCCGGCGTGATGGTGGATTGCCTCACCGACAACAAGGTCCGCACCGTAGCCGAAGTTCGCCATGCCTTGGCCAAGCACGGCGGCAACATGGGTACCGATGGCAGCGTC
>JAIPCF010000137.1 GCA_021738385.1 Sulfuritalea sp. | reverse complement strand
TATTCCAGTAGATGTAGGGGAAAATGCGGAGTATGCGCGGCGCACGCTTCTGAAAGTAGTTTGTTTCGCCTAAAGCGGTCTTTTGGTCGACAGCCACACCTTGGCAGCCAAGTTAGTCCGGTACCTGCTTGTGAAAAAGTCCACTGCTCGCAGCTATATCGACCAGAGGCGGCGCTCAATCCCGCGTTTTACCTGTCCAATTTGGCTAAGATTGGCGAACACTCTGTTCGATAATCCCCCATGAACGGCAGCCAAACAATAATCATCGCCATACTTGTAGCAGCCATGGGCATGTTCCTTTGGGGCCGCTGGCGGCACGACATGGTCGCCATGGGTGCTTTGCTGGCCTGCGTCATCACCGGGCTGGTGCCCGGCAAAGAGGCTTTTGCCGGGTTTGCCCATCCAGCCGTGATCACGGTGGCGTGCGTGCTGGTGCTCGGCTATGGGCTGCAGATTACCGGGGCCGTTTCCGCTCTGACACAGCGCATCATTCCAAGCTCAGCAGGTCCGACCGCAAGTATTCTGACGCTGATTGGCCTTGCGGCCATACTCTCGGGCTTCATAAACAATGTTGGCGCGCTGGCGCTGTTGATGCCAATCGCCTTGCAGATGGCCGCCAAACAGAACCTGCCTGCCGGCAAGATTCTCATGCCATTGGCCTTCGGATCAATTCTGGGCGGGATGACCACGCTGATCGGGACGCCACCCAATTTGATTGTCTCGGGCTACCGGGCGTCGACGGGCATGGGAACCTTTGCCATGTTCGATTTTGCGCCGGTAGGCGTCGCCATAGCGTTTGTTGGTGTGGTCTTTGTCGGATTGATCGGCTGGCGCATCGTGCCTACACGCAAAGAGGCTGATAGTGGCAGCTTCGAGTCAGGCACTTATCTCAGCGAGGCCAGGATTGCCGAAGGCAGCAAGGCGGCAAACAAGAGCCTGCGCGAGCTTGACAAAATGCTTGATGAAGTCGACGCACAAATCGTCGGCATAGTGCGTCGCGACGTTCGCATTTCCGCACCGAACCCCGGACGAATAATGCGCGAGGGTGACATTCTTGTCATCGAGGTTGAACCTGAGTCGCTGGCAGATGTCATATCCAGCCTGGGCCTAACGCTTGATGAAGAAATGCCCCGTGACGCGGAAGAGCAGAACTTCACAGCGGATCGCGACGCCCCGGTCAAAGAAAAGATCGAGTCATTGAACGAAGAAGAGGAAAAGGAGAAAACTCGACCCGCCGAGATCGTGATTCAGGAACTGGTCGTAATGCTGAATTCGGTATTAGTCAACCGCTCCGCCACCGACATCGAACTGCGCACCCGCTACGGCATCAATCTACTGGCTATATCGCGTCAGGGGCAACGCACGATCAAGCGTCTGCGATCGACCCCTGTTCAGGCCGGCGATGTCCTGCTGATGCAAGGGGCAAGCGAAGCAGTCTCCGGTTTCGCCGCCGAGTTTGGATGTTTGCCGCTGGCTACCCGCGACATCCGGGTACCAAGAAAAGGCCAAGCGCTCACAGCTTCTCTGATCATGGCTATTGCGGTCGGTGGCGCCGCCTTCGGTTTGCTTCCAGCGGCAATCTCATTCGCCGCCGGGGCACTGGCATTTGTGGCGTTTGGTATTGTTCCGGTGCGCTCAATCTACACGGCCATCGACTGGCCGGTGGTCGTACTGCTGGGTGCCATGCTGCCGGTGGCTGATGCCATGTCGACGACAGGTACTGCCGACCTGCTCGCGCGCCTGTTGTTGGACCACGCCGCCCAAGGTCATGCCATTGTCGGATTGCTCGTGGTGCTGGTGGTAACCATGTTTCTCTCGGACCTGATGAACAATGCCGCTACGGCGGCAGTGATGTGCCCGATTGCCATCAGCACCGCGAGTCAGCTTGGAGTCAATGCCGATGCCTTTCTGATGGCAGTCGCGGTGGGCGCCTCCTGCGCCTTCCTGACCCCCATCGGCCACCAGAACAACACCTTGATCCTGGGTCCGGGCGGATTCCACTTTGGTGATTTCTGGCGGCTGGGGCTGGTGCTGGAAGCCATCGTGGTCGCAGTCAGCGTGCCGATGATCTTGTGGGTGTGGCCACTATGAGACCGTACTAACTGTTGCCCCGATTTTCGAAGTGAAGCCTGCAGGCATCCGACCGCAGCCCGCGATAGCAAATTGATTCGCTTGAAACTGAAACTGGAGATCGCCAGATGAACGCCGCCAAGGACTGGATGAGTCGCCTCGACGAGATTGTATGGGGACCGCAGGAGGGGACAGGGCCGGCGTTGCAGCCAAGAGGCTTGCGAATCGTGCGTACCGTGCTCGTCCTCGGCCGCGATCTCGCGCTCGGTCAGATCACGCTGCGCGCCATGGGTCTTGTTTACACCACGCTACTCTCGATCGTGCCTTTGCTCGCCCTGAGTTTCTCGGTACTCAAGGCATTCGGCGTCTACAACCAGATCCAGCCGATGTTGCTGAACTTTCTCTCGCCCCTGGGCGAAAAAGGCGAAGAAATTGCAAGCAGCATCGTGGGCTTCATTCACAACATGAACGTCGGCGTGCTCGGCGCGCTCGGACTCGGAATGTTGCTCTACACCGCCGTGTCGCTGATGCAAAAAATCGAGGAGTCGCTTAACTTCATCTGGCACGTTACACGCCCTCGTGCCCTTGGTGAACGCTTCAGTCGCTATCTGACAGTGCTCATGGTCGGTCCGATTCTGGTTTTTTCTGCATTGGGTCTCACCGCGTCCGTGATGAACTTTGAGGCAGTGCGCGGCCTGCTGGCGATTGGCGTGCTCGGCGAATCGGTAGAGATCCTGAGCCGGATGGTGCCCTATGTACTGGTAAGCGCCGCGTTTACGTTTGTTTACATGTTCATTCCAAACACACGGATCCGCTTCATTCCAGCGCTGGCAGGCGGCGCAGTCGGCGGTTTTGCCTGGCAATCCGCAGGATGGGCATTCGCCACGTTTGTTGCATCCTCAAATACATATTCGGCGGTCTATTCGAGCCTGGCAGTATTGATCCTGTTCATGATCTGGCTCTATCTGAACTGGCTGATCCTGCTCTTCGGCGCCAGCGTGGCGTTTTATATCCAGCGCCCGGAATACCTGTATGCAAAAAGCGGTGAGCCGCGGCTGAGCAACCGGATGCGTGAGCGACTGGGTCTGTCGGTGATGAGTCTGGTGGCCGGCCGCTTCCTTGCGGGCAAGACAATGCCGGCACTGCAGGAGTTGTCCGGTCTGCTTGGCGTACCGGTGCATACCTTGCAGGTCGTGCTTGATGCATTGGAACGTCAAGAACTGGTGGTGCAAAGTGGTGGCGATCCCCCTGTGTACCTGCCGTCACGCGATCTGGAACAGATCTCGGTGAAGCAGGTGCTGGAAGTCGTGCGCGGTGCCGGCGAAGATCGATTCCTTTCGCCCGAGCATTTGCCCGCGCCTCAACCGGTCGAGGCAGTGCTCGACCGAATGCGGCTGGCAATCGAATCCTCGGTCAGTGACTTGACCTTGCGCGAATTGGCCGCACTGGAAACGGAGGCGGCAACGCAAGGACCGGCGACGCCCACTGCGATACCTGGAAGCAACGAGTAGTCCCGCTTCCTGAGAGACTTCCGCACATCGAGGACACAAACCCGGCGCCGTCTGCCAGATGCCATGGAATGGCTAGCGTTTTGCCTCGGCAAGTGATGCGACCACTCCTGCGATCTCTTGACCCAGTGCCACGAGCGCTTTTGCGTGGGCACTGACAATGGATGCGGTCCCCACTGCGACTACGTTCTCGACTTCGACCGAACGCGCTTCGTGCAAGCGCTTGCCGTCGCGACCGCGCACAGTCCACACGACCTCGAGCGTAATCGAATCACCCGGTCTCGACTCAAAGCGCAGCACGTCGATCAACACGCCAAAATCCGCGTCCTGACCACCATGTTGCGAATACGCCTTGACATGCGCCTTGGACAGGCGCTGCCCAACCACCTCGGCCAGTACGCGGGGAATCTCGCGCTTGAGCGGTGCCGACCAGTTCTCGGCATCCGAAAATTCGTGGTGACCTGGCCGCGCACTCAACACAATTTGCGGGCGGTCCAGCACGTCAGGCACTGTGGCGGGACCGATCGCAACACGGTAGTCGACCGCACCGGAAGCCGCAGTTGCCTGAGCCGCGGGCGCTACGAAGAGCGTGAGGTAGTGCGTTTTACCTGGCGCAGCGCAGCCGACGAGTGCGACCAGCAGGATCAGCGCGGCAACCGGGAAGCGGCATGATTTCATTTCGCCGACTCCTCCGTTCGACCACGCAGAATGGCCCCCGGGTTGCGTTCCAGGTAATCGGCCAGATTGCGCAGTGCCTCGGCCGCTCGTGAAATTTCAAGTAGTGTCTGGCGCAAATCGCGTTGCATCGGCGCATTTTCTGCCAGCGCGCCATCGACGGTTTTTTCCACGCCCGAAAGCGTGCGGCTCAGATCGGCCAAAGTTTTCCCCGCCTGCGGAGTCAGTTCGCGGTCTATTCGTGCCACGGCTTTTTCGGTGACCGCCAGCGTGTTCTCAATGGCCTGCAGGGCCGTGCGAGCATCACCAATCACACCTTCCAGCGGCAGTTTTTCGAATTTACGCACCAGCGCCAGCACGCGCGTTTGAAGTTCCTGAACACTGCCCGCCACCGTTGGAATCTCAATGCGGCCGGCGCGCTTGCGTACTGCCGCCCTCGGTTCATCCGGAAAGAAATCCAGGGCAACAAAAAGCTGACCGGTGAGCAAACTGCCATTACGCAATTGCGCGCGCAGGCCTCGCGCCACCAATTTATCCATCAACGCGGTGGAATTCGGCGCCCCAGGTTTTGCCTTGCCGCGAATCCGTTCGGGATAGAGCCGCACCGCGACCGGAACGCGCACATCGGTCTGTGCCGTGTCGAACTCGATGTCGATGGCGCTAACTTCACCGACAACGACACCTCGAAAATCAACAGGAGCGCCGACAGACAATCCTCGCACAGACTCACCGAACACCAGGTGATAGGTCGCTTCGGCAGTGTCCGGCAGGCGCATCGCCTTGCCTTGATCGGAATAAAGGGCATAAATGGCATTTTCCGCAGCCGGGAGCGCCTGAACCGACTCCTTGGGCGTCTGAAAGGCAATACCGCCCAGCAGCATCGTGGTAATCGACTCGGTATTCAATTTGATACCGTTCGCATCAAGTGCGACATCAAAACCACTGGCTTGCCAGAATCGTGTGTCGGCCTTGACATACTGGTCGTAGGGGGCATTGATAAACATACGCATGCTCACTCCTCGGCCATCAGCGTCAAGCTTGTAAGCCACGACGGAGCCGACCTGTACGCGTCGGAAATAGATGGGCGAACCCACATCCAGCGAACCGAGATCTTCCGCGCGCAGCTCAAAGTGCCGGCCCGGCAGATCAATGGTGACAATTGGCGGCACGTCCAAGCCAACAAACTCGCTCCGCGTTTCGGTGGAAGTGCCGGCATCCATACTGATGAAAGCCCCCGACAGCAGCGTGCTCAAACCCGTGACCTGAGTGCCGATGACGCGCGGGCGCACCACCCAGAAACGCGTATCGGCGACCAGAAACGGCTGCGACTGTTTGCTCAGTTCCACTGTGGCGACAACCCGGTTGCGGTCTTCGGAAAACTCGATACGGATCACCCTGCCAATGTCCACGCTGCGATACTTGACCCGCGTCTTTTCCGCTTCCAGACCTTCGGCAGTGCTAAAACTGATGCGTACTTGCGGCCCGCGATCAAGCACGGCCTTGATCGCCAGCCAGCCGCCGATCACCGCCGCGACAATCGGAATCAGCCAGACCAGTTGCAGCGACCAGCGCCGGTGCGGGGTCGCACGAGCTTCAGGCAAGATATCGGGATCGGGCATTTGCGGTGTTTGTGTCATGAATTCTCTCTTTGGGCGTCCCAGATCAGGCGCGGGTCAAAACTCGCGGCGGCGAACATGGTCAACACGACGACACCGCCAAAGGCCGCAGCGCCCGGCCCGGCATGGATTGTGGCCAGCGTGCTGACCTGAACCAGCGCCACCAGCATGGTCACGACAAAAATATCCAGCATCGACCAGCGGCCGACATACTCGATGATGCGGTACAAGCGGGTACGGGTACGCGGATGCTTCGTCGACCGCAGTTGCACCGACGCCGCCAATACAGCCAGCGCAATCATCTTCACCAGCGGCACCATCACACTGGCGAAAAACACCAGGGCTGCCAGGATGAAGGAGCCCGAGGTCCATAGAAAGGCGACACCGGAAACAATGGTGTCACGCTGGGTGCCATATAGCGAGCTGGTATCCATGATTGGCAGCATATTGGCTGGCACATAAAGAATCATCGCGGTAAGCAGAAAAGCCCAGGTGCGTGCCAGGCTGGCCGGCTTTCGCTGATGCAGCATCGCTCCACAGCGAGGGCAGTGTGCATCGCTGCCCGGCGCTGGCGCGCGGCTGACCAGTCGGCACACCTCGCAGACCAGCAGACCCATGCGCGCCGCTGTCGGTGCAGCAGTCGTCCTCACTGCGGGGCCTCCAACTGCTGCCAGGCAGCATCGGCATCAAAAACAGCGGCAGCGGCGGCAATCAGTGCCATCAATGCCGCAAATGAAAACAGTGCCACACCTGGCTCGACGGTCGCGATATGCGCCAGCTTGACCAGCGACACCATCACCCCGAGCATGAAGACTTCGACCATGCCCCAGGGCTTCACGCTTTCTATGAAGTGGAGTACGGGCACTGCGCCCCAATTTCGGATGCCGAAACGCAATGCCGCAAGCACCCATATCAGGCCGGCCAGCTCGGCTACCGGAACAAAAATCGTTGTGACAAATACCAGCACCGCGACCGCTTGCGCCTTGTCCTCCCACAGCGACTGCACGGCGCTGAAAAGCGTCGCACTGTTGTGCACGCCTTTTACCTCCAAGCCGACGATGGGGAAAACATTGGCCACGATCAATACGATGCAGGCCGCCAGCGCCAAGGCCAAGGCACGCTCATTGGCATCCGGCCGGCCAACCCGATAGAGCAGCGCCCGACAGCGCACGCAGCGCGCTTCACCACCGGGCGGCAGGCTGATTCGGCGATGCAACAGGTCGCACTCAAGGCAGGCAACGAGAGAGTGTCGACTCATGAGTATCGATCAAACCCAAAACCGCGCCCGTAATGCCCTCGGTCCGGCCGGAGGCAGGATCGAAGGCGGATCAGGCCTCCGGCACCGGCATGGCGCGCCTGTCCAGCAATGCCATCCAACCGCGTATTACCCGGTAAAGCACCCAAAGCCCGGTACCGACGACGACCATGATTGCCGCCGGAATGCCGATCAAGGTGAAGGCCAGCAGGCCTGCCACCAATAGCCAAAGCGCGGCGAACCAGAAACTGCGCAGTTGCCAGCGCCAGTGTGTTGCCAGCCAGGTATCGCGCACTTTGTCGCGGGTAACGTAATTGATGATCACGGCGATAATCGATGGCCAGCCGAAAACAAATGCTCCGACGATGGTTGCCGAACTGAGTATGCCGGACGCTGCCGATATCGCGTGCAGCCCGTACATCACGTGGCACCAGGCACGCGGACCTTCCAACTGCAAATCCACCGGCAGCCCTGTGTGGTTTTGTGCTGGAACGGTTTCTGATTCGTTCATATCTCTCTCCTACAATCCCAGTTCTTGCCATAGCGCATCTATGCGCTTCATCACGGCTGGGTCCATGGCAATCGGCCTTCCCCATTCGCGGGTCGTTTCGCCTGGCCACTTATTGGTCGCATCGATGCCCATTTTGCTACCAAGACTAGCCACCGGTGAAGCGAAATCAAGGTAATCAATGGGCGTGTTCTCGGCAATCAGTGTATCCCGCGCGGCATCGACCCGAGTGGTAAGCGCCCAAATGACCTCCGGCCAGGAACGTATATCAACATCGTCATCGGTGACGATGATGAATTTGGTGTACATGAACTGGCGCAGAAAACTCCAGATGCCGAACATCACGCGCTTGGCGTGACCCGGATACTGTTTCTTGATACTGACCACCGCCATCCGGTAGGAGCAGCCTTCGGGCGGCAGGTAAAAATCAATAATCTCGGGAAATTGTTTTTGCAACAGCGGTACAAAGACTTCATTGAGTGCCAAGCCGAGCATGGCCGGCTCGTCCGGCGGTTTGCCGGTATAAGTGGAGTGATAAATCGGGTCGCGCCTCATGGTGATGCGCTCGATGGTGAATACCGGAAACTCGGCGATCTCGTTGTAATAGCCGGTATGGTCGCCAAAAGGTCCTTCGG
>JAIPCF010000136.1 GCA_021738385.1 Sulfuritalea sp. | reverse complement strand
AAAGTGGGGCGAGCCATTTTTCGGCTTCTCGGAGAGTCATTCCACACCGATCAGCCCAATCCTGCAACTGATCACGATCGATTTTTGTGATGGCGAAATAACGCGCCTCGGGATGTGCCAGATAAAAACCGGCGACCGACGCGGCCGGTGTCATGGCGTAGCTTTCGGTGAGGGCCATGCCGGCGTTCTTCGGTGCGTCGAGCAGATCGAAAAGCGCGGCCTTCGAGGTGTGATCGGGGCAGGCGGGGTAGCCGGGCGCCGGGCGGATTCCCTGATATTTCTCGTCGATCAGCGCCGCCGTGTCGAGATCTTCGTTCGCCGCATAGCTCCAATAGTGAGTGCGTACTTCGTGGTGCAGCCATTCGGCAGCAGCCTCAGCCAGCCGGTCGGCGATGGATTTCAACATGATCGCGCGATAATCATCGTGCTGCGCCTCGAATTCTGCGAGCTTGGCCTCGATGCCGATGCCGGCGGTGACGGCGAAGGCGCCAGCGTAATCGGCAATTGCGGCAGGCGCCGTATCGCCAGCGCCGAGTTTTGCGGGCGCGACGAAATCCGCCAGGCATTGATGCGGCTTGCCCGCCGGACGTTCCTGCTGCTGGCGCAATCCGTGCCAGTTCATCAATGGCGTCGCGCGCGTCTCATCGCTGTAAAACACGATGTCGTCGCCCGCGGCATTGGCCGGGAACAGGCCGAACACCGCGTTGGCGCGCAGCCATTTTTCCGCGATCAATTGTTGCAGCATGGCTTTGCCGTCGCTGAAAACATTGCGCGCCGCTTCGCCGACCACGGCATCGTCGAGGATCTTCGGATATGAGCCGGCCAGATCCCAGGTCTGGAAGAAGGGGCTCCAGTCGATGTATTCGGCCAGCACCGCCAGATCGAGGTCGCGCAGCACCGTCACGCCCATTTGCCGTGGCTTCACCGGTGCGTAGCTGAGCTTGGGGCGATTGGCGCGCGCGGCTTCCAGGGGCAATAGCGGCACGCCTTTCTTGGCAGCATGCTGGCCGCGCACTTTCTCGTAATCGGCGGCGACTTCTTCGACATAGCTGTCCCGCATGTCGATCGACAGCAGCTTGGTCACCACACCGACGGCGCGCGAGGCGTCCGGCACATACACCACCGGCCCGGCGTAGTTCGGCGCGATCTTGATCGCGGTGTGCGCGCGCGATGTCGTCGCACCACCGATCAGCAGCGGCAGCGCATTTCCGTCACCAAAGCCCTGACGTTGCATCTCGCTGGCGATGTGGCTCATCTCCTCGAGCGAAGGCGTGATCAGTCCTGACAGGCCGATGGCCTGCGCGCCATGCTCTTTTGCGGCGCTGAGAATCTTGTCGGCCGGCACCATTACACCGAGGTCGATGACGTCGTAGCCGTTGCAACCTAGCACCACACCGACGATGTTCTTGCCGATGTCATGAACATCGCCCTTCACCGTGGCGACCACGATGCGGCCCTTGGAGGTGCTGCCGGTGCGTCGCTTTTCTTCTTCTATGTAGGGGATCAGATGCGCCACCGCCTGCTTCATCACGCGTGCCGACTTCACCACTTGCGGCAAAAACATCTTGCCGGCGCCGAACAGGTCGCCGACCACGTTCATGCCGTTCATCAATGGGCCTTCGATCACCGACAGCGGCGGCTTGCCCTCGGCAAACAAAGCCGCGCGGCATTCCTCGGTGTCGGCCACGACGTATTCGGTAATGCCCTTGACCATCGCATGTTCAAGGCGTTTGTCCACCGGCCACTCGCGCCACGCCAGGTCGACGATTTGTTCTCTGGCCTGGCCTTTGACCCGCGTTGCGAGTTCGATCAGCGTGTCGCCAGCGCCGACTCTTCTGTTGAGCACCACGTCTTCCACCGCCTCGCGCAGCTCCGGCGCAAGATCGTCATACACGCCGAGTTGCCCGGCGTTGACGATGCCCATGGTGAAGCCGGCCTTGACCGCGTGATAGAGGAAGACGGTATGGATCGCCTCACGCATCGCGTCGTTGCCGCGAAAGGAAAACGAGACGTTGGAAACGCCGCCCGAGGTGCGCGCATGTGGCAGGTTGTCCTTGATCCAGCGCACCGCGTTGATGAAATCCACCGCGTAGTTGTCATGCTCGGGGATGCCGGTGGCGATGGCGAAAATGTTCGGATCAAAAATGATGTCCTCGGCAGGAAAGCCGTCGGCCACCAGCACTTCGTAGGCGCGCTTGCAGATGTCGATCTTGCGTTGATAAGTGTCGGCCTGACCCTGCTCGTCGAATGCCATGACGATCACCGCAGCTCCGTAGCGTCGCGCCAGTCGCGCCTGCTCGAGAAACCTCGCCTCGCCTTCCTTCATTGATATCGAATTGACGATGCCCTTGCCCTGGATGCATTTCAGGCCGGCCTCGATCACCTCCCATTTCGAGCTGTCGAGCATCAGCGGTACTTTGCAGATGTCCGGCTCGGAACCGACCAGATGCAGGAAGCGCACCATCGCCGCCTGCGAATCGAGCATGGCCTCGTCCATGTTGATGTCGACCACCTGCGCGCCGTTTTCCACCTGCTGGCGGGCGACGGCCAGCGCGTCGTCGAAGCGGCCTTCGAGAATCATGCGGGCGAAGGCCTTGGAGCCGGTAACGTTGGTGCGTTCGCCGACGTTCACGAACAGGCTGTCGTTGTTGACGTTAAAGGCTTCGAGGCCCGACAAACGTAAAGAAAAGTCGGTTCTGGCGGGACGGCGTGGCCGGGCACTTTTGAGTGCTTCGGCGATCGCGCGGATGTGATCGGGCGAGGTACCGCAACAGCCGCCGGCAATGTTGATGATGCCGGATTTTCCCCACTCAGCAATTTCGTCGGCCAGCATCTGCGGCGTTTCATCGTAGCCGCCGAAGGCATTCGGCAGGCCCGCGTTGGGATGGGCAGAGACAAAGCAATCGCAGAGGCGCGATAATTCCTCGACGTGCTGGCGCAATTCCTTGGCGCCGAGCGCGCAATTGAGACCGAAGGAAATTGGCCGCGCATGGCGCAGCGAATTCCAGAACGCCTCGGCGGTCTGGCCCGACAGCGTGCGCCCGGAGGCGTCGGTGATGGTACCCGAGATCATGATCGGCCAGCGCCGACCGGCTTCGTCGAAAAACTTTTCGATGGCGAACAGCGCCGCCTTGGCATTGAGCGTGTCGAAGACGGTTTCCACCAACAGGATGTCGGCGCCGCCCTCGGTCAGGCCGCGTGCGGCCTCGACGTAGTCGGCCACCAGCGCATCGAAAGTGATGTTGCGCGCGCCGGGATCATTGACATCCGGCGAGAGCGAGGCCGTGCGCGAAGTCGGGCCCAGCACGCCAGCGACGAAGCGCGGCTTGTCGGCGGTGGAATAGCGGTCGGCGGTTGTGCGCGCCAGCCGGGCCGAGGCCACGTTCAGTTCAAAAGCCAGATCGGAAAGACCATAATCCGCCTGCGAGACGCGTGTCGAGTTGAAGGTGTTGGTCTCGATGATGTCGGCGCCGGCCTCGAGGTAGTCGGCATGGATGGCGTCGATCACGTCTGGCTGAGTGATCGAGAGCAGATCGTTGTTGCCCTTGAGATCCTTGCCGTAGTCGGCGAATCGCGCCCCTCGATAGTCGGCCTCAACCAGGCCGCGACGTTGCACCATGGTACCCATGGCACCATCGAGAATCAGGATGCGTTGCGTGAGCAATTCACGCAATTCATTGCTGCGGTCGGCTTGCGGGCGGGAAGTTGGGGCCATGCGTCTCTCCAGTCCATCATCGGGGTGGAGAGCTTCGCTGCGTTTCGGCTCACCTTTTGCCCCGATGGTATTCAAGGTTAGGTGAGCGCCGTTGTGAAACAAGCTCCGAGCCTAGGGTGTCGGCCTGCGGCCGGTTACCTTGCAGCGCTCCTCGAAAGCGAGGGCGGATTATACCGCGCTCGCGGCAGCGCCTGGCACGAGGCTCCGGGAGGAGTGCTTCAGCAGGGTGCCGTACAGGTCTCGATTGCCAGTCCGCGCTTGATCCAGCCCGGGCCGGCGGCGCTGCCGGCCATGCCTTCCTTGACGTTGTACACCTGAGTGAAACCGACGCTCTGCAAATAGCGCTGCACTTGGGTGGTGCGGTTGCCGGTGCGACAGATCAGTGCGATCGGCGCATTTTTGTCGCCATTGACTTCCGTCAGCAATTGATTGACGAAGCCCGGCGCGCCTTGCGGATGAAGCATATTCACACGCCTGGCGCCGGTGGCGACGCCTGTCTGTTTCCATTCCGGTGGAGTGCGAATGTCGATCAGCGTGATCTTGCCGGCGGCTACCGCAGCGGCGGCATTCGGAGCACTCATGTCCGGTTCGGCGCTGGCGAGACCGGTTACAGCCAGCAGGGTGACGACAATCAGAAGTCGGGCAAATGACAGAAATGGCAAATGAATCTCCTTGAGAATTTCAGTGGGGTGTCAGCATTCCGCGCGGAAAGCCGAACCATAGACCGTAATAATCATCAGGAGTTTCCTCCCGTCGCGAAGTGCGCGTGACAATGCCTTCAGGCGAAAAATGTACATGGAAGAAGGCAATTTGGCCGGGAATCATGGGCTGAACGCGCCACTCCCAAACGATTTCCGGCATGCGCGGAAACTCGTCGATACCGGCGGGCTTGCCTAGCAGGCGGCGCACCTGGCCGGTGTGCCAGCCTTTTTCAACGCGTGCGAAGTTTTCTTCGGTTAATACCTGCTCGGCTTTTTGCAGCACGCCGTCGGCGCCCAGGGTCAGCATCCAGCACCGCGTACCGGCCGGCCCTGTCGGGTACTCCCAGCGCATGCTGCCGTCGCTGTTCGGCCATTCCGCCACAGGCGCACCGAGGTGCTCGCGAATTTCACTGGCACTGGTGACGCCGGGTTGCAGTGCGGACGACCCCAGCCCGGCACAGCCATTCAGGCCCAGCGCAAGGGCAAGGACCATCAATACGTGGATCAGCGCAATCATGGCTTTACTATAAGACAGCGGCGCGACAACAACACGTCAGCCATTCCGGTCGCCGGCGCCGCTGCGCTAGAATGGCCGGCCACGAAAAGGAGATCTTCCATGAAGCATTTGACCCCAAAGGAAGCTGCCCAGTACCTGCATGACAATCCCAAGGCTTTGTTCATCGACTGCCGCAGCGAAATGGAGTTTTTCTTCGTTGGGCATCCCGCCGGCGTCAGTCACGTATCCTGGAACGATGGCCCCGACTGGGAGGTCAATCCTCACTTCGTCGGTGAAGTGAAAAAGCTCGCCGGCCACTCGGGTGATCGTCCCATTGTGCTGATCTGCCGCAGCGGCAATCGTTCGGTTGATGCCGGCCATGCGCTCGAAGCGGCTGGTTTCACTCGCGTGTTTAATGTCCTGCATGGTTTCGAGGGTGAACTCGATGATACCCACCATCGTGGCTCGATGAATGGTTGGCGCTTTGACGGCCTGCCGTGGGAGCAGTGCTGAAGGCCTGAGGCCTCAAAGGTTCCCATAGCGAAAGCGATGGCGAGCCTTGCCTGCCGGGGACAGAGCTCTGCCCACCGGCACGGCGACTAGCCGCAAAATTCCCCTGAAGCGGTCCCGCTGATCAAGCGGGACCCGAGTAACTACTCGACGCGAATCCAGGTCTGGGTACGGCCGATAAAGAGGATGGAGCCGCGCATTTCCAATTTTTTGCCACCATCGATCATGGTCACTTTGGCGTTATAGGTCGAGCCGTTGTTTGGATCCAGAATCCTGCCGCCTTCCCATGTATTGCCTTCTGTTTTTTTGAGCCCGGTGAGGATGGTCATGCCGATCACCGGCTTGCCCTTGCGCGGATCATCGTCAGCGCACTTGTCGCATTTGGAATTCTGCTTGGCCGGATCGACAATCTTTTCCACCGTTCCCGAGATCACGCCATCTTTTTCGGTGATGCGGACAACAGATTTGGGCTTCTTGGTTTCATCGTCGATGGTGTTCCAGGCACCGACCGGCGACATCGGACCTGCAAGGGCACTCAGTGATACGCCTGCGACAAACGTCGCGAGGCAGAGGCGGGATGGCAGTGATGGCATGAAAGTTCTCCTGTTAGGGTGTTCCTGCAAATCGATTCTAGCGGTGAGTACCGATGAATGAACAGACAATTGATGAATGCTGCCCGCGGTACCGTTCCACAGAATCGAATTCCCAGCGTGCTGAAACTTTTCGCGATACTGCGAGTCGCTCTTCCTGGATCAGGAAACCATGAAACTCCAGCGATCAATTTTTCGCTTTCCCCGCTTGGCCATTTGGGTATGGGTGCCTGTTGTGCTGCTCGGGTGTATGCCGGACACACGCAAACTCGACGAAGCGATGATTTACCAGGGTCCGCAAATGCGAATCAAACTGGTCCGCTATTTTGAAGATCTTCCGCTTCACTATTCCGGCGAAGTGTTTCGCGTTCAATGCGCTTCGTCGCAAACAAGAGATTTTCCGGCCAACAAGACCCAGGACGCGGGTTGGATCTCACTCGGAAACGGGGCTGCAATCGGTTCGAAGAGCGCCGCGGATCTGGCCGAGCGCGAGGGAGCAAATTATCGAGTGATAGACGACCGGATACTGGTCTGGCTCGGCAATGGGGTAAACGTAAGCTTCGATGCCTGTGGTCATTTTCGTGCCTGGCGTCCCGTCTCCATTGCCCAAGATCTGATAGTTCCCGCCGATAAACCGGATACGTGCAAGCCCAAGGGAAAGCTGGATTGTCGTCACTATGATTTCATCGGTGAGCGCGCTCCCAAGTACGACGACTTGCAAGTCGCTGCAACCGGTGAAATCTCCTTTGTGGTTCGCTCCACAGCGCTCCGGGATGGGAAATCACTGCGTGTGCGCAGTTCGGATTACGGTAAGACGTGGCTGACTTCATTTTGAGACGTCATCGCCGATTGCTCTTTTGTCGGGTTTTGGCTTCATCAGTTCCGGTTCAGGGTTAGGCAAGACCAGGAGGGTGCCGTACAATCGGGGTATTCAGATTTATACCGATTTTTTGACAGAGGTAACCGATGGCGAAACCCAATTACTCGTTTGAAAAGCGTCAAAGAGACTTGGCGAAGAAGGCCAAGAAAGAAGAAAAGCGTCTGCGCAAGGCCGGCGCCACAGCAAATTCGGAAACTCCGGAAACTCCGGAAACGACCGAAACCGCCACTCCTGCAACCGCCGAAGTCAAGACAGACTCCTGAGTGAAGGGGTACTCGCGGCGCTTAGCGCCCGAGTCGGTAAACCGCAAGGCTGCCGAGAAAATTGGGCTCTTCAAGCACCAGTTGGCCCGCTTCATCGAGTACCTGACGCTCGCGAATGTTCAGGTCCATTTTTTGACATAGCGATTCGAAATCGAGCAGCGTGAAGAAGCGCAGGTTCGGTGTGTCAAACCATTCGTAGGGCAGGTCTTCAGATACGGGCATGCGTCCGCCCATGACCGACATGCGGTTTTTCCAGTAGGCGAAGTTGGGAAAACTCACCACCGCCTCGCGCCCGACGCGCAGCATTTCACTCAGAATGCGCTCGGTGTGGCGCACGGTTTGCAGGGTACGCGAGAGTACTACGTGATTGAAGGTGCCGTCATCGAAGCCGGCCAGACCCTGTTCCAGGTTGCCCTGAACCACGTTGATACCGTTGGCGATTGCGGCAAGCACTTCGGCGTGTTCGAGTTCGACGCCATAACCCTTGGCACCGCGTTCTGCAATCAGGCGTTTGAGCAGCGAGCCATCGCCACACCCCAGATCGAGTACCCGCTCTCCGGGTTGCACCCAGCTTGCGATGAGATCGAAATCGGCGCGTTCGGGGATCTGGTTCATAGCGGTATCTGCTTCATGTAAGTATCAATAATGGCGTGGTAGTGCGGCTCGTCCATCAGGAAAGAGTCGTGGCCGTGGGCGCTGTCGATTTCGGCGTAGGCCACCGCTTGACCGTTATGCACCAGCGCATGAACCATCTCGCGTGAGCGTCCGGGCGAGAAGCGCCAGTCGGTTGAGAAGGCGACAATCAAAAATTTTGCTCGGGCGCGAGCCAGCGCATGTGCCAGATTGTCTTCAAAATCCAGCGCCGGATCGAAATAGTCCAGCGCCCGGGTCATGCGCAGATAAGTATTGGCGTCGAACACGCCGGCAAACTTGTCTCCCTGGTAACGCAAGTAGGACTCAATCTCGAATTCGACGTCGAAGCCATAACTGCCGGCGCCGGCACGCAGGCGACGGCCGAATTTTTCGGCCATCTGATCGTCGGAGAGATAGGTGATGTGGCCAAGCATGCGGGCCAGACGCAAGCCGCGCAGCGGGACGACTCCGTGTTCGTAGTAATGGCCGTCGTGAAAATCCGGATCGGTGAGAATCGCCTGGCGGGCGACTTCGTTGAAAGCGATATTCTCGGCTGATAGCTTGGGCGCAGCAGCGATGACCAGGGCGTGGCGGATACGATCAGGAAAGCTCAGCGACCACTGCAGTGCCTGCATGCCCCCCAGCGAGCCGCCCATCACCGCCGCCCAGGCATCGATGCCGAGTTCATCGGCGAGCCGGGCCTGTGACTCGACCCAGTCCTCGACGGTAACCACCGGGAAATCGGCGCCCCAGGGTTTGCCCGTGG
>JAIPCF010000013.1 GCA_021738385.1 Sulfuritalea sp. | reverse complement strand
GTGGCAGGGATGTTGCGTTCATCATCGGCGGCCCTGACGGGCTCGATACCCGGATTAAAGGCAGCGCCAACGAAATCCTGCGACTTTCGAGCCTGACCCTGCCGCACGCCCTTGTCCGGGTGATTCTTGCCGAGGCGCTGTATCGAGCGGCCAGCGTGATAAAGGGCCACCCCTATCATCGCGACTGAAGCTATTCTTGAATACCCCGCAATTTCAACTGTTCAGTCATGATGGATCCCCGTATTTACCTCGCCTCCAGAAGTCCGCGCCGACGTGAGTTGCTGACCCAGATCGGCGTGCGCTTCGACTTGCTTTTATTTAGAACCGAACCGCGCGAAGACGAGGAAGTAAACGAGTCCTGGCTTGCGGGCGAAACACCCGAAGCTTATGTACAACGCGTAGCGCGCGCCAAGGCCGCGTTTGGGGTCGGCCTGCTCGCGCAACGGCCGTTGGTCGTCCGTCCCGTTCTGGCCGCCGATACCACTCTCGATCTCGATGGCGAAATCATCGGCAAACCGCGCGACGAAACAGATGCTGAAGAAATTCTGGGCAGGCTTTCCGGCCGCAGCCACCGGGTACTGACAGCAATAGCCGTGGGACGCGGTGATCGGCTCGAACACCGGCTTTCTGTCAGCGAAGTGCGCTTTCGCACACTGACCGTGGACGAAATTCGCCACTACATCCGCGGCGGCGAGCCGATGGACAAGGCGGGTGCCTACGGCATTCAGGGTCGTGCTGCCGCATTCATCGAAGAGATTCATGGCTCGCATTCCGGAATCGTCGGATTGCCGTTGTGCGAAACCGCCATGCTCTTGCGCGAATTTGGCCATCCGCTGTAACCTCCTTGCTAAATGGCACCCGAAACGGCTTTTCGGCGAAGACGGAAATAACGTTCCGTGCCCACTAAACGGCAACCGCTCCCCCAATTGAGAAAAGCCAGGTATGCGGAAAATACATAAATGAACGAACAATTCCTGATCAATTTCACACCGCAGGAAACGCGCGTCGCCTTGTTGCAACAGGGCGTGGTGCAAGAACTGCACATCGAACGGACAGACGGTCGCGGCATTGTCGGCAATGTGTATTTGGGCAGAGTCGTGCGCGTATTGCCAGGAATGCAATCGGCATTTATCGAAATCGGGCTGGAGCGCACCGCGTTCCTGCACGTCGCCGACATCTGGAGCGAGCGTAGCGGTGGTAATGGTTTCGGTAGCCATGAAACCCGACCAATAGAACGCATTCTCAGTGAAGGGCAGTCACTGATGGTGCAGGTGCAAAAGGATCCACTCGGAACCAAGGGCGCGCGCCTGACTACCCAGATATCCATTGCAGGGCGCCTGCTGGTGCACCTGCCGCAAGACAGCCACATTGGCATCTCGCAGCGCATCGGGGAAGACGCCGAGCGCGAAAAACTGCGGGCGCGGATTCAGGCTCTGCTGCCGCCGGACCAGCCCGGTGGATACATTTTGCGTACCGTCGCCGTCGATGCCGGTGACGACGAACTGGCGGCCGACATTGCCTATCTGCGCCGCATTTGGACCGAGATTCAGAGTCGAGCCGTTGGCGCACTGCCCCCCACACTCCTGCATCACGACCTGACCCTGGCGCAGCGAGTGTTGCGTGATCTGGTGAGCAGCGAAACCACCGGTGTTTTGATCGACTCGCGCGAAAATTTCCAGAAACTGCAAAACTTTGCCCACGAGTATGTGCCGCAGGTAAGCGATCGCCTGTTGCACTACACCGGCGATCGTCCGTTGTTCGATTTGCACGGCGTCGAAGAAGAAATCCAGAAGGCGCTGGCGCGCCGTGTCGATCTGAAGTCCGGTGGTTATCTGATTTTCGACCAGACCGAAGCCATGACCACCGTTGACGTCAACACTGGCGGCTATGTCGGTTCACGCAATTTTGACGACACCATCTTCAAGACCAATCTGGAAGCCGCGCAAACCATTGCGCGCCAACTCCGGTTGCGCAATCTCGGCGGCATCATCATTGCCGACTTCATCGACATGGAAGATGAAGAACACAAGGCCGCTGTTCTCGCGGAGTTCAACAAGGCGCTGATCCGCGACCACACACGCGTGACCGTATCCGGTTTTACCCAGCTCGGCCTGATCGAGATGACGCGCAAGCGAACTCGGGAGAGCCTCGCGCATGTCCTGTGCGAACCCTGTCCGACCTGCAACGGACGCGGCGAAGTGAAAACGGCGCAAACGGTCTGCTATGAAGTTCTGCGCGAATTGCTAAGAGAGGCACGCCAATTCACTTCGCGCGAGATGCGCGTACTGGCCTCACCAGCGGTGATCGATCTCTTTCAAGAGGAAGAGTCACAGGGTTTGGCCATGCTTTCGGAATTCATTGGCCTGCCGATATCCCTACACGCGGAAAGCGGATACACGCAAGAGCAGTTCGACATTGTCCTGATGTAAGCCCGGCGGCCTGCCTCCAGCCTGCCGGGAGGCCCGACAGGCTGCTAGAATTCATTCCGACGCGGGTGTCGTATAACGGCATTACCTCAGCTTCCCAAGCTGATGAAGAGGGTTCGACTCCCTTCACCCGCTCCAGTCAGCCTTTTCAGCCGAAACTCATCACCCACCGCGCACCTACTGCTGAGTCGTATGCGCTTTGACCGCGAGCCACTTTCCGGCACGAAATTCAAGCACATACTCTTCCAGAGACTCGAAGCGGTACGGTTTGCCGGACAGTTGCCCCTGCTCGACCACGACCGACCTCAGACTGATTCGCTCACAGTCGGTGTTGGCATACAGACTCGCTGCTTTTCCTTCTGTCCAAACTCGGCGCTGTTTGTAATTCGTCAGCGCCTTCATTGCAGCGAGCGTGCTTTGCACCAGCTCCTCGCGTCCCAAATCGACACTGGTCGTTTCACCGTCCTTGTCGCGCACCGTTGCACGGACTTCTGCGTTGTCGGCGAACATGGCGATGATGCTTGGCGCATCATTGCGGGCAATCGAAGCGTCCAACTGCCCCAGCCAGGACTTGGCGATTGTCGTCGGATCGCATGTCGCCATTGGTTCAGGCTTGGTCGTCACGGGTGCTGCTGAGGGAACGGCGGGAGCCATGGGTGCCTTCTCCAGAGGCATTGGCGCGGCTTTCTGAGGCACGGGCTCGACTTTCGGCGCCATGGTTTCGCTCTTGGGGTCCTTGCGCCTCTGTTCAAGTTGCTTGAGCGCGTCTTCATCAGCCGTTGCGGAGTAGCGGTCCAGCTCCGCGTCGAACTCACCCGGAACATAGAAATTTGGCACCTTGTCCAGCAATACGGGAAGCAATATTGTCAGCAGCGCCCGATGCCTGACAGGAGATGGGGCGCGGACAAAGCCAACCCGGCCCGTATCGATATCGAGCTTGTTCTCGCCGACCTCCATTGTCGTTCCACCACGATTGACCTTATCGTAGGTGCCAGCCGGATTGCCTGTCGTCTTGGCTAGTGCAGCCGACAGAACATAGGGTTCGTGGTCGGTGCCACGGATGCCGATCGTCGCCGATGCCGTGACGATCTTGTGTCCCGAACGATTGGTACGAGCGATCCAGCCGCTAATGACTCGCAGGGAACCGGTGAAGAGCCGCACGGTGAAGCTGTCTGTCGGCTTGTCCTCGGCTGCAAATTGCTCGGCGACGAACTCTGTGCCCGGACGAATTGCCATGGCACCTGCATCAACCGTCTTGAGCACGGCTTCCGATTGCTGCCCGGCACGCACGCGCTCGCCGACAAAAACCGGAGAGCCCACGCTTAGAGCTCTTTCATTGGCACCGTCCTTGGCCGAGGCGAAGACGTCGCCGCGAATCCGCCAGACTGTTGCATACCGTTTTCCGGTTTCAGACGCGATCGGTTTGAATTCGAGCGACGGAGCCGCGTACACCGGAACCGATCCGCCCAGCAGGAAGAGGCAAAGACCCAAGCGACCCAGCAGGGTAGCAAGACCCGGGGCGCTAACGCCCGCGCGATTCATTGTCCAATCCATGGTTGTACTCCCTTAAAACAAAGCCAAAAAATAGAAACCCATATACCCTTATTGAAGCACAATCCTGCACATCCGGTTGTGCAGTATTCCCCACTTCGCGCACGCTATCGGCATTGGGGTGTTGCGAATTGCCGCGTTCATCTTGTTATCGGCTTATATCGCCCTGTCTGCTCAGATTGCAAAGGCGTTGAATAGCCCACCGAGCGCACGGTGGAGCCGCAACACGGCAAACGCATCAGTCTGCTTGCCGAAGTGCCTGAAGTTCTTCCAGGGTGTTGATGTTGCCAAAGCTCTCCGGCTGGTCATCAAAGCCCACTTCGACCACATTCAACGAGGCATGCCAGAGGCCCACTTTGCGTTCTCCCGATCCAAGAAACGCTTCCAGTTCCGGCAGCAACTCGCGCCGAACCAGACAGAACGCGCGATGAAGCTGACTGCCGACCCGCGCCACGGCGAGGTCGGCATTTTGGCTTTCCAGTGCCGCATGCAATCGTGCCACCAGGTCGCTTGGCAAAAAGGGCGAATCACAGGGTACGGTCACCAGCAGAGGGCTTTCTGCCACAGTCAGCGCCGCGTGCAATCCGGCCAATGGTCCGGCGAAATCGGGAATCCGGTCTGGTAGCACGCGATAGCCAAATTCTCCATATCGCTGAATGTTCTGGTTGGCGCTGATCCAGACCGCATCCACCTGCGGTGCCAGTCTTTCAAGAACCCATTGCACCATCGGCCGGCCGTTCAGCTCCTGCAGACCCTTGTCTACTCCGCCCATGCGCCGCCCCAGGCCGCCTGCGAGAACCACACCCGTTATTTGCTGGCTCATCGCCTCAAGACATTCCAAAGCATTGAAACCCCATCAAGCAGCAAATCGCCGATGTCTGAATTCAGTCCATTGCCGCGCTCTCGCTGGCGCTGACTGCGCTCGCGTTCGCTGAACAGAATTGCCTCAGCCAACACCGCAGGATCAGAAGGGGCTTGCTGCTTGAGCGCCGCCCGCTGAAAACCGGCCAGTGCAGTTTCGACCGCTTGCGGGTCGAGAATGGCGATGGGAGCTCGACAATGCGTGCAGGCGCTGTCCTTGCGAATATCCACCGGGGCTCCGCAACCGGTGCAACGCACGGCGCCAATGCGGGCCTTGAGTTCCTTGATCTCGGCACCGTTCAACTGGCGCACGAAACCCTTCTCTATCATGAACTGCGAAAACGTAATGAAGCGGCCGTGCTGACCGCAACGCTGGTAATTGAACAAGCCACTCTTGACACGATCCTGCGACGGAATCAATCGTTCTTGGCAGCGCGGGCAGCTCAAGGGGCTGCTTAAAGGCAAGCGCTGGTCATCGCGATGATCATGAATGAGCTTGAAAAGTGCAATCACTCCGGCGGGGGCGAGTCGCGGACTCTCATGCTCGTCGAACCAGATGCCCTGGCAGGCGAAACACAGATCAAGCTCGATATCACCCGTGAGCTTGCGCTCGAAGCGATGCGCTTCCATTGGCGCCCGGCACGAAGAGCAACTGATTGCCATTGCGTCAGGCTCTCCTGAAGAACCGCGGCGCCGTATCACCATCGCCGACTTTTAAAGTTCGTGCGATATTTTCAGGCGCCGGTTCTTTCTCTTGAATGAAGACGGGCTGCTTATCTTGAGCGATGTGAAACATTGAGAAGTCATCCACGATGTAAGTCGCGTTAGGCAAATACAAGAATGAAACATTGTACTGACTGCATTCCGGCGCGCCCAGCTTGGATCAGCGACGTCAAATGCGCCCGTCCGGGCTATTCTGCTCCCCGGTACGTCGGTTCATGACGACTTTCATCTATCGGGTCAGGCACTAAAGGCCAGAGCAATTTGGATCAAGGGGCAGTTAATGAAATCTCCGAGTCCGGCAGCGTCTTCGCCATGACTGGGGTTTCTCAGTATCGAACTCAGTCCGGTAAGCCACCGTGAAAAACTCATTTCGGCGCTGGGCGGCTTCCTCAGCCTGATGGTGGTCTACGCGGCAAGCCTCGCCATACTCGGCGCGTCCGACACCCTCATTCTGGCGCTCTCGATCGAATCGTCTGCCGTGCTGCTTTTCGCCGTGCCGGTAGATACTTCCGGCACCGGCTATCAGTAAATTTCACATGAAGACTTTGTATACGCCTTGACGCAAATGGACTCCTTCATCGATGTATCCGAAGAGGATCTGCTGCGCATCTATGGACTGGCCACCGGACGGCATCGCGATCTGGAAAAAAGGCATCCACAGTCGCCTCGATTCCAGACTGAGCAGGCGGCTCATAGGGAGAGACTGTTGGCTGGTCAGCTACCCGAACTGCTGAAGCGCTTCTGGATTTCCTGTGCCGGAATATAGCCGCCGACACGTTCGCCACCTGCAAAAAAGATTGCTGGCGTACCGTTAATCCGCAGTTTGCGGCCAAGCTGCATGGACTTTTCCAGTCCAGCGATGTCGCACTTCTCTGAGGCAGTAGGCGGTTTCCTGCCGTTGTTCATCCAGTCAGTCCAGGCCTTGGCTTTGTCCTTCGCACACCAGATGGCCTTCGACTTGTCGTAGGAATCATCGCCCAGCACCGGGTACAGAAAGGTATATACCGTTACATCTTTCAACGTCAGAATGTCATTCGCGAGCTTTTTGCAGAATCCGCAGTTCGGGTCTTCAAAGGTCACCATTATGTTTTTGCCGGGACCACGCACCTGCTTCACGGCCAACTCGAGCGGCAGGGAATTGAAAACCTTTTCCGCAGTCAGATTCTTGCCTGTCTTCAAGTCATGCAAGCTGCCAAGGATCAGGAAACCCGCTTTGTCGTCGACATAGATGATCTGGTCGTCGACGGAAACTTCCCACATGCCGGCCATGGGCGCTTTGGCGATAGAGTCGACTTTGCCGAGTTTGGCCTCGACGGCTTTTTTCACATCGGCTTGATCAGCAAAGGCGGCGAGCGATAAACAAGCAAGGGCAGCAGCAAGCAGGGGCAACTTCATAAATTCTCCATGACTATTCAGGACGCCAGCGCGTAGCGGACCAGCAGGTCCTTTACGACTGGCAAAGTGTTGGTAAGGTTCAATCCAATATTGCGCAAACGGGTCAAGCGCACCCCCGCAGGCTGAAACAGGTCGTGAAGGCTATCAGTCACCGCCTGTAAAGTCACTACCTCTTCCTTGCGCGCACGCTCGTATCCACGCAATAGTCCAAAATCTCCACAATCAACATGGCCAGGTTTATTGCACAGGATGTTTGAAAGCACCTTGGCATCTTGATAACCCAGATTGATGCCGTGGCCGGACAAAGGATGGATCGTATGCGCCGCATCTCCAATCAACGCCAGGCGTGGAGCCACGGACTGTGGAGCTCGCATCAGGCGCAGCGGAAATCCGCGCGCGGGGGTAATCAATTTCAACGTGCCAAGCCGCTCGCTACCCGCCTCTGCGACCCGAGCACAAAGGGCGACTGGATCAAGTGCAAGTAGCGAGCGTCCATGCTCCTCGGGCGTCGACCAGACGATCGAGATACGATTGCCCGGCAGCGGCAGCCAGGCCAACACCCCTTCCTTGCCAAACCACTGAAATGCCACGCCACGATGCGCTTGATCAGATTCGAAATTGGCGACCACGCCCAACTGGTCATAGGGATCAAAGCGCACCGCGATACCTGCCGTAGTGCGGGTCCAGGATTCAGCTCCATCGGCTGCGACAATCAGGCGTGCCCCAATACATCGACCATCCTCAAGTGTCAGTTGAGCGGAATCAAGCTCAAACGAAAGGTCTTTAGGGCTCGCCGGGCACAACAAGCTCAAATTTCCCTGACGCTTGACCGTCTCCCATAGCTCGCGCTGCATCATTGAAGATTCCGCGATCCAGGCCAGCTCCGACACGCCGCTGCCGTAAGCCGTGAAATTCAGCCGACCACCGTCATCGCCAAGAATCTCCATGGCCCGAACCGGCTCCATGCGTGCCTTGTCCAGATGACTCCAGATTCCCAGCGCCTCAAGAAAGCGTGCATTGGCGGGACTGATCGCATATATGCGCGAATCCCAGGCGTCGGTAAATACAGGCTGCCGCCCTTCCACCAGAGCCACCGACAAAGTCGAGCGGCGCAAAGCCGCTGCCATGGCCAAACCGGCCAAGCCACCGCCCACAATAACGACATCGAAGTTCATACTGCAATTGTCGCCCACCAGCGCTCACCTTGACAAGGCAAGCGTGCGGCGAGGATAATTGCGCCCCTTCGAACGGTGATGTAGCTCAGTCGGTTAGAGCATCGGATTCATAATCCGGGGGTCGGTGGTTCAAGTCCACTCATCACCACCAGTCATACCAAGGCCTCCAGCGATGGGGGCCTTTTTCGTTGGTAGCCAAAAAAGCAAAATGTAATCACTGTGTACTCACTTGACATGGGGCGTGTTGATGGAAGGTCCGCTCCCAAATACTTGATGGTTGGGAGTGAGCCTCCTATACTTGCCTCTATGCAAAAGAAATCCCTGCTTACGCAGAACCCCCATCTGAAGAACGCCAAAGCCTACCAACAGGCCTTGCGCGTCAACGTCTTGTCGTCAATGGCGATCGAGGGGGTACGCAAAGCCGCCGAGACAGCTTTGTCTCCGACAGCAAGGAAGACCGCGAAGACTTAGCCGGTCCAACCGCTTCTACGCAGTACCGCGCGGAAGGTTTCCTTCATCGGTTCGTAGTTCCTACCCATTGCGGCTTGCACCGCCAGGAAGTAGTTTTTCCGTGCTGGCCCCCTGATTCCCGAGAAGTCGAGTAACGGAAGGCCGGCTTGCAGGGCCATCAGGGTCGAAATCAAGCGCGTGATTCGCCCATTGCCGTCGCGAAACGGGTGGATCAGAACCAGCTCGCAATGGGCGACAGCCAGCGCCTCGACTACCCGTTCAATGCTGTCGAATTGGCACGGCGTATGGGTCGCAAGTACATCGCGTTGATACTCTTGCATCAGGCGTGGTATCTGCGCTGCCATGGCAAAGGCAAATCCGCCTTTGCCAATGTTGACCTGCCGATAATCACCCGCCCACGGATAGACGGTGCCCAACCATTGCCGATGCAGCAGGCAAACGTCATCTGCACTAAAACGATGGTCTGCATCGTAATGACGGATCGCCCAATCCGTTGCCTTCGCCAAGCGCTCGGCCTCGACGCTATCCATCTCCCGCTTGCGATAGATACCAAGCGAGTTACGCAGCACCCGGCCGCGTGAGCCAGGTTCGAATTGGGCTTCAGGCAAGCCGCTTACGTCATATCTATTACGCATTCAGGCGGTATTATGGCTGGGCTGATGCAAGTTTGCCTACGATCTGGCAATTATGCACCTTGCAGATTGTCGGGCAGCTACCAAAGGGCCGTCCTAGGGAAAGGGATCACAAACCATGTTGGGATGGATATTCAAACGGCAGGATGCAGTACCGAAGAGCGCCTTCCTGAATACGGCGGACTTCGAGACTCTCTGGGCTGCATCATTCCGTTGGCTGGGCATCGATCCGCAGAACTTCGATGCGGCGGAGCCACCGGATCAGGTGAAGCAAATTACTTTCCGACTGATTCGCGGCTTTTACACCGGCGACGTACAGTTTCGGCGGCAAAGCGGCTACAAAGTGCCTTACGACCCGATGATTTTTTTCGTCATGGACCTGAATCCCTGGCGCAAGCAGCTATGGGAATGCCAAGCGAAAGGCCGCTTTGACAAGGCGTTTCTCTCCAGCTTGTATATAGAGAGAAGCAACATACTGTCCTGGTGCGAAAAGGTACGGATAGATTTCCCGTCGTTCTGGGCGCCGGCAGAGGCTACGGCCGCGCTATCCGCGCCCGACGAAGACGACGACAAGGATGGCTGGTATGAACGCCTGACTGAACAGCGCCGCAGAAAAGTAGCCTGCCTGGAACTTGCTCGTCACCTCTGGAAACAAGATCGCAACCTTCTATATGAAGCAGTTCGAACGCATGCGCTCATGAAAGAAGCTGGTTTGCATAGCGTTTTTACGGCGGATGCTTTCAAGAAATGGTCTCGTGATTTCGCGCCCGACCAAGCGAAACAGGGTGGACGACGCGCTCAAACAAGCACTTAGAGAAAATCGCAACTGTTGCGAAAATTTCAGTCAGGTTTCTAAAAATTCCAGAGCCTATTCACCTCTGACCGCGCCGCCAATACTGCAACCGTGATGTTCAAACACGGAGGCAGTCATGCAAGACAAACTTCTCACCACCAAGGAAGCCGCGCCCATCCTGGGCGTTAGCGAAGCTTTCCTTGAGCGCGATCGCTGGGCGGGGGCACAAGTGCCCTTTATTCGCATCGGCAGCCGCGCCGTTCGCTATCGCATCAGCGATCTCAACGCCTATATCGACTCACGCCGGCAAACCCCGGTCCGTCAATAGGAGGGGTGGCCATGAGGCATCACGCCCCCGGCTTGCGGGAACTGCTGGCGCCTGCGGTCATGATCGGCGAGCGGGCGCTCCTGGGCGTTTTCGAGCTCGAACCGGACGACAAGGCATTCCACCAACGGGTCAAGACCTTCGCGCCTCTGACGCCGAATCTGGCCCGGTCAGTTGCGGCAGCCTATGAGGCGCGAGTCATCTTCGATGGCCGTTCGGCAGCCGATACCTTCCTCCTGCAGACAAGACAGCGATTGGATGGCCTGCCACTGCCGCATAAGGCCACGGACGACGACATCGAGGCGGCGGCCAAGCGGTTGGCGTTCGAGAACAGACAAACCGCCCGCCTATTTCTCAATGACATTGAACTCGCGGCAAAACTCTGGAAGCGCGCGCAAGAGCTTGGCGTAGTCCCGCCAAGCATCGATTCCCCGCTCGTTACCGTCGAAGGCGTCATTGCGCGCCTGACCGATGAACGCTGGTGGGTTCGCGCGCTGCGGGTTGCTCATGCTCGCCGCCTTGAAGCCGAGTCCATCGGTCTCGGCCTGGTGCATCGCCATGCGGGCATTTACGTCAGCGACGACACCATCAAGAGGCGCCGCAGCCAAAAGCGACGCAATCGTTACGCACTCGAAAGCATGCTGGCTGTGAATGAACTCGGCCAGGAACTCAGCCTCCAGGAACTGGCCGAAGCCAGTATTTCAAATCCGAGAATCCGGCGCTGCGAGCTCATGACACGCATCGCCGGTTTCGAGCAAATTGCCCAGGACCTTGGCCACGCCGGGGTCTTCTACTCCCTGACGTGTCCCTCACGAATGCATGCGGTCCTGTCAAAGGACGGCATGCCCAATCCAAAATACAATGGAACACTCCCGGACGCGGCTCAGAAATATCTGTGCCGCCTCTGGGCCCGCATCCGTGCCAAGCTCAAGCGGCTCGGTATCCCGGTCTATGGCTTCCGAGTTGCCGAGCCCCAACACGATGGCACGCCACACTGGCATTTTCTGTTCTTCATGAAACCGGAGCACCAGGCACGCGTGGAAGAGATCATGCGCGACTATGCCCTGCGTGAAGACGGCGACGAGCCCGGCGCCGCAAAACACCGATTCACGGCCAAGGCTATCGACAAGAGCAAAGGCACGGCAACTGGCTACATCGCCAAGTATGTCTCGAAGAATATCGACGGTTATGGTCTCGAGGCCGACCTCGAAGGCATCGAGTCAAAGAACGCAGCGGAACGGGTGGAAGCGTGGGCTTCGACCTGGGGCATTCGCCAGTTTCAGCAAATCGGCGGTGCTCCCGTATCCATCTGGCGCGAACTGCGTCGACTCAGCGGCGCCCCCGATGGTTTGCTCAAGGATGCCTTTGAGGCTGCCGACACCGGCAAATGGGCGCGGTTTATCGAGCTCATGGGTGGCAGCACACGGCCGCGCAAGGATCAGCCCATCAGGCTGGCGAAAGAAGAAACCGACGACACCAGCAAGTACAACGAGCCAGTGGGCCCGGTTGTGGTCGGCGTCAAGACGAATGCTGAGGTATTGCGTACCAGACTGCACAATTGGACATTGCAACGCACCAGCAGGGGCACGGCCGGAGAGGACGCACGGCCCGCGGCGCCAGCCGCAGCCGCGCGCCCGCATCCGGCCGTTGCCCCCTTGGCCACTTGGCGCGGATCGATGCCCTTGTCGATCATGACCATGAGTTCGCGGCCTCGCTCGCGAGCCATCGCGACGCTCCAGGTCGGAAAGTCGCCGATCGTGGAGCGGATTACCTGGCCATTCAGGCGTGACTGAAAAACAAAGACCTTGCTGCCGATGGTTACGCGGACCCCCAAGCCTCGATGGTCGTCGTCCCAGTAGAAAGCTTGCTTTCCGGCTTCAGGCCGCGGCAAGCGCTCGATGTATGTCTTTGTAAGGTTGGCCATTTCGATTCACGTGAGTACACAGACAAAATTGGGTCGACGAAATTATGCCGTGTACTCACTGTGTACTCAAGCTGAATCAAACAGCCGCATGGTCATTAAAACAACTAAATACATTAACACGTTGTATAGCAACGTAATTATACGGAAGTGCTGGCTGCGTCAAACACCGTAAAACACCACTATTCGGATTCATAATCCGGGGGTCGGTGGTTCAAGTCCACTCATCACCACCAGTCATAGCAAGGCCTCCAGCGATGGAGGCCTTTTTAATTTCTAGAGAATTTTGTTTGTGTAGGAACAGTGTAGGAAATGTAGCGCGCTCGACCAGTAGACAAGCAGCCTCGCGACCGGGTCAAGGGCAGGCTGCATGCTTTAGGCAGTCTGGCGAAGCGAACCCGTGAGGCGGTGGCGAGGGGATACGCTATGTGTTGGCAGCAGGCGCGGCAGTTTTGCGCTTGCCGACATGCAGACACGCGTTTTGATCGCTTGGTTTTGGTAGGCGCAACCAGGGCTTGAAATTTATATCCGTATTGATATACTTCATTCATGAAACCTGTACGATTTCTCGGTGACTCGCTCAAACGCCTGCGCGAGTTTCCATCGGATGCTAAGCAAGATGCCGGTCGATAGCTTGATCGAGTGCAACAGGGAAAGCAGCCAAACGACTTCAAACCCATGCCCTCGATTGGAAAGGGTGTCGAGGAAATTCGGGTTTGGGATGATGCGGGAACTTACCGAGTGATTTACACAGCACGGTTGGCGGATGCGGTCTATGTACTTCACGCCTTCCAGAAGAAGACACAAGCAACATCGAAGCGCGATATTGAAACTGCCAAAACACGCTTTGCCCAACTGATGAGGGGTGAACTATGAGCAAGCCGAAAGTTGAAAACTACGCCAGCGTATGGGACGCTATTGCCGACACGCCTGAAGAGGCAGTGAACCTTCGCGTGCGCTCCGAGTTGATCGACAAGATCACGGGATTCATTGAAGAGAATGGCTGGACCCAAAAAGAAGCTGCAAAGCACTGCGGTGTAACCCAGCCACGCATCAACGATTTGCTACGGGGGCGCATTTCGCGGTTCTCGCTTGACGCACTTGTAAACATTGCGGCATCGCTCGGTCGCCGTGTGCATATTGAGCTTGAAGCCGCTTAAATCTTTATAGATAACGAAGCGGATGATTGGCGATCTACTTTTGCGGTGGATGCAGAAGGGCGAGAAGCCCATTTTTGTCCTCAATAAGCAGGAATTCATGTCTCTCTGGTCCATCGCCCATGCTTGGGAGGGATTAGACCCGGAATCGACCGATTTGCAAGACGTTCCGGACTCGATTCAGGCCAACTTGGATATTCTCATGCTGGCCTATCACCGTGAAGAAATAGCACTACGCAACGGAAACGGATAGCCTGTTCTCGTTCGCGTTCCGTCGGCTCCGGACAAGCCGGAGCAAGTCGGATGATCTGCCGGGGGATACTCGGGAATGGACTGAAAGATTACAATGACAGCACGCTTATGGAAACCGCCAATCTTTCCAACCATTTTTTGATCGCCATGCCAGCCATGACCGATCCAAATTTTTCTCGCACACTGACCTTTATTTGCGAGCATAACGCTGACGGCGCGATCGGGATTGTTGTCAATCGTCCGATAGATATGAGTCTCGCAGGATTGTTTGAGCGGGTAGGTATCCCACTTGACAATGAGCAGGCAGAAGCGCGCTTCGCCGGGTTGCCGGTGTATTTCGGTGGTCCCGTACAGACGGATCGTGGCTTTGTACTGCATCGTCCGCCAGGGCATTGGCAATCTTCGCTTGACGTTAGCGAGACGACCGCGCTGACCAGTTCGCGCGACATACTCCTCGCCATGGGTAGCACCGGAGAGCCCGCCGAGGTGTTGGTCAGCCTCGGTTATGCCGGCTGGACGGCCGGACAACTGGAGTGGGAGTTGTCGCAAAACGCCTGGCTGACTGTCGAGGCAGATCTTGGCATCATTTTTTCAGTGCCTCCCGAAGAGCGACTGCCGGCGGCGATGCAATTGCTAGGGGTGGATTTCGCCAACCTGTCCGAAGTCGCGGGCCATGCCTGAGACAGGGGCGGAACGCACGATCCAACCCACCGGTTCGGTACTCGCTTTTGATTTTGGCGAAAAGCGCATCGGTGTTGCGATCGGTACAGTACTGGACGAAGGTCTGCCGGGGACGGCACGCGCCTTGACCACGATCAGCAGTGAGGCAAACGATGCTCGCTTTACCGCAATCGCTGAATTGATCAATGAATGGCAACCCGTGCGTATGCTTGTCGGCCGCCCGTTGAACGACGACGGCAGTTCGCATGAAATGACGGCGCGCTGTGAGCGTTTTGCAAATCAACTGCGAGGCCGCTTCCGGCTTCCGGTCGAGTATGTCGATGAACGATTCAGCTCTACCGAGGCCGATGCAAACTTGCGTGGCCAAGGGCTTTCCTGGCAGAAACGCAAACAACAGCTTGACGCCGAAGCTGCATGCATTATTCTCCAGAGCTGGTTTGAACTTCTTGCCATTCGCCACACAAACAGTCACGCCAATGCCCAAATCCCTGCCTGACGCCGAAAAGCTCTGTACCGACCTCGCCGATGCCATGCGAGCCCATGTCGATCCCGCCAAAACGGCTCTGGTCGGTATCCACACCGGCGGTGTCTGGGTCGCCGAGAAGCTGCATGCCGCACTGGGATTGAAAATTCCCGCCGGCTCAATGGATGTATCGTTTTACCGCGACGACTATCATCAGCGCGGATTACACAACAATGCCAAAACCTCTCAAATTCCCTTTGAAGTTGAGGGCGCGCACATTGTTATTGTCGACGACGTGCTATTCACCGGCCGCACTATCCGCGCCGCCATGAACGAATTGTTCGACTACGGCCGCCCGGCAAGGATCGGCCTCGCCGTACTTGCCGATCGCTCCGGCCGTGAGCTTCCCGTTGCTGCCACGTTCTGCCCCCATTCACTGAGCCTGCCCGACACGCAGATGCTGGCGCTGGAACGGGCTGGTGACGGCAAGCTGTCATTCAGGCTGGTCGATAGAGACAAGCCGGCAGAGCCTGGGGAGGCAATTGCCGATACCGAATCTGGCGACGGGGGCAGGAAGTGAGACCCTTGCGAGACAAGCAGAATCCGCAGCTCAATCGAAATGGTGAGTTAACGCATCTGCTGAGCATCGAGGGTTTGCCACGCGAGATTTTGACGCGCATTCTCGATACGGCCGCCCCCTTCTCGGAAGTTTCAGAACGTGAGGTCAAGAAAGTGCCACTGTTGCGGGGCAAAAGCGTGTTCAACCTGTTCTTCGAGAACTCGACGCGTACCCGCACCACATTTGAGATTGCCGCAAAGCGGCTTTCCGCCGACGTCATCAATCTCAATATCAACACCTCTTCGGCCAACAAGGGAGAGACCCTGCTCGACACCGCTGACAATCTCGCCGCGATGCAAGCCGACATGTTCATCGTGCGTCATGCCTCAAGTGGCGCCCCGCACCTGATCGCGCAACACCTCGGCGTTGCCGGGCACGACCACATACACGTGATAAATGCCGGCGATGGCCGTCATGCGCATCCGACGCAGGGTCTGCTGGACATGTACACCATTCGTCACTACAAAAAGAACTTCACCCAGCTTTCAGTGGCCATTGTCGGCGACGTTCTGCACTCGCGTGTGGCGCGCAGCCAGATACATGCGCTGACCACGCTCGGTGTTCCGGATTTACGCGTCATCGCTCCAAAAACCCTGCTCCCGACGGGAATTGAACGCCTTGGCGTGAAGGTGTTCAACGACATGCGTGAAGGCCTGCGTGGCGTTGACGTGGTGATGATGCTGCGCCTGCAGAGTGAGCGCATGCAGGGCGCTCTGCTGCCATCGACACAGGAATTTTTCAAATCCTATGGCCTGACACCTGACAAGCTGGCGCTGGCCAAACCTGATGCCATCGTGATGCACCCTGGTCCGATGAATAGAGGTGTAGAGATCGATTCCGCCGTTGCCGATGGCGGGCAAGCCGTGATCCTGCCGCAAGTGACCTTCGGTATCGCCGTGCGCATGGCGGTGATGGCCATGCTGGCAGGGAGTACTTGAGCATGAAAATCCACATCAAGAACGGCCGAATGATTGACCCGGCAAGCAAGACCGACAAGCCGCTAGATCTGTTTATCGCCGCCGGCCGCATTGTAGGCATCGGCAACGCGCCGGCCAACTTTGAAGCCAGTAGCGTGCTTGACGCAAGCGGCTGCATTGTTTGCCCCGGCTTGGTCGATCTTGCTGCGCGCCTGCGCGAACCGGGTTTTGAATACAAGGCAACGCTGGAGTCCGAAATGGCCGCCGCCGCGGCTGGCGGCGTTACGCGCCTGGCCTGCCCACCGGATACCGACCCCGTGCTGGATGAGCCCGGGCTGGTGGAAATGCTCAGCCACCGAGCGCGACTGCCAGAGTTCGCCCATGTTCATCCGGTGGGTGCGCTGACGACACAACTGGAAGGCCAGGCCCTCACCGAAATGGCGGAACTGAGCGAAGCCGGCTGCGTGGCATTCGGCCAGGCCAATCGCGCCATAGTCGACACTCAGGTGCTGCTACGCGCGATGATGTATGCAGCAACGTTTGGCTTTCCGGTCTGGTTGCAGGCGCAAGATCCTTTTCTTTCCAGAAAAGGGGTCGCCCACGATGGTGAAGTCGCTGCCCGCCTTGGCCTGGCTGGCATCCCGGTGGCGGCGGAAACCATTGCGATCGCCACTTTGCTGCATCTGGTCCGAGAAACCGGCGTCCGCCTGCATCTGCGCCGCATCAGTTCGGCGGCGGGCCTGGAAATGATTGTTGCCGCACGTGCTGCAGGCATTGATGTCAGTTGCGAGGTAACGATCAACCATTTGCATCTCACCGACAGGGACATCGGTTTCTTCAATGCCCACGCGCGCCTGGACCCGCCACTGCGCAGTCAAAGTGATCGCGATGCATTGCGCGAAGGCCTGGCGTCGGGTGCCATCAATGCGCTTATTTCCGACCATACGCCGGTCGATGACGATGCCAAACAGACACCTTTTGAGGAAGCGGAGGCCGGTGCCACGGGGCTGGAGCTGCTGCTGCCGCTGACGCTGAAGTGGGCGCTGGAAATGAAACTGCCACTGGTAACCGCGTTGGCACGCATCACCTCGGATCCGGCACGCATTCTCGGCGTAAAGGCGGGCAGCCTTGCGTTGGGTGTGGCAGCAGATATTTGCATATTTGATCCCGCTGCCGAGTTTCTGGTGAGCCGGGAAAACCTCAAGAGCCAGGGCAAGAACACGCCATTTTTGGGCCAACACCTGCCGGGCCGGGTACGCTATACCCTGATCGACGGCCACCTGGCCTTTGACGGAACGCTGAATTAAGCCCGGGTCAGTCGGTCTTTCAAGATGGCCGGATCGACACCGGCAATACGCAGACGTTTGGCACGCGATGTGTCGCCGCTCAATAAACGGATTGCGGATTTGCTCACACCCAACTGTTCGGCCAAAAAAGCAATCAGGCAAGCATTGGCTTTGCCATCGACCGGCGGTGCAGCCAATCGAATTTTTAGCGCTGCGCCATACAGTCCGACGACTTCGGTTTTCTTTGCGCCGGGCTGAACATGCAAGCGCAGAGTCGCCGCGTCAGGCTCGGTGACCAGCAGCCAGGTCATGACACAAGAATCATGGGAAATATGCTGTGACGCAGGCTGGCAATGATGAACAAGGCTATCTGCAGTATCAACAGCAATGCCAGCGGTGAGAGGTCGACTCCTCCCAGGGTTGGAATGAAGCGCCGGAATGGGCGTAACAGTGGTTGGGTCAGTGTGTTAAACACGCCCGCCAAAGGAGCGTAGGGGTTGACCCAGGAGAACACTGCGGAAACCACGACCACGCCGACCACTATGTACAAGCCCATTTTCACCACTTCCAATGCTGCCAACAAAGCCACGACAAAAGTCGGCGCTGGTGAGACGGCGAGCAATACACCCGAAAGACCCAGCATCAGCCCCTGATCGACCACTTGCCAAAGCCAGGCCAGCAGCATGCTAGTCGTGTCGAAACCAAACAGTGCCGGAACCAAGCGTCGCACCGGCCGCACCATCCAGTCAGTTGCGGCGATCACGAACTCCCCCAGCGGATTGCGAAAGGGTGTGCGTGCCCATTGCATGGCAAAACGCACTAGCAATACCAGAGTCAATAGACTACAGATGGTATTCAGGATGAACAGAAATATTTGTGTAAGCATCAGTGCTTAGTCCTTGCCCAGCACATCGCCGAGCTCCCTGCCGCGAGCCTCGGCTGCTACGATGCCGCGCCCGATGGCATCTGATATTCCGCTTGCGGCGAAAGACTGCAAAGCTGCCTCTGTGGTACCACCTTTGGACGTCACCCGTTCGCGCAACGCCGATATGGGCTCACTGCTCTGTTCGGCGAGGCGAGTTGCACCAAGAAAGGTTTCTACCGTCAATTTGCGTGCTGCCTGTGGATCGAAGCCCAGCCTGATCGCGGCTGACTCCATCGCTTCGAGAAAATAGAACACGTAGGCTGGGCCGCTACCGGACACCGCAGTTACTGCGTCCATCTGCGGCTCATCTTCGATCCAGACCGTACTGCCCACCGCTTTCAGAATTTTTTCGGCATTGCTGCGGCCTTCGCGATCTACCGAAGCGTCTGCGCACAACGCGGTTACACCAGCGCCGATCAATGCCGGCGTATTGGGCATGGTTCGCACCAGTTTGCTATAACCGCCCAACCAGCGAGAAATGTCAGTCAAGCGTATTCCAGCTGCAATGCTGACGACAAGTTGATTGCCAAGCCTGCCGCACAAGGGAGCGATTGCCTCCCGTAGCTGCTGTGGCTTGACCGCCAGCACCAGCGTCTCGCAATTGAGCGCAGCCGCGTCCACGCTGGCCGTGCAGCGGACGCCAAAAGCATCTGAAATCTTTTCTCGCGCCGTATCAAAGGGCTCGACCACCTGTATCCCGGCCGCTGAAAAACCTTGCTTGCGCATACCGCCAATCAAGGCGACCGCCATATTGCCACCACCGACAAATGTAATCTTCATGAACAATGCTCCAGAAACTTCATCGCGGATAAACCGCGAGGGAGGCGCGGCACAAGCCGGGATGGAATTGAAATGAATATGCTGAAACCGCTGTGCCGATGCGCCATCACGCCCTCGCCCCGAAGATGGCAGTGCCGACTCGCACAATGGTCGCCCCTTCCATTATGGCGGCCTCGAGATCGTGTGACATCCCCATCGAAAGCGTATCAAGCGTCAACCCTTCATCATTCAGGTGCTCGCATACATTACGCAACATGGCAAATCGGCGTCGCTGCAGATCTCTATCTTCACTCGGCTCTGGAATTGCCATCAAGCCCCTAAGACGCAGTCCCGGTAGAGCCGCTACAGAATGTGCCAAGGCGGAGACTTGATCCGTCGCACAGCCACTTTTAGAATTCTCGCCGGAAACATTCACCTGAATACAAACTTGCAATGGCGTGAAACCAGTTGGGCGCTGCGCCGCCAGTCGTTGCGCGATTTTTAGCCGGTCGACCGAGTGTACCCAAGCGAAATTTTCCGCCACCAATCGTGTCTTATTGCTTTGCAAAGGCCCGATGAAGTGCCATTCAAGATCGGGACCCAGGCCATGTTTCGCCAATTCGGCGGCCTTATCCACCGCTTCTTGTACATAATTCTCGCCAAACGCGCGCTGCCCAGCCACTACGGCCTCGCGTACGCTTTCCGCCGGCCATGTTTTGGAGACAGCAAGCAATTGAACGGACTCCACCTCCCGCCCGGCAGCATTGCAGGCGGTGGCAACACGTGCACGCACTGCTTGCAAGTTGGCGGCGATTGATGTCATATAGAGGCTGTAAAGTATACAGCACCCCATCTACAGGAAAGCGCATATGGACATCACAGAACTGCTCACCTTCGTAGTCAAGAACAAGGCCTCCGATTTGCACCTGTCTTCAGGCCTCCCGCCGATGATCCGGGTACACGGCGATGTACGCAAAATCAACCTGCCGCCGATGGAACACAAAGATGTTCATGCCATGATTTATGACATCATGAACGACGGGCAGCGCAAGGTCTATGAGGAAAATCTCGAGTGCGACTTTTCCTTTGCGATTCCGAATCTGGCGCGCTTTCGCGTCAATGCCTTCGTCCAGAATCGCGGCGCTGCGGCGGTTTTGAGAACGATTCCTTCGAAAATCCTGTCGCTGGAAGATCTCAAGTGCCCCAAGATTTTTGAAGAACTGGCCGACCAGCCGCGCGGTCTGGTGCTGGTCACCGGGCCGACCGGTTCGGGCAAGTCGACTACGCTGGCGGCGATGGTCAACCACAAGAACGAAAGCGAATACGGTCACATTCTCACTGTTGAAGACCCGATCGAATTCGTGCATGAGTCAAAGAAATGCTTGATCAATCAACGCGAAGTCGGCCCGCACACTTTGTCGTTCAACAATGCGTTGCGCTCTGCCCTGCGTGAAGATCCGGACGTGATTCTGGTCGGCGAAATGCGCGATCTGGAAACCATTCGACTGGCCATGTCCGGCGCGGAAACAGGTCACCTTGTGTTCGGTACGCTGCACACGTCATCAGCTGCTAAAACCATTGACCGTATCATCGACGTGTTCCCAGCCGCGGAGAAGGAAATGATCCGCGCCATGTTGTCGGAATCACTCAAGGCAGTAATTTCACAAACTTTGTGCAAGACCATGGACGGTACCGGGCGGGTTGCCGCACATGAGATCATGGTTGGGACGCCCGCCATTCGCAACTTGATCCGCGAAGCAAAGGTGGCTCAAATGTATTCGGCGATCCAGACCGGTCAGCAGTTCGGCATGCAAACTCTTGACCAGAATCTGCAGGATCTGGTCAAGCGAAGAGTCATCTCGGCCAGCGAGGCACGCAGCAAAGCCGCCAACAAGGACAATTTCCCTGGCTGATGCCCGGGAAATTGTCCTTCGAAATTGATACGCACGCCCCTCCCTTCCTCCCCTCGGGGAGGTTATCAGTTGGAGCCGCTGACGCGGCTAACGTCGCACGAAACGAACGGAGAAATGCACCATGGAACGCGATGAAGGACTGAAGTTCATGTACCAGCTTCTGACCATGATGATGCAGAAGAAGGGGTCGGACTTGTTCATTACGGCCGGTTTTCCGCCGGCCATGAAGATCGACGGCAAGATGACGCCTGCGACCACGCAGCCGCTATCGCAACAGCACACGCAGGAACTGGCACGGGCGATCATGAATGACAAACAGGCTGCCGAGTTCGAGGCAACCAAAGAATGCAATTTCGCCATATCGCCCGCCAGCATCGGCCGATTCCGCGTCAATGCATTTATGCAGCAAGGACGTGTGGGCATGATTCTGCGTACCATCAATGTACAGATTCCGGAATTCGACGATCTCAAGCTGCCAGCGGTACTGAAAGACGTCACAATGACCAAGCGCGGCCTGGTGTTATTTGTCGGTGGCACGGGTTCTGGAAAGTCCACCTCATTGGCCGCAATGATCGGTTACCGAAACCAGAACAGCTACGGTCACATCATAACGATCGAAGACCCGGTGGAATATGTCCACGAGCATCGCAATTGCGTAATTACCCAACGTGAAGTCGGGGTCGATACGGATTCATGGGAAATCGCACTGAAGAACACTCTGCGCCAAGCACCTGATGTCATCCTGATCGGCGAAATCCGTGACAAGGACGTGATGGAACACGCCATTGCCTTTGCCGAGACCGGCCACCTGGCCATGGGCACACTGCACGCCAACAATGCCAATCAGGCGATCGACCGAATTATCAACTTTTTCCCCGAAGAACGTCGGCCGCAGTTGCTGATGGATCTGTCGCTCAATCTCAAGGCAGTCGTTTCGCAGC
Source organism: Sulfuritalea sp. (assembly GCA_021738385.1). Taxonomy (GTDB): domain Bacteria; phylum Pseudomonadota; class Gammaproteobacteria; order Burkholderiales; family Rhodocyclaceae; genus Sulfuritalea. Next base: position 23,435 of record JAIPCF010000013.1, on the reverse strand, counting down.
GCCTGATTCCTGTCAAGGAAGGCAAGGGGCGTGCTGCGGCCGTCGAAGTCCTGCTCAATTCTCCGCTGATCGCCGACCTGATTTTCAAGGGTGAAATTCACGGCATCAAGGAGATCATGAAAAAATCGAAGGAGCTCGGTATGAAAACTTTCGATATGGCACTGTTCGACCTCTTTGAAGAAGGCCGCATCAGCTATGACGACGCGCTGCGCTTCGCCGATTCAATGAACGAAGTTCGGCTGATGATCAAGTTGCACAGCAAGGATTCAGCCGCCATGGACCGCAACGCCGGCATCCAGCATCTGGATATTGTTTAAACCGGTTCGTTTTCCCGCGTGCGCCGCCGGCTTCCGGCGATGATCTCGATGTTGTACAGCCGGCATTCCAGTGCCCCGTTGTAGAGCGGAACCTTGCGTGAGGTTTGCAGCCGAATCAATTTCGGTAGTCGCGTGTCGGCGGACAGAAACCAGCAGTTCCATCCGATGAATCGCTGTTTAAGCGCATCACCCAATAGCGGATAGAAAGCGGCAAGCTCATCCTCGCTGCCGAGACGCTCTCCATAAGGAGGATTGGCAACCAATACACCCGAAGGCGCAGGTGCAGACCTCTGCAGCAAGTCTGACCGCTCCAGTGTGACGACCTTGTCAAGTCCGGCATGGGCGAGGTTCTGCTGCGTACGGGCGATCGCATCGGCGGAGAGGTCGCTGCCAAATATCGGCAAAGCGTTGGCCTCGCGCCGGCGCTCGGCGGCTTCATACTGCAATTTGCGCCAGAGTCCCGCATCGAATGACTTGAGATGCTCGAAGCCGAAGTCGCCTGACTCGCGTGACAAACCTGGTGCATCGTCAAGACTGACCTGTGCTGCCTCCAACAGGAAGGTACCACTTCCACACATCGGGTCCAGCAGTGGTGTGCCCGGTTGCCAGCCTGATAGTCGAAGGATACCGGCTGCAAGGTTTTCCTTGAGCGGCGCTCCAATCTTGGCCAGCTTGTGACCACGCACGTAAAGCGGCTCACCCGACGTGTCGAGATATAGCGTAGCTTGCTGTTCAGTAACGAAGAGGTGTACACGGATCTCGGGGGATTTTGTGTTGACGCTGGGGCGTCGCCCGGTTTCGGCACGAAAGCGGTCACAAATAGCGTCCTTGACCTTCAGGGTGATGAATTCAATGCTCTTGAGCGGCGATCGAATCGCGGTAACGTAAACACGAATCGACCGATCTACTGAAAACAGGCGGGACCAATCCACATCGTAGGCAAGTTGATAGATTTCGGCTTCATTGCGGTATCCACCTCGCGCAATGCGCCAAAGAACCCGCGTTGCAATTCGTGACTCAAGGTTGATGCGATAACCGGTCTCCAGACTACCGTTGCAAGCCACACCGCCCGGCACGGTGGCAATCTCCTTGCCGCCGACAACGGTCAAGTCTTCTGCCAGAAGTGTTTCAAGGCCTCGCGGGCAAGTCGCAAAATAGTGATTCACAGCAAAATCCCGGTCAATGTGAAAGAAAACATTATGTCCCTGTGAGGTGGCGCTTCATGGCTAATCCATCTCTGTTGCCGCGCATGATCAGAAAGGTTTCACGACCACCAGGATGCATATGGCAATCAACACAAGAACCGGCACTTCGTTAAAGAAACGAAACCAGATATGGGTCTTGGTCGAGACACCACTGGAAAATTCAGCGAGCAAAATTCCACACCAGACATGGTAAGCAACCAGACCGATAACCAGCATTGTCTTGGCATGTAGCCAGGTCCCGGTAAAGCCGTAGCCAAACCATAGCCACAACCCCAATCCGATCGCCAGCACGCCAAGCGGTGTAACAAATCGAAACAGCTTGGTTGCCATCAGCAGTAGTCGCGCCCTCTCGGCATCGCTCTCGGCCGGGACCATGGCAAGATTTACAAATATGCGAGGCAAGTAGAAAAGACCTGCAAACCAGCTGACCACAAAAATGATGTGAAAGGCTTTTATCCAGAGCATGATGCTTCCTTGATGGCTGCTGCTGTGATTCCTCTGGTCACGTTCGGGTAGCGTAGTTGCAAACGCAGCTCCTGTTTCATTCGCGTGTTGTCCAGTCGGCGTGATTCGTTCATGAATGACCACTGCAGTGGTGGTACCAAGCGGCGAACCTCTTCTCTTGGCAGGCGTGGTGCCCGGGGTAGTGCAAACGCATCCGCCAGAGCGTCGAACCACTCGCCCATCGCCAGCATCGAGTCGTCGGTGATGTTGTAGATCCGGTTGGGTCGGCCACGAATCAGCGCAGCGATGCATGCACGCCCCAGGTCCTCGGCGTGAATGTGGTTGGTGTAACTATCCTCAACATGGAGGATAAGGGGCAACTGCTTGTGCAAGCGCTCCAACGGTAGCCGATCGGCCGCATAAATCCCGGGAGCGCGCAGTATGGCTACGCGACAAAGACTTCGACGTCCGAATTGGCGCAAGCGCCGCTCGGCATCCATTCGCCGCAGTGCACGAGCCGACTTTACCGCCAGCGGCCGAGTCTCATTTACCCGTGCGCCTTGACAGTCACCATACACGCCACTGGTGCTTATATACACAAGTTGACGTGGTAGACTTTTGCCGCGCTGTAAGCAGGCAATCAAATTCTTGGTGCGTGTGTCTTCTTTTCCATGGGCCGGTGGTGGTGCGCTGTGAATAACCGCATCCGCAATTCCAGAAAGCCGATTCAGAGTGTCAGGCTGGTCCAGGTCGCCCGTAATTTGCGAGATGCCTAACCCCGCGAATTGTGGATCGTGCTGCCGCACCAAGGCCATAACCTGCCAGCGCTTTACGAGTTGGGGCAGCGCGCGGCGCATTACATCACCGCAACCAATTATCAGCAATCTACGCATCGGACGATTATCGCATGGCCCCAGTTGCTTCATTTCGCATCACACTTCGGCCCAGTGGACACGAATTCACCACCGACGGTCGTGAAACCATATTGCAGTCAGCCTTGGACAATGGCCTTACGCTTCCCTATGGCTGCAGAAATGGCGCCTGTGGCTCGTGCAAAGGCAGAGTAATAGATGGCTTGGTGGATCATGGTATAGCCCAGGATCAAGCGCTGTCTTCCGCGGATCGCGAGAGCGGCTTGGCATTGTTCTGTTGCGCAAAGCCTCTCTCCGACCTTGTACTCGAATGTCGTGAGGTCAGCAAAGCAGGAGATATTCCGGTCAAGATCATGCCTTGCCGGGTACAAAAACTTGAGCGCGTGGCAACTGATGTAGTGGTTCTTAGCCTCAAACTGCCGGCAAATGAGCGCCTTCAATTCCTTGCCGGGCAGTATGTCGAGTTTCTGCTAAAAGACGGCAAGCGACGTGCATTCTCGATTGCCAATGCGCCGCATGACGATGGACTGCTGCAATTGCATGTTCGGCATATCGACGGTGGCGAGTTTACTCATCATGTATTTGCCGGCATGAAAGAGAAGGACATTCTGCGCTTCCAGGGACCCTACGGAAGCTTTTATCTGCGCGAAGAATCTACAAAACCATTAATTCTTCTTGCAGGCGGTACTGGATTTGCACCGATAAAGGCGCTGGTTGAGCATTCCATTCACAGCCAGATCACGCGACCAATGGAAGTCTACTGGGGCGCGCGTAACCGTAATGGACTCTATTTGCCTGAGCTACCGCAAAGCTGGGCGGCTGAGCACGAACACATTCATTACCAGCCGGTGCTATCCGATGCCATGCCGGAAGACGCATGGCAGGGGCGCACAGGCCTTGTGCATCGCGCGGTTCTCGACGATCACAGCGATCTCTCCGGCTACCAGGTGTACGCCTGCGGAGCACCTGCCATGATTGACGCAGCACGTACCGAATTTGCAGCGCACGGCCTACCCGCTGAAGAGTTTTTTGCAGATGCGTTTAGCTTCGCACCATCTCAAACCCCTCAGTCGTCAGGATAGTTGCGCAGCCTGTTTGAGATCGTTTCGACGATGCCAGTCGAAAACGGAGCGTATTTGGCAAGAAACTACGGATTTGAGTACCTTGGCGCGCCCAAACCCAACACCGGCCTATTCACCGAGATAAGCTGCACGCACTCGAGGATCGGCGAGCAATACGTCTGATGTGTCGGCCAGTGTGATCTTGCCACTCTCCATTACATAACCACGCGAGCAGATATCCAGCGCAAGACGTGCATTCTGCTCGACAAGGAGAATGGTTACTCCCCGAGCTGCAACGTCGCGCACGACCTCGAATATTTTGTCCACCATGATTGGAGAAAGCCCCATGGAAGGCTCGTCGAGCAGTAAAAGCGTGGGGCGACCCATCAGTGCACGACCGATTGCCAGCATTTGCTGTTCGCCCCCTGAAAGCGTACCCGCGACCTGATGCTCGCGCTCCTTGAGGCGTGGCAGCATGCCGAACACACGTTCGATATCGGCTTCGATTTCGAGCTTGTCATTACGATGGTAAGCGCCCATCGCCAAATTCTCTGTAATGGTCAGGCGCGCAAAAATACCTCGTCCTTCCGGTACCAGTGCCAGACCTTTTCTGATCAGCGTATGACCCGGTACCTTTTCTATCCGCTCGCCGGCGTAGTGAATTTCACCACTGCAATCCACCATTCGCGCCAGCGCCTTCAGTGTCGAGGTTTTACCGGCACCATTGGCCCCGATCATGCAGACCATCTCGCCTTTTTCGACCACAAAGGAAATACCCTTGACCGCGGCGATTCCACCATAGTGGATCTCCAGATTCAGGGCTTCAATGAGCGCTTGTGCCAATATAAGCCTCTATAACTTTTGGGTCGGCGCGGACCACCGCAGGAACGTCTTCGGCAATTTTTTCGCCATATTCCAATACGGCAACCCGATCGCAAAGTCCCATCACGAGCTTCACATCATGCTCGATCAGCAGCACCGTCAGACCATCATTGCGCACACCCTCTATCAACACACGCAGCGCTGCCGTCTCGGTTGCGTTCATTCCGGCTGCCGGCTCGTCGAGCGCAAGCAGTTTGGGCTCGGTTGCCAAAGCCCGCGCAATTTCCAATCGGCGTTGGTCTCCATACGACAAATGTCGAGCCAGATCATTGGCACGGTCTGCTACACCGACATAATGAAGTAGCTCCTCTGCCCGACGACGAATCGCGTCCTCTTCCTCCCGCTCGGAGCGCGATCGCAAAATGGCGCCAACAACACCCGCATGCGTGCGCACATGACGGCCCACCATGACGTTCTCCAGCGATGTCATATTGCCAAACAGACGAATGTTCTGAAATGTACGCGCGATACCCGCCTTGGCGACTTCATGAGGGCTTGAGAGATTTAATGGCTTACCGGCAAACAGAACTTCACCTCCGTCGCGGGGATAAAGGCCTGTCAATACATTGAAGAACGTTGTCTTGCCAGCACCGTTGGGCCCTATCAGGCCATAGATCTCGCCTTGATTAATGGTTATCGATACATCCTTGAGCGCCTGCACGCCGCCAAAACGCTTGCCTACACCACGAGCCTCAAGCAGCGTACTGGTCATTTCTCGGCGGGCTCGATGAATTCGCGCTTGTGGCGAGTCTCAGGCCAGAAGCCGGCCGGACGGAAACGCATAGTGAGCACCAGTGCGCTGCCAAAAATCAGCATGCGCAATACTTCCGGTTCGACCAGTGTTCGGCCAAACAGCGCCATCTGGGCAGGTTCGACCGTATAGCGAAGGACTTCCGGAACAAATGCCAGCACAATGGCGCCGGCGACCACACCCCAGATGTTCCCCATGCCACCCAGCACAACCATGGCCAGCACCATGATCGATTCGTTGAGGATGAAGCTTTCGGGGCTGACGAAGCCTTGAATCGCGGCAAACATGCCACCTGAAATACCGCCAAAGGATGCGCCCATGGCAAACGCCAGCAGCTTGATATTTCGCGTATTGATCCCGGCTGCCTTTGCCGCCATCTCATCTTCGCGAATCGCCACCCAGGCGCGCCCGATTCGCGAATCTTGCAAACGACGATTGATGACGATAACGACCATCAGGACCACAAGAAGAAAATAGTAGTACTTGATGGGCCCGCTGACATCAAGACCGGCAAACGTGTCGGTTTTCGCAAAATTTATTGGCCCGATATGAAACGGGTCGATCAAGTTGACACCCTTCGGGCCATTGGTGATGTTGATCGGATTCGACAAATTGTTCATGAAAATACGCACAATCTCGCCAAAACCCAAAGTAACGATCGCCAAATAGTCCCCTCGCAAGCGCAGGGTTGGAGCGCCCAGTACCATGCCGGCAATACACGCCACAAAGGCCCCTATAGGGAGGATGATCCAGAATGGCAAATGGATCCCGAAATGCGGCGATGCCAGCAACGCATAGACGTAGGCACCTACTGCAAAAAAGGCAATGTAGCCCAGGTCAAGCAAACCGGCATAGCCGACCACGATATTGAGGCCCAGCGAAAGCAGCACGTACAAGACCGCGAAATTGGTAATGCGTACCCATGCCGTTCCAGCCATACCCAGAACAAAGGGTAGGATCAGCAATGCAGTACCGAGCATGATCAGGCCAACCCGGCCTTTAAGCATATTCATGCCCGCTCCGACACGCGCTCGCCCAGCAAACCGGATGGACGCAGAACAAGAACCAGAATCAACATCAGGAAGGCGAAAACGTCCTGATAATTGGATCCGAATACGACAAAGTTGCCGCCATCCGCGCAGCGTTCAGCGAGCATGCTACTGGTACCCAAGCCTGGCCAGTGGCACAGGTTAGACAAATCGCCAATATAGCCGGTGGCCAACGCCTCGACCAGGCCGAGCAGTATTCCCCCCACCATTGCGCCGGCAATATTGCCGATACCGCCTAGTACCGCGGCCGAAAACGCTTTGAGGCCCAGGGTAAAGCCCATCGTGTAATGAACAATGCCGTAATACGTTCCAAACATAACACCTGCAACTGCGCCGAGCCCGGCACCAATGATGAATGTGGCGGCAATCACCCGGTTGGCATTGACTCCCATCAACTCCGCGACGCGTACATTTTCCGCAGTAGCGCGGATGGCGATACCAAAGCGGGTGCGATAGACGAACCATGTCAGACCGGCCATCATCATGAAGGAGAGCAGAATGATGCCGATTTGCACACCACTGATGACAGCGCCACCAATGGGAATAATCGGGTTCTCCATGATTTGCGGAAAGGACATCGGGTTGCGGCCCCAAACCAGCAGTGCGAGGTGCTGCAAAATAATCGACATGCCAATGGCGGTAATCAGCGGAGCCAGTCGCGGCGCATGGCGCAATGGACGGTAAGCAGCTCGCTCGAGCAAGTACCCGATCACCATGCAGGTCGGGACAGCAGCGAGCACACCGGCAAGCAAAATCACAGGCGCGGGAAGATTTCCGCCAGCCAGCGAAGTAATAAAGGTGAAGGCCACCATGGCCCCGATCATTACCACTTCACCGTGGGCAAAGTTGATCAGCTGAATGATGCCGTAGACCATCGTATAACCCAGCGCAACAACGGCATATACGCTGCCGGTCGTAAGGCCATTGATGATCTGCTGAAGAAAAATGTCCATGAATAGTCGCGGCAAAAAAACCGGGGAAGGCGCTTTAGCGACTTCCCCGGAGTTTGTTGCTATCTACTACTTGGCGTTTGCCTTGGCGTACTCGTCAAGCGTCATGGACTTGCCGCCCTTGATGATGGCAGTTGGTGCAACCTTGCCGCCCTTGAGCGTGAAGATGGTGATCTCTGCATCCTTGCGGTCACCCTTTGCATCGAACTGGATGTTACCGCTGGCGCCGTCGAAATTGCTGGCGGCCAGAGCCGACAGGTACTTCGCCGGATCAGCGGAACCCGCTTTCTGCATTGCGGCAATCAGCAGCTTGGCTGCGTCGTAGGTAAATGGCGAGTAGAGAATCGGCTCGATATTGAACGCCGCCTTGTAGGCTGAAAGAAACTTGGCACCCGCTGCTTGAACCGGAATACCCGCTTGCGAGCAGACCATTCCTTCGGCGGCAGCACCTGCCAACTCACCCATCTTGTCGGTACAGCCACCATCACCGAATCCGAACTGGGCCTTCATGTTCAACTCACGCGCCTGCTTGATCAGCGGGCCGCCAGTTGCATCCATGCCGCCGTAGAACACGGCATCCGGACTCTTGCCCTTGACCTTGGTCAGCACAGCTTTCCAGTCGACGGTCTTGTCGGTACCTTTTTCGCGCGGCAGGACGGTAACGCCGGCGGCCTTCATGGTCTTTTCAACCTCGTTGGCCAAGCCTTCGCCGTAAGCGGTGGCGTCGTCAATGATCGCAACTGTCTTGGGCTTGTTCAACAAAAGATAGTTGGCAATGGCGGGACCTTGCTGGTCATCACGGGCTACAACGCGGAAAGCAACCTTGAAGCCCTGCTCGGTGAAGGTGGGGTTTGTGGCAGAACCGGAAATTACCGGAATACCAGCCTGGTTATAAATTGCCGATGCGGGAATCGTGGTGCCGGAGTTCAGGTGGCCGACGATACCGGCGACTTTGGCATCAACCAGTTTCTGCGCAACTGTGTTGCCAACTTTCGGATCGCCTTGGTCATCTTCGGGCATCAGCTCGAACTTGACCTTCTGACCGCCGATCATCGGGTTCATCGCATTGGCTTCATCAATAGCCAAACGGGCGCCATTTTCGTTGTCCTTGCCAAGGTGAGCAATACCACCGGTCAGCGGACCAACGTGGCCGATCTTGACAACTGTTACAGCAGGTGCGGCTGGGGCAGCAGCCTTAACTTCAGCCGCCGGGGGAGGGGCTTCCTTCCCGCAGCCCATCAGGGCGATGGCGGATAGTACAGACAGCGAAAGCGCTTTCATAGGCACATTCATATCTTTTGCTCCGATCAGTTCGAGTGAGAATTTTAGTTGATGCATTGGATCAAATCCAATGATCCGCTCAGAAAAAAATCAATGTTCGTCGAAAGACGAATCATCAAGCGCTGCGATTCTTGCCTTCTCGCAGCCTCTTGTCAATCGGTAATGCAAGCAAAGTAAAACAAAAAGACCAGCCCCGTCTATTGGACGGGACTGGTCTTTTCTTCGGCTACACCCTATTTCTTACTTTGCGCCGCCGAGAATCCACTTAATCAGCGCGTGCAGATCGGCGTCCTTTACGGCGACGTTAGGCGGCATCGGGATCGGACCCCAAACGCCCTTTCCGCCCTTCCTGACCTTGTCAAACAGTATGGCCTCGTCGCTGGCTTTGTACTTCTTTGCGATAGCTTGATAAGCGGGGCCGACCATCTTCTTGTCGACAGCGTGGCAGGCGAGACAGCCACTCTTGGTAGCGAGGTCCTTGTTGGCGAAAGCCGGGGCCGAAGCCAGAACGCCGGCAGCAACCAGCGCGGAGATCAAGACAGATTTCATGTTGGGTTCCTTTTGGGTGTTTAAATTTGACGGTAGCTGAAACGACAAAGCAGGTCGGCACGAATATTACCGTAATCACGTTTTATTGAAAATCAGTGATTACCCTATAGCAAGTCCACCAAATTCTCAGTCGGTGCTAAACAAATAACGCCTCTACATACCCATGCGTTGACCTGACCGCTTTCAGGTTTGTTCAGCGTAGCGGGCAGACCGGCCAGCCCATTGGGAAGCGCCAGTATCATCCGGGATGGATTCGCGCCCAGTTTCTGCTGCCAATCGACCAGCTTGTCAGCCGGTCCGCGAAGAATAATTATTTCAGTTGGAGTAAGTGCTTCCTCCAGCGCTTGAAGCGTGCTGCTATATCCAGCGGAAGACCTCACTATCTGCGGCCAGAGCATTATTAGCGTCCTCTCGGCCGCTTTCAAAAAGACGCTACGTCCGAGTATATGGCCCAAGCGTTGAAGTGCAAAAGCAGCGACACCATTGCCAGCTGGAGTCGCATTGTCGTGCCCTGTTTTTGGGCGATGAATTAGTTTTTCGTGATCGTGGGCGGTAAAGAAGAATCCCCCTGCATCGCGATCCTCAAATCTGGCGAGCAAGCTATCGGCGAGTTCAGTAGCAAATGCCAAGTCGCAGGGGCGAAACTCTGCCTGCATCAGTTCGAGAACGGCGGCGAGCAGAAAAGCGTGATCATCAAGATAGGCATCCAGATGCGCCCGGCCGTCTTTGGCGGTCGCCAGCAAACGGCCATCCTTCCACATCGTTCGGCGAATGAAGTCCATCGCACGCTGTGCCGACTCGAGCCAGTCGTCACGTTCGAAAACGCGGGCGGCATGGGCCATGCCCTCAATCATCAACGCATTCCAACTGGTCAGCACCTTCTCGTCGCGCGCCGGGCGGATTCGCTTTTCACGCGCGGCAAATAGTTTTTCTCGCGCTGACGCGAGCAAGGGTGCCTCTTCTTCGCCCAAAACACCTACAACCTTCGCATGCCAGTGTCGGCCTTCGAAGTTTGGCGGTCTATCGAAGCCCCAATGCCGTATCACCAGTGCCGACTCTTGCGGTGTCAGCACGCGCTCGATTTCACTTCGGTCCCAGACATAGTATTTGCCTTCCTCACCTTCCGAGTCGGCATCAAGCGAAGAGTAGTAGCCACCGTCTTTGTCTTGCATTTCCCGCATCACCCAGGCGGTAGTTTCTTCGCAGACGCGGGCATAGGTAGTATCGCTGGTTTGCTTCCATGCGTCAGCACACAATGCAAGCAAGGGGCCATTGTCGTAGAGCATTTTTTCGAAATGCGGTATTTCCCAATGATCATCCGTGCTGTAACGACAGAAGCCACCGCCTATCTGGTCGTAAACTCCGCCTTCACACATTCGAGTCAAGGTGGTCAAGGCCATCTGGCGCGACTCGGGCGCGCTTCTGCTCAAGAGAAAAGCGAGGTCGGTCGGATGAGGGAATTTCGGCGCGCTGCCGAAGCCACCATTTTTGCTGTCGAAACCTGCAGCCAGCAGTTTTTCGGCGGCTTCCAGCGGTCCCTTATTGAAGCCAACGGCAGTCGCCTCACTCTTTGGCGTTGTTCCGGCCAGCACTCTGCGCAACTCGGCATTCTGCACGTCGATATCGCCCTGGCGATCAGCGAAAGCCTCCGCCACGCGTTCGCACAAATCAGCAAAACCAGGCAGTCCGTATCGGGCTTCCTTGGGAAAGTAAGTGCCTCCGAAGAAAGGCGTTCCGTCCGGAGTAAGAAACATCGTCAATGGCCAGCCGCCGCTGCGCTGAGTCAGAATCTGGTGTGCAGCTTGGTAGATCTGGTCAAGATCAGGGCGTTCCTCGCGATCAACCTTGATATTGACAAACAAACGGTTCATCACCGCCGCAACTGCTGAATCCTCGAAGGATTCGTGTGCCATCACATGGCACCAATGACAGGCAGAGTATCCAATCGAAAGCAGGATAGGTCGGTTCTCATCGCGCGCCATTGCGAGTGCCCTCATATCCCAAGGCTGCCAATGAACCGGGTTGTCAGCGTGTTGCAGCAAATAGGGCGAAGTTTCGGCAGAAAGCCGATTGAGTGGTAGCTTTGTCATGGCGGGCCTCAAACTGAGGCTCAACTATACCCGATTGATTTTGTCAGGTATGTGCCGCGTCCTTCCGGTCAAATGCTGTCAGATTCCCATCGCTTCGAAAATCTTGTCCAGCTTCTCTTGCAGGGTGGCCGCATTAAAAGGTTTGACGATGCAACCCGAGGCGCCGGCATGCACCGCCGTATTGAAGTCTTCTTTTTTGGCTTCGGTAGTAATCATGATGAAGGGCAAGCTACTCAGCTGCGCATCAGCCCTGACCGTCCGCAGCAGAGTGAGGCCGTCCATATTCGGCATGCTCCAGTCGGATACGACAAACTCAAAGCCTCCATCACGTAGCTTGGCCAGAGCTGCGACACCGTCGGCAGCCTCTTCAACATTGGTGAAACCAAGTTCTTTCAACAAATTGCGCACGATGCGGCGCATGGTCGAAAAGTCATCGACGACCAGAAACTTGAGAGAAGTGCGATCGGGCATGGTCTTGTGCCTGCTGGGAGCGAGTAGCACGCACTATGCCTTAAGCCACAGGGGGCTAAAACCGCGAATACGGGCGGGAACCGCCTAGCTATCTCCGAGCAAGCTTTGCCACCAACGCCTCCGGTTTGCGGGGGCGGACCGGGCGGAAATGATTTCATCGGGCGCCACACGGCTCATGATCCAACCCGGTGGCGGAGGATTTTTCGACGAGCCGCAGGAAGAACCCAAGTTATTTGGATCGAAGATCTTGATTAAGCGGGGATTTTCTAGATCGTCCGCGTACACAATGCCGCAATAGGATTCATGATGATCCGCCCGCAGCAAAGCGTCGATACCGGTGATAAAGGCGCTGACAGTCGTTGCATCCGCCGGGGTGGGTCCCGCGGACGCAACGACAACCCTTTCCGAGGCGGTGCCCGGACTGGGGACACCCACCGCCTGCAGATACCAGCCGGCGGCAGGGTCGATACGCTGCCATAGTGCAGCCAATTGATCCCAGGCCAGCACCGACCAGAGGCGGCCGGTGTAAAGGCGCTGGAACTCGGTCACTACTTCCTCTCGGTGACGGTCTGGGTGCCGTCCGAGCCGAACGCAATGTTGGCGTCGACGAAGTAGGCGTTCACGTTGCCACCGAGCATTTTCACCGTGTCGTAGGCTTCGCCGGAACGCGCGCCGGTCGGACAGACGAAAACCACCGGCTTGTCCTTCGGCAACTCGCCCATTTTTTTCTCTACGTCGCCGACGGGCATGTTGATGGCGCCGGGGAAGGAGCCCTTCTTGAATTCCCTGTCGTCGCGCACATCGACGATGGCGATCTGCGACGGGTTTTCCTTGACGATGCGGTTGAAGGAGGCGACGCTGATGCTGCCTTTCTCCTTGCCAGCCTCAATGGGAATGTCGGCGGCCGCAGCCAGCGAGGCAAATGCCAGTGTGGCGGCGCACAGGACGATTTTTAGATAAGAGTTCTTCATGTATGGATCTCCATGGCTTGACGGGGGGATGGGGATGGCGAATCCCGCCATCCCTGCTGCCTTATTTCTTGCCTTCGGTGGCGGCCTTCCAGGCTGGGAAGCCAGCGGCGTAGGTGCGGACCTTCTTGTAACCGAGCGCCATCGCCTTCTTGGCCGACTTGTCGGACAGGTCGCAGGCGAAGCCCTGGCAGAAGAAGATGATTTCCTTCTGCTTGTCCTGCGGCAGCTTGCCGACTTCCTTGTCGAAGCTGGTGTCGGAAATGTTGATGGCGCCGGGGATGGTGCCTTCGCTCTTGACGCGGCGGGCGGGCCGTGAGTCGATCAGCACGATGTCGGCCTTTTCGGCGATGATCTTCTGCATGAAGGCCGTGCTGACGGAGGCGGGTTCGCCCTTGGCCTGCCAGTCCGGGATACCGGCTTCATAGACCTTGAGGTTCGTATAGCCAAGCTTCTCGGCTTTGAATGCCGATTTGGCCGAGAGGTCGCAGGTTGGACCCTGGCAGTAGAAGATAATCTCGGCTTTCTTGTCGGCGGGCAGCATGGTCGGGGCCAGTTTGTCGAACTGCGACTCCGGAATGTTGATGGCGCCGGCAATGTGACCGATGTCGTAGCGGCGCGCGGCAGGACGCGAATCGACGATCAGCGAGGCCTTTTCGTCGCGCGGCAACGCGGCGTGCTTCTTGATGTAGGCATAGTCGACGACGTGCTGGTAGCGGATCAGCCCATCCGCAGATTCGGCGGCCTTGGCATTCGCAGAGCCCGGCGGCGTCTGGGCACAGCCGGAAACAAGGGCTATGGAAGCCACCATGGCAAACAGTTTGAGCTTCATCATAATTTGATCTCCTTGGAGCGTGATGATTAGAGGACGGTGAATTTTTCGGTGCTTTCGTTGTAACGAACCAGCGCGTACCAGAGCAGCAACAGGCCGCCGCCGATCAGCAGCGTCCAGCCCCAGCCGCCAAGCATTTCCGGCAGATAGGCCTGGAAGCCCAGCTTGGTCATTTCGAACAGTTCGACATTGGTTTCGTCGATGGAGGTCAGGCCCAGGCTCTTGAACACGGCGCTGGCGGTCGATCCCATCCACGAGAAAAAGAACATCGCCACCCACAGTTTGAGGTGACCCTCTCCCATGCGCCACAGCGATCCAGAGGCGCAGCCACCGGCAAACACCATGCCGATGCCGAAGATCAGGCCGCCGACCAGCGAGCCAATCCAGAACGTGGCGGGAATGGCGAGGTAGGGATCGATGACCTTTTTCTGGAACAGCAGCGCGGCGAGCGGTATCCCGATCGTCAGCGCGAGAATCACCGCTTTGGTCATGTCGCCTTCGGCGGTCATGAAGGGTTCGCGAAAGGCGCGGGCAAAACACAGGCGCGAGCGGTGCATGATGAAGCCGATGGCAAAACCGGCCACCACGATCACCGCCCTGGCCACGAGTTTGTCGTCGTCCGAGCCGTACCATTGCGTGGCCCAGATCAGCACGGCGACGATCACCGCCAGCCCGAGCAAGGGATACTTCTGGCGAACTCCGTCGGGAATGTCGAGCGCGGGCGGCGCCTGCATTCCCCATTCGACATGCTCCAGGGTCCACAGCAAGAGCTTGAGTCCGATTGCCGCGCCGGCCAGCAGGCCGGCCGCCATGGCCCATCCAGCCGGCGAGGAATGCAGCACGGGATTGAAGAAGCCTCCGGTGGTGCAGCCGCCGGCCAGTGCCGCGCCGATGCCGAGCATGCTGCCGCCGATCGCGGCCCAGAGATATTCGAGTTTCGGTGGGCGATTGGGGCTGAATTGGCGCGACAACAGCGCAGCCGAGAAGGCGCCGAGCACCAGCATGATGTTCATCAGCGACATGCGGTGCATGGTGAAACCGTCAAGCTCGTGCGGAACCCCAAGCAAAGGGCCAAGGCCGATCAAGTTGTTGAACCAGTCGCCCCAGAACTTGACGCCGCCGAACACACCCCAGACGAGGCCGCTGGTCATCAAGCCGATGATGACGAAGACCAGCAGCATGGCACCGACAAAGGGTGACCACTCATCGACGAATATCCGCTCGTAGTCGGCCTTGAAGCCTGCCGACCAGCCCGACCCGCTATCGCCGCTCATCACCGCTCCCCGATCGAGACTTAGCGACTAGCTGCAAGTTGCCGGAGAATCGCCGTCCTTGGCACCCTTGATCAGGAAGGCCTTGATATCCGCGGCGAGTTCAGAATCAGGGTTGTTGGCGAACTTCTCGGCCGCCTTGTTGCCGGCCTTGATACTCGCGCGATACGCCTTGCTGACGTACTGGCTGACCGTTTCCTTGCCTTTAGCGTGCTTGTCTGCCGTCAGGTAGGCGGCCCATTCGGCCTTGGTCTTGGTGCTCGGATTGATCGTGCCGATCGGCAACGCGGCATGGCAGGAGGTGCAGACGCTGCGGTAGTAGATGCGGCCGACTTTCCAGTTGCCGTCGTAGGCGAAGGCCGAGGTAGCGAGCAGGCACAAGGCGGCTCCGGCTGTCAGGGTCTTGTTCATTTTCATGTTTGTACTCCTTAGGCAAATCGGGTTATGGGATTTTAGTTAAGGCGTTTGGCCGACTGATTCAGACATTGTATCGTTGCCCAAAATTGATCAATCAATCAACATCTTCCCAGCCGGTGACCATGGCCTTGATATGGGCCGTGGGCGTATGGCCAGTGGTGGTCAGATAGACGTGGGCGATGAGAAAGGCCAGCATCAGGAAGGCGCCGATGACGTGGCCGGTGGCGACCCATTCCAGCGACAGGCCGCCCAGGCCCAGGCTGGGCCAGTCGGCATAGAACAGGTAGAGCACGCCGGTGATCCAGATCAGCGGGCCGATGAACAGCATCACGCCGAGGTAGGCCAAGCGCTGCAGCGGATTGTGCTTGCGCAGCTGCGTCAGGCGGAAGGGGTGCGGTGCGTTCCTGAAGATGCCGAACAGGTAGTAGTTTGCCATCGCCATGACCTTTTCCGTGGTCGGGATGTATTGCTTCCATTCGCCGGTGGTGAAGTGCCAGAAGATCGCGAACACCCACAGCCCCATCAGCGACCAGGCGGCGATGGTGTGGTATTCGACCGCCTTCTCGAAGCCGAAGATGGTGTAGGTGCCGTGGATGTCGAAGGCGGTGAGCATCAGGAAGATGATCAGCGCAGCCTGCGACCAGTGCCAGAAGCGTTCGAAGCGCTTGAAGACGTAGATACGTTCAGCCATTACAGTTCTCCTTTCGTTGCCCGCCCGGCCACCCGAAGGGCAGCGAACGCCCCCTCGGGGGGCAGCGAACAAAGTGAGCGTGGGGGTCCATTTTTGTCAATGCCTGCGGCCGGTGACGATGCGCAGGGCGCCGTGACCGATGACGCCAAGAAGGGTCAGGAAGATCACGCTCCAGCCGATGGTGTCCAGCAGCCGGTTGTTGTCACGCACCGGAATGTAGATGCCCTGGATACCGGCCAGCCGACTTTCCTTGCTATGGCATTCGACGCAGCCCAGCGCTTTTTCCTTCGGTGCGACCATGTGGGTGATCGGCCATGACATTGTGGTCTTGACGAAATCCACCTTGCCAGAGAAGGGCCGACCGGAATCCTTCATGCCTTCCTCGATCGCCTTATCCCAGACCAGGGTTTTCCAGTAGCCTGTGGGGCCGGTGGTATGCGGCGTCACCAATGTCTTGTTCACCGGGTCATAGGGTTGCGTGCCGCGGAAAACCTTCATTGGCCAGATCAGGGATTTGCCGTCGGTCGCGCTACCGCCCAGCTTGTTGATCGGTGTACGCTCCGTTTCGCTTTTTTCAATCGTGCTGGTCAGCAAAGTGTACTCGACATGCCCGTTGAACCAGGCGTACTCCGGTACGACATCTTCGCCGAGCTTGAAGTCACCCTTGCGTGACTCGTAGATGTTGTGGCCTTTTTCGTCCTTGATGGCGAACTGCTTGCCATCCTTGTCGAGCTTGCCCGACGTGGACCAGTCCCACTCCATCTTGGTCGGGATACCACCACGGGCAAATGTCGGTATGTGGCAAGTCTGGCAGGCGACCTTGCTCGCGTGCTGATTCAAGCGCGCTTCTTTCTTGTGCGGGCCGTTGCCGTGGCAGGCGACGCAAGTCGCGGGGTTGCCGCTGCCGGCCTTGCCACGCGTCTGTATGCCCTTGTCGTCCTTCGCTGTGGGTGCGTAGCGGCTTCCGGCAACATCATGGCTGGAAGTCTTGTGGCAAGTCGCGCATGTGAAATCCAGGCCCAGCGCGTCCATATGCACGTCAAGCTCTTTTTCGGGCACGGCCATCGAGCTGTCCAAGTCGCCGTGCTTGACGCCATCACCGCCGCCACCGCGGAAGTGACAACCTCCGCAGGTATCACGGCTGGTCTTGCCGATCTTTTGCGCAATATTGCTCAGGTTGATGCCTTTGATGATGTTGCCTGAGCCCGGCGGAAACTCCGTATCCTTGCCAAATACTCTGCCGCCCGTTCCCGACTCCTTTTTGTATGACCCGGTGGTGTCGTGGCATACGAGACAGTCAACGTTCTGTTCGGAAGTGAAATCGAAACTGTTGTCCGTCCAGCCGTAGCCGACGTGACAGTTGGTGCACGCCGCCTGATTGGCCGCGATTGAAATGCAGTAGTTGTTGAGGACGTTTTTCTTGCCCAGCTTCTGGTTGGTCGCCGGGTTTAGGTATTCCCACTTCCAGTGCTTGGTGCGGTGAATCTGTCCCGCAGCCTCGGTGTGGCATGAAAGGCATGCCTTGGTGACATCCGGACCCGTCAGAAATTGCTGCTGCAACTCCTTGAATTTGGTGTGATTGGCTGTAGTGGTGAGCTTGAGCGGCTTGACTTCCGGCTTCGGTTCATCCGCAAAAACAGGTCCTGTAACGGCCAACCAGGCAGCGCTGCACGCTAGCAGCGTTGCCCGAATGATTGAATGACCCATGAGACACCTCCATCGACTGCATATAAGAGATTACGTTAATCATTATCTGCTTATATTCCAATGTAGGCTTGATGTAAGTCAATAAAGTTGTGAGGTATCTCTTACAGCGCCGGTATCGGCCGAGGTGGTCATGGCGGCATAGGCCTTGAGTGCGGAAGAGACTTCGCGCACGCGATTCACCGGCTTCCACGCTGCTGCACCGCGCGCCTCCATGGCCACGCGCCGTGCCGCCAGCGCCGACTTTTCGATGGCGAGATGAATGCGCCGGTTGGGAATGTCGATTTCGATGGTGTCACCCTCTTCCACCAGTCCGATGGCGCCGCCCGCGGCGGCCTCCGGCGAGGCGTGCCCGATCGACAGGCCTGACGTACCGCCGGAGAAGCGGCCGTCGGTGAGCAACGCACACACTTTGCCCAGGTCCTTGGACTTCAGATACGAGGTCGGATACAGCATTTCCTGCATGCCGGGACCGCCCTTGGGACCTTCATAGACCACGATCACGATGTCGCCGGCGACGATCTGGTCGGTGAGGATCTTCTCCACGGCCTCTTCCTGCGACTGGCACACCCGCGCGCGGCCGGTGAATTTCAGGTTGGAGTCATCGACGCCAGCTGTCTTGACTACGCAGCCCTTCTCGGCGATGTTGCCGTAGAGCACCGCCAGGCCACCGTCCGTGGAATAGGCGTGCGCTTTGTCGTGGATGCAGCCGTTAACGCGATCCAGATCGAGTCTCGGATAGCGGCGGTTCTGCGAAAACGCGACCTGGGTCGGTACACCGCCGGGCGCGGCACGATAGAACTCATGCACCGCCGGCGAGTTGTTTCGTTTGACGTCGCAGCAATCCAGCGCTTCCCCCATGGTGGGATACAACACGGTCGGGCAGTCGCGATTGATCAAACCGGCGCGGTCGAGCTCGCCGATTATGGCCATGATGCCGCCGGCACGGTGCACGTCTTCCATGTGGTACTTCTGCGTTGCGGGCGCGACCTTGGCAAGGCAGGGCACTTTGCGCGACATGCGGTCGATGTCGGCCAGGTTGAAATTGACGCCAGCTTCCTGCGCGGCGGCCAAAAGATGCAACACGGTATTGGTCGAGCCGCCCATGGCAATGTCGAGCGCAATGGCGTTTTCAAACGCGGCGAAACTGGCAATCGAACGCGGCAGCGCGGAGGCATCGTCATTCTCGTACCAGCGCCGGCAGAGTTCGACCACCACGCGCCCGGCCTTTAGGAACAGTTTTTCTCGATCGGCATGCGTCGCCAGCATCGAGCCGTTGCCCGGCAAGCTCAGGCCCAGCGCCTCGGTCAGGCAGTTCATCGAATTCGCGGTGAACATGCCCGAGCAGGAACCGCAGGTCGGGCAGGCGGAACGTTCCATGGAAGCGACATCGGCATCACTGTTCTTGTTGTCGCCGGCTTCGATCATGGCGTCGATCAGGTCCACCATGCGGTACTCGCCGTGCCACTTGACCTTGCCGGCTTCCATCGGTCCGCCGGACACAAACACGGTCGGAATGTTGAGCCGCAGGCTGGCCATCAGCATGCCCGGGGTGATCTTGTCGCAGTTGGAAATGCACACCATGGCGTCGGCGCAATGGGCATTGACCATGTACTCCACCGAATCGGCGATCAGCTCGCGCGAAGGCAAGCTGTAAAGCATGCCGCCGTGACCCATGGCGATGCCGTCATCGACCGCAATGGTATTGAATTCCTTGGCCACGCCACCCGCTGCTTCGATCTCGCGGGCGACCAGCTGGCCAAGATCCTTGAGGTGTACATGGCCGGGAACGAACTGGGTAAAGGAGTTCACCACGGCAACGATGGGCTTGCCGAAATCGCCATCCTTCATCCCGGTGGCGCGCCACAGCGCGCGGGCGCCGGCCATGTTGCGGCCGTGGGTGGAAGTACGTGAGCGGTAGGCGGGCATGATGATACTCCTGCGGTGAGTGTCGAAAGTGCGATTCTAGCGCCGTAGCTCCAACAGCTACCGCGAGGAGGGCGCTCTTCTTGCCTGACCGCCTTGTAGCGTAGCAGGTTCATTTGCGCCGCTTTTGAGTTGTCCAGTATTGATTGATCCCGGCGGTCGACTTCGGGATGCGGTAAATGACTAATACGCGCCCACAAGTGACCGCCAGACTTTCAGTGGCAACGAAAACCGTGCAGTGCATGCTGCCGTTTGAGGGAATTCTTGCCTCGGCAATCGGCCAACCGCGGCCATTGAGCATTGCGCACTATCTTCCTCAAGGGGCAAGGTTACGAACTCTTGTCTCTCAGATATTTCATCCACCCAAGGTAGTACCCTCCTCGACCGAGTCCGCTGATACCCATTTCGGGTGTCTTGTACAATGCTTGCCAACGGAGGGTATCTGGAATTTTGGCAGTGGTTGGCAGCCTATATGTCTGATGTCTGCTGCCTCTGGTAGCGCCAACAAGTCACGTACCCAATGGCGACACGGCGGTCCTTGACTATTGCCGCTGCTACTTGCTCCTGACAGCCCCTGGGAAACTCAACGAGGATGGCGTGATCAATCAATTTCACACTTCACCAGTTGGCGTAAAAGGCGTAAAAATTCACGCCATAAACGAAGCAGCTCGAAAGGAGCTGCTGATTCGGCTGGAAGACCGGGGGCTCTCGACACTGCTCTCGTTCAAGGATATGAATGGAGCTCTGCTAGTGGCACTGCGCGATGAAATCGCGCCCCAACTTGCACCCGATGCGGATACCCTGCAAATAGCGGATCGCCTTGTTTCAACCCTTGGTATTTCCGACATAGAACTCGACTGCGAGATTCTTGCGGCGATGTTTTCATGTCCCCGCCAACTGGAGTTTCCCAGCTATCAGGAGTTCAAGTCGGCGGTTAGTATTCGCGAGAACATCGTCAGGGCTGCCAAGAAGACCCAACTTGCATTCGACACCCGATCGATTGAGCGACCGACCGATTGCTGGCAGCACTCGGAAGATTCGGGCTTCACGATTCTCCCTGGCTTCCCCATCATCGACGCGCTGACAAAGGCCACCCAGCCCGGCGTCTCGGGGAAGCGGTATGCGTTTTCATGCTACCGGGCGACGGAATACGTAATTCTTCTGGGAATTTCCCAGGAGTTGGCCTTGGTTAATCCCGATTTGTTAAACCGTTTGCAAGCGCGGTGGGAAAAGAAGGCGATCATGTCAGGAGCCTTCCATGAGGCATTTCTGATTGAGCAGGGAACCATTGATAATCCCGTTCCCGGTCAATACTACGTACCCGGGGATCGGGTCTGGTTCAGGAATCCTGATCCTGTATCGTCTGATATCAGTGGCTATGAAGGCTCTTGGGTCATTTATCTCGGTCGTGGATTATTCTCAAACTTCTGGAAGGCCGACGCGCCTTACACTTTGAAGTACAAATGCCTGGAAGTCTTTCATTGGCGAAACGGTGTTGCGCATGACGCGACCGGCCGTGATTATATGGATGAGGCCGTCGTCGAAGCGAGAGTCGACCACACATCGGCTGACCCCGTTGAATTGAAATCGACCATGGATCGCATGATGAGATTCCGCGATCCAAGTGGCGTCTACGCCGACGGCGGCTGCATCGATGCCTCGCGAGAGTATCCACGGCTTGTGCATCCAGAAACGTCGGATATTCGGCTGGAAGTTTGACCGGGAAGGCAACCACCCGCCGGCGATAATTGTCATGCACCGAAGAATGAGCACCCAACCCATGGGAAACTCGTCCCGGTGCTTTCCCATGTTCCGATGCGCATCAAATGACGTCATGTCGACGACTCAGAGAGAAGAATGCTCATCGGCGATTGACCCGTGCTCAACGTAGAGCGCGTTACACATCGATACAGTCGCCTTAAGTGTCTTGGTCTTTGCCGTACACTGTTGACGCTCGTTTTCAACAGGATCCACACGCAAAGCTGCAACTACTCCAGAGATTGCTTGTCAGACCGCGGCGCATCGAACATGCGAGAGCGAGGGCGGTCGCGGGTTTTCCTGGCAGGCGCCGGAAGCAGGAGCCCGCTCTTATGGCGACGGCTCAAGGTCTTTATTATCGCCATGCTGCCTTTTGCCACGGCAAGGAAGGCGATGCTTGCCCGACCACCTTGTTGCGAGGCAGGATCATCAGCGCCGACTTTTTGCCGCCCAGCCAGCCAAGCGAATCTGAGACAATTTCAAACCTTTCTGACCCAGCAGCGTGAATCCCCATGTATATCGACGGTAACTGGCTGGCCGCCGCCAGCGGCGCAACATTCGACTCCCGCAACCCGGCCACGGGCGAGATTCTCGGCACCTTGCCGAACGGTAACGGCGAAGATGCCGAGCGCGCCATCGCCGCCGCCGCTCGCGCCTTTCCTGCCTGGGCCACGCGTACCGCGCACGAGCGCTCGGCGATTCTTTACAAAGCCTGGGCGCTGATGCTGGAGCGCAAGGCCCAGCTCGCCGAGTTGATGACAGGCGAGCAGGGCAAGCCGCTCAAGGCCGCCCAGAACGAGGTGCAGTACGCCGCCGACTTTCTGCTCTGGTTCGCCGAGGAAGCCAAGCGTGTGTATGGCGAGAGCATTCCTTCGGCGCGCGCCGACCAGCGTTTTTTTGTCGCCTACCAACCGGTTGGCGTGGTAGCCGCGATCACCCCGTGGAATTACCCGGTATCGATGATCACGCGCAAAGTCGCACCGGCCCTTGCCGCCGGCTGCACGGTGGTGCTCAAACCCGCCGAGACTACACCGCTATGCGCCCGTGCCGTGTTCGAAATTCTGCATGAAGCCGGCGTGCCACCCGGCGTGGTCAACCTGGTCACCGCACAAGATCCGAAGCCGATCGGCGTGGTGTTCTCCACTCACGCCGCAGTACGCAAGCTCACCTTTACCGGCTCCACGGTTGTCGGCAAATTGCTGGCGCGCGAAGCAGCCGCGACGCTCAAGCGCGTCTCCATGGAACTCGGTGGCCACGCCCCCTTCATCGTCTGCGCCGACGCCGACCCGGTGCATGCCGCCAAGGGCGCGGCGGGGGTGAAATTTCTCAATACCGGGCAAGCCTGCATTTCGCCCAACCGCATCTATGTGCACAAGGCCATTGCTGCCGACTTCATCGATACCTTGGCCAAGCGCATCGGCGTCATGAAGGTCGGCAACGGCATGGAGCCGGGTGTCGGCATCGGCCCCTTGAACAATGCGGCGGCGCTGGAAAAAGTTGATCGACAGGTTCAGGACGCTGTCGCCAAGGGCGCGCGACTGGTTTGCGGTGGTCAGCGTTCGATGGGCGACGGACTGGATCGAGGCTGCTTCTACGCACCAACCCTGCTCACCGGTGTCACGCCGGATATGCTGATCTACCGAGAGGAAACCTTCGGCCCGGTAGCCGCCGTATGCCTGTACGACGACAAGGACGACATCCTGGCGCTGGCCAACGACACCGAGTACGGGCTGGCGGCCTATGTCTACACCCGCGACATCGGTCGCGCCATGCGCCTGTTCGAAGGCTTGCGCTTCGGTATTGTCGGCATCAATGACATCAACCCGACCGCCGCCGCCGCGCCTTTCGGTGGCATGAAGGAAAGCGGGCTGGGCCGCGAAGGTGCCCGCGCCGGACTGATGGAGTATCTCGACACCAAGCTGGGCGGCTTCAGCGTGTAAGCTTGG
>JAIPCF010000135.1 GCA_021738385.1 Sulfuritalea sp. | reverse complement strand
CCGCGTCTGGCAAGCAGTCCAACAGGCGTTGGCGGAACATCCGCCGCACGCCCAAACGGCATGAAGTTCGCATTGTTCACCACCAATCTCTCCGGCGGCGGCGCCGAGAAAGCGCTGGCCAAGATCGGTAGCGGATTGGCGGCGCGCGGCCACCAGGTGGATTTCATCGTCTGCGAAGATACCGGCAAATATGCACCGCCAACCGGCTGCCAATTTCACGCCCTGTCCACTCGCGCCGGTCATGGCTGGCTGGGCAGGCGAATACTGGCCTCGCGCCTGTCCCGCCTGCTGAAATCAAATCCACCCGAGCTGCTGGTATCGACGCTGCCCTTTGCCGATGAGGTGGCGGCACTGGCGCGTCCACCTCGCCATGTCTGCCGGGTTGCCAATACGCTTTCGGCCGAGATCGCACGTCTGTCGCCGACCAAGGCAAAGCGCCGCACGACGCGTTATCACGAGCTCTATGGGGGGCGGCCACTGGTCGCCGTTTCGCGCGGTGTCGCCGACGATCTGCACAAGCAGTTCGACATCGATGCAAACCACCTGCGGATTATTGCGAATCCTTTCGACTTCACCACGATTCGCGATCTTGCTGTTGATCCCTGTCCATCCCGGCCGACTGAACCCTACATCCTGCATGTCGGCCGCTTTGCAGCGCAGAAGCGCCACGATCTGCTGCTTGCAGCCTTTGCCAAAACCGATCTTCCGCATACGCTGGTGCTTCTGACACCGCACGACGCGAAGCTTGCCATGCTGATCGCGGATTATGGCCTGCAGGACCGTGTCACCATCGCCGACTTTCAGGCCAACCCTTATCCCTGGATGGCGGGCGCCGAGCTGTTGGTGTTGTGCTCCGACCACGAGGGACTTCCGAATGTACTGATTGAGGCACTGGCTTGCGGCACACGCGTGGTCAGCACCAATTGCCCCTCGGGTCCGAGCGAAATTCTAAGTGGCGATCTTTCACAATGGCTTGTGCCCTGCAACGACGCCGAAGGGTTGGCGAGAACCCTGAAAAACGCACTCGCAGCACCGAAACCTGAGAAGGCCGTTGTCGACAAAGCCCTGGCTCCCTATGCCGCCGACCAGGCGCTCGATGCTTGGGAAGTACTGGCAAGGGAGAGTTTCTGATGTGCGGCATTCTGCTTGCCATCGGCGATGGCTTTCGCGCCAGCTTCGATGACGCACTGGGAACGCTGAATTCGCGCGGCCCTGACGCGCGCGAAACTTTGGCCCATGGCGATGCGCTACTCGGTCATGCGCGACTCGCCGTGATCGATATCGTCGGTGGGCGTCAGCCGATGACGTCGGTCAATGGTCGGCTGGCCATGGTCTACAACGGCGAAATCTACAACTTTTCCATCCTGCGTCGTGAGCTTGAGGCAGCGGGCCACGCTTTCAGCACACGCTCCGACAGCGAGGTACTGCTGACCGGTTTCATGCACTGGGGCGAAGCCGTGGTGGAAAAGCTCGATGGCATGTTCGCCTTCGCCATCCACGACCGTGAAGATGGCAGCGTCTTCATCGCCCGCGACCGGCTGGGCATCAAGCCGCTGTTTTGGGGTGAGCATGTCGGCGGACTGGTTGTCGCGTCGACCCTGTCACCCTTTTTCGCTTTCCCGGCCTTTCCCAAAAAGCTCGACGCGGAAGGCCTGCGCGACTATCTGGCTTTCCAGACGCCACTGGCACCGCGAACTTTGGTGCGCGACATCAAGGCCTTGCCGCCGGGGGCCTGTCTGCGCTGGAAAGTCGGCGCTGGCTCGCTCTGCATACCTGGGAATCCGCTTCGCGGGCAGGTAACGGTGCGTCAGTGGTGGACCATCCCCGACGCCACGGAAAAAGCACCCGATCGCGAAGCCCTGGTCGCCGAGACCGACAATCTATTGGCACAAGTCGTCAAGGATCAGCTCGTTGCCGATGTGCCACTCGGAGCCTTTTTGTCAGGCGGCATCGACAGCAGCCTGGTTGTGCATTACATGGCCGAAGCCGGTGCGCGACCCCTGAAGACTTTCAGTGTGCGCTTTGCCGAAGCCGGCTTCGACGAAAGCCCGCACGCCCGCGCTGTGGCCGAGCGCTACGGTACCGAGCATCACGTACTGGATGCGCCGGAACTGACGGCCGACACGCTGGCTGCGGCACTCGCCGATCTCGACCAGCCGCTGGCCGATCCAGCCTACATTCCCACCTGGGCGCTGTCGCGCCTGACGCGACAGCATGTCACCGTAGCGCTTTCGGGGGATGGCGGCGACGAACTTTTCGGCGGCTATCCGCGCTTTCTAGATAGTGCAGATCGTTTTCCCGACAGCATTGGCAAGCGCATGTTGCGCGGCTTGTTGCGTCACGGCTTGGCCCCGGCCAGTCTACGCCGGCGTGCGCTGGCGGGGCCTGATCTGTTGCTATACCGTCATGTTGAACTGGGCGACTATCCGGGCAGCCGCAAGGACGTGCGCCGCTATCTCGCGCCGGAAATCATCCGAGCCGCGCGACCGCAAGCCACGCTGGAGTTGTGGCGCGAACTCGCTTCGCGTCATGGCTGCTACGACCGCGCCGCTTTGCTGCGCGCCGACTTGTGGACCTATCTCTCGGAAAATTGCTTGGTCAAAACCGACCGCGCCAGCATGGCGCACGGTCTTGAAGTGCGGGTGCCGCTGCTGGCCAACGCGATTCAGGACCGCATGCTGCAACTGCCAGCCGATGTGCATTTCGATGCGGCAGGCGGCAAGTCCATCCTGCGCGCTCTGGCGCGCCGGCACCTGCCCGAAACCGTATGGAACCGCGAGAAGCACGGCTTCTCGGTGCCGTTGCGCGCCAACTTTGCCGGGGCCTGGCGCGACTGGGGCGAGGCGCAAGTCGCGGCTGCTTCAAGGCGTGCGCCCTGGCTGGCGAAGCAAGCCCTCGATGCCTTGTGGCAGGAGACGCTGCGGGGGCGAGGCAACATGCGCCTGATGTACACTTTCGCCGTGCTGCTGGCCTGGCTCGAGAAGCATGCGCTCGAAGCATGAATTCATTTTTTTGGAGATGAGATGCGCAAGAACGGCCGCACAGCTCGCAAACTGAAGAAACTCGCCTGGCGCTTTGGCCAGCCCGACTGGGCAGACAACCACGGCGTCATGCTGCCTGTGAAGAACACATTGGTCTCACCGGGCATCGCCCGTGAAATCTACCTCGGCGATTACGAAGCCAAGGAAATCGAGATCATCTCGAAGCGTCTGGCGGCGGACGACGTGATATTCGAGGTGGGTGCCGGCCTCGGTTTCTTGTCCGCCTATTGCGCCAAAACGACTGGCAGCGCGCGGGTGTTTGCCTACGAGGCCAATCCGGAACTGATTCCTCTGATTCGGGAAACCCATGCCCGCAATGAAGTTGCGCCGACTCTGATCAATGCACTGCTGGCGCAAGGTGAAGGCGAGCGCGAGTTCCACCTCGAGGACGATTTCTGGGCCTCCTCCGCACATCGCAGCGGAGGGCGTTCGATCACCGTCAGGCAGCTCGACCTGAACAGCGAACTGGCGCGCGTCAAGCCCAGCTTCCTGATCGTGGACATTGAGGGCGGCGAGGCTGAATTTTTTGCCGGAGCCGATCTGTCGACAGTCAACAAGATTTGTGTCGAAACCCATCCCGATGTGCTGGGTGACCGAGTGCTTTCGGAGATGTTCGCCGGGCTGGTGGCCAAAGGTTTCGCCCTCGATTTTTCGCTGATCCGCAAGAACGTGTTTTTCTTCCATAGGGCGACATGACGGCTCGGGACGTTCTGCTGATTGCTCACGGCAGCTTGCATCCGGCCCTGCGCCGCGAACTCGCCGCACGCGGATTGCGTTTGCGCGAAACACGGCGTTGGCAGGACGCCGACCGCAGCGCACCTGAGCGCATTCTCGGCGCCTATACCTGGTTTTACGAGGGCCTGCGCCATCCGCTGACGGTGTGGACCATGCATCGCTTTCTGCGCCGGCAAGGCATCCCGCTTTTCGTCTGGAATCAGGATGCACCGCACTACCTGAATCGCGCGGGGTGGCGACTTGACTGGCTGGATCGTGCCCGACTGTATGACATCTACGCTACGCACAGCCTGATCGACACGCGGCGCGATTTTGCCAACAGTGTGCTGTATCTCGCCAATGCCGCCGACATCACCCGTTATCACCTGCACGGCAAGACATTTGCCGAGCTGCGCGATCCAGCCGGCTACGCGTACGACGTCAGCTTCTTCGGCGCGATGGACGGCCATCGTTATAAGGAGATGCGCGATCGCCAGAAATTCTTTGCCGTGCTGGGCGAGCGTCTGGCTGAACGTAACATCCGCTTCCTGTTCCGCGAATCCATCGACATGAAGGTCGAAGACCAGGTTGCGCTGATTCAGACCAGTCGCATCAATCTTAACTTTGGCGCCTCCTGCGATTTTGGCGCGCCTGTCGCGTCGGGTCTGCCCGAGCGTTGCTACGGCATACCGGCCAGTGGCGGCTTTTTACTTTGTGACAAACGAACGCACGCACGCGACGACTTCACGCCGGGTGAAAACTGGGCCGAGTTCGATGGATTGGAAGATGCTGTCTCACAGATCGAACGCTGGCTGGCGAACTTTGACGCCGCACGTGAACTCGCTGAACGTTGTCATGCAAAGGTCATGGCGCGGCACACTTATGCTCATCGCGCGGCAGCGCTGCATACTGCCTTGCTGAACTGGCACGAGGGCAAGCGGGGCATGCTGCAATGAGTGTCCCGCTGCTATCGCTGGTTGTCCCGGTCTACAACGTCGCACCCTACTTGCTGCGCTGCCTGGAAAGTCTCGCCGCATTAAGCCCGCCTGCGGATGAAATCATCGTCGTCGATGACGGCTCGACCGACGACTGCCCGCGCATCCTCGCCGAGTTTGCGCTGCGCCTGCCGCAAATGCGTGTGATCCGGCAGGAGAATGGCGGTCTTTCGGCGGCACGCAACACGGGTCTTGATGAGGCTTGTGGGAAGTATTTGGCTTTCGTCGATTCCGACGATTTCGTCGAACCTGATGCATACGCGGAAGCTCTGGAGCAGGCTGAAATCGGGCAGCTCGATATGGTGCTGTTCAACGCACGCTTTCACTACGAGGGCCGACAGCCAGATAGACCGATTTATCCCGACGCTGCTGCAACAGGGGTCGTACCTGGCCGCGAGTGGCTGCGACTGCGCCTCAAGGCCGGCCGTCTTCTGCACATGGTGTGGATGCATCTCTATCGCCGAGACTTCATCGAGAACAACCGCTTTCGCTTCGTGCCCCGTCTGATCCACGAAGACGTAATCTGGACGACAAAGGCACTGCTCAGCGCCAACCGAATCGTTTTTCTGCCGCGTATCGCGGTAAATTACAGAATACCAATTAGGCATGCAACGTCGGAAGCAAAGCAAAAGCGCTTGGAGGCCGTTGTTGAAAGCAGTGTTATCAACGCTCGTATCGAAGCTGAGCTCGCCATTGATCTAAGGGCCGACCCGGAGCTTCAGACCCTTCTGGGTCATAGACTAGTCGATGGCGCCTTATCAATATTCCATATTCTGGCAAAAATGCCTGATCGACGAGTGGCGCGACGAATCCTACGGGACCTGAGGATCAATGGAGTGCTTGGTCTGCTCTGGCACTCCGCCGGGAGTGTCGCTCAGAGAAGGCGGATTGCAAAACACTATTTGCTCAGCCTGGTGTATGCACTCGTGTAGTACGCTAAACGATTTTCAATCCCCGATGGAACCATGGGATGCCTGCAGGAGAAACAATGAAGTCATTGCTTGATCAACTGGTCTGTGGATATTTGCGTTGGGTTCCAGTAACCGAAGGAAAAGGACGAATCTACCGTTGGTTTGCACGGCGAGATTGGCCAACTGGCGAGTTTGAAGATGTGCGAACCAAAGATGGATTTTTGTTGCGTCTCAACCCGCACAATGAAGAACACCGGCGCATCTATTACTACGGGGAGCACGACGAACGCTACGAACTGGCGCTGTTGCGCAAGATTATCCAACCCGGAGATGTGTTTTGGGATATCGGTTCCAATATCGGTTACTACTCGTGTCTTGCTGCCCGCCTGGTCGGTAAGTCGGGCAAAGTGGTGGCGTTTGAGCCGGCGCCGACTACGCGCGAGTATCTCGAAAAGAATATTGATCTCAATGCGTTTTTGAACACTTTGGTAATCCCCTATGCTGTTGGCGAGCGTGATGAAATTGCCACGATCCACATGTCTGATCCCTTGCTTGGTGAGGGCACGGCTTCGCTCAATGCTTCTGACGACAAGTCGTTTTGCGTTGACGTGGAAGTGCGCCGCCTCGACAATCTGAGTTCGACGCTGCCGACACCGAATCTCGTGAAGATTGATGTCGAAGGCGTGTTCGGGCAACTCTGGCGCGGGGCGCGTAGTTTTTTTTCCGGGCATGCACCGATCATAATGGCTGAGCTCAAGGGCGAGTCTTTTGTCTCGGCCGAGGGCAATCTCGGCGAAGACATTGCAGTGCTGGGTTATTCAATGTTTGAAATTCACAAACATTCGATCAGGCAAGTTTCCGATCCTGCGGACTCGAAGAAGCGCAACTTCATACTGGTCAAGCAGAACTCACCCGCCTTTTCTCGGCTCGAACCCTTGGTGGCCTAGGGTCGCGAATGGAAAATACCCGTGGCTTGACGGCGAAGCAATGGCTGGCCACAGCATGGCTTGCTGTAGTTGTTTTCGTCTTTCCCATTCCCCATACCATCGCGCTGCGAAACCTTTTGTTGTTAATTGGATTCATTGCACTGGTCTGGAACCATCGTCAATCCTTGCCCCGACTCGCGCCTTGGCTGAAACCGGCAGCTTGGTGGCTCGCCGCCCTGACCGCTTGGATCGTGTTCCATTCCGTTGCCGTAGCGCCAGCGCCGACTTTGGCACTCGACCAGTTTCGAGCAAATTGGCTCATGCCACTATTGATCGGTGCCGTTGGCGCTTGGGCTGCCATCCAACTTCCTCGGGGGCGAGCGTTGCAGGCGATTATCGCGGCACTTGCCGCCCATTCGTGCTGGTTGATTGGTTGGCAATTCGAACTTTGGCTGGTCGCCGACACGGGAACGTTCAAGGCGACCCCAGACGCTTGGCCGTTCAAGGCGACGCCTTTTGGCGCATATGATTTTCATGCCACGATAAACGGATTCTTCTTGGCATTGTTGGTAGCAGAACGACTGGCTTGGGTTTTTGGTAAAAGGTCACCGTCAGCGTTTGGCCGGTGGTGGGGCTGGGTCTTGCTGCTTCTTTCGGCATTGTCCGATCTGGCACTGCAGTCGCGCATCGGCACGATCGTGTCTATGACAATGTTGCTGGCGGCAATCCTCATATTTACGGGAATGCAGTCGCGCCACTGGCGGTTTATCGTGATTGCCTTAAGCATGATTGCGTTGCTAGGCGCAGGATCACTGAAGTTTGACAACGACCGATGGTCCGGCTTGAGTGAGTCAATAGCGGTTGGCTGGTCGTCACCCAATATTGTCTGGTTTACTGTAAACGAAGAGTCATGGGAAATGACGAAATGGCCAGAAACACCGTCAGGCAAAAGAATCGAGTTTTCAGCATTTTTCCGCGCGATGATGGCTCGCCAGGCATCCGATTTCCTCGCCGAGCACCCCATGGGCATCGGTTTTGGGCATGACGCTTTCGGCCGTGCAATTGCTTTGAAGCACGGCCATACGGGCTTGGGCAGCAGTCACAATGGCTGGCTCGATTTCGCACTGGGTACCGGTTTTGTGGGGTTGGCTTTGCTACTGGCTACGGCGGGTGCGGCCATCAACAACGGCTGGAGAGCATTTCGCGAGCGCGACAATATCGAAGCGTTGCTGCTGGTATTCTTTGTCGGCAACTACACGCTGCGCTGTCTGCTAGACGGCCATCTTTCCGGTTGGCGCTTGGGGATGTTTGCCTTTATCTGCGGCATATTGATCGCTGCGGTGAGTAACCCACGTCGGGAATCATGAAACTGGTTCAGGTCAACCTGCAACCTCATTTCGGTGGAGGCGAGGTGTACACCGCCTTCCTGTGCCGCGCGCTGTCGCAACTTGGCGTACCGACCCGTCTGTTGGTGCATCCGCGCGGTGCATTCTGGGAGCGGCTCGGACTGCCGGCCGATACCGAACGCATCGCGGTAAGCGAGGCGGCGGAATTGCCCGGCTATTTGCCAGCCGGGCCGATCTGGCTGTTGTCGCACGGTCCATTGCCAGCCGTATTGCGCTGCGCAGTCCCTGACCACTTACGTAGTGCTATTGCCCACATGCCGGTGCAGGGACGCAACCCAACTGCTTTTGCCGATCACGATCGGGTTTACGCCGTCTCGGGCTGGGTGCGCGACGGTTTGTTGGCGGCCGGTTTGCCAGCGTGGGAAACCCCACTGTATGGCGTCGCGGCGCTCGAACATCGTGGTGATGAAACTGAGATACGCCGCTTCAGCCGCTACGACTGGGACCCGCGCAAGGGCCGCGATCGCCTGCTGGGCTGGCTGGAGCCGGTCGCCGAAACGCTGCGGCCGCATCCTGCATTCGAGCGCCGCCCCGGCATCACGCTCGGCATCGTCTCGCGCCTGACGCCGATCAAGCTGTTTCCGTTGTTGTTTGCGCATCTCGCGCCAGAACTCAAGCGTCGCCCGCAAGCGAATCTGGAAATTTTCGGCAGCGGTGGCTACGCGTCAGTGCGCGATCTTGATCGTGCACTGACCGTTTTGCCTCGCGGACAAGTGAGGTTCTGGGGTCAGCAGTCGAATGTTGCCGGCGTCTACCGGCAACTCGATTACCTGCTTTCCGGTTTGCCGGAAAAGGAGGCGCTGGGTCTCAATATTATCGAGGCGCAGGCCTGCGGCACGCCGG
>JAIPCF010000134.1 GCA_021738385.1 Sulfuritalea sp. | reverse complement strand
GGAGGAAAAGAACGCGACGCTGGAAGACACGCAGCAATTCATTTCTTCCGTGCTGACTTCGATGTCGGATTTGCTGATTGTCTGCAGTCGTGCCGGCGTTATCGAGAGCGTCAACGAGGCGCTGGCGTCCTTGCTCGGGCTTGAGGCCGCAGCCTTGCACGGACGGACGATTTTCGATCTGTTTGCCGACGAGGAGTCGCGCCAACGGGCAGGGCGCTTGTTTGCAGACCTGGGCGGACAGGCGGTGGAAGATGTCGAGATGCAACTCAAGGCGGCCAACGGCAGTGCGATCCCGGTGTCGCTCAACTGCACACCACGCTACAACGGTGTCGGCAAGATGCTCGGTCTGGTGATCACCGGTCGCCCGGTCGGCGAACTGCGTCGCGCGTACCAGGCCCTGCGCCGCGCCCACGAAGACCTCAAGACCACCCAGCAGCAGTTGATTCATTCCGAAAAATTGGCGTCGCTGGGGCGGCTCGTGGCCGGTGTCGCCCATGAGCTGAACAATCCGATCAGTTTCGTGTATGGCAATACGGTGGCGATGAAACGCTATGCCGAGAGACTTTCGCGCTATCTGGCCGCAGTTCATGCCGACATGCCGAAAAACGAAAGGGAAGCCCTGCGCCAGGAGTTGCACATTGATCGCTTGCTCGACGATCTGCCTTCGCTGATCGACGGCACGGTGGAGGGTGCCGAGCGAACCCGCGACATCGTCGATGCGCTCAAACGCTTTTCGGTGACGGATCGGGACGAGCGCCTTGCCTTTGATCTGGTTGAAGTCATCGAGCGGGCTGTTCAGTGGGTCGGCAAGGCGACGGCGTACCAGTTTGAAATCAAGCAAAAGCTACCGGCATCGATAACCGTCGCGGGTTCGCCGGGACAGGTACAGCAAGTGGTGATGAATCTGGTGCAAAACGCTGCCGATGCGACGGAGAACCAGCGCGAGCGATGGCTGGAAATTGCCGGCCACATCGAAGAACAGGACGCCGTGATCGAGTTTCGGGACAGCGGGCCCGGCATCCCGGCCGAGAACCTGGTCAAGCTGTTCGATCCCTTCTTCACCACCAAGTCGGTGGGGCGCGGCACCGGACTGGGATTGGCAATCAGCTACGGCATCGTCGAGCGCCATGGTGGAAAACTCACGGTGAGCAATCATCCCAAAGGCGGCGCACTGTTCTGCCTGCGACTACCGCTGGCCAAATAATGACGGGCGGCGGTATCGATCCCGGTTGCATACGACTGCGTCTGGGCGTTGATGCCGGTCGAATCAGCGAGGTCAGCGTAGTCAGCGAGCGGCCGGCTGTGGCGCAGCATCTGAAGGGACGCATGGCCGACGAGGCCGCAGGTTTGGTGCCGCTGTTGTTCGCCCTGTGCGGCAAGGCCCAGGGCCGTGCCGCCAAACTGGCACTGGAGGCGGCGCGCGGCCAGGAGTCGCCTGCCCATCTGGATCCCCTGATCGAGCAGGAGGTCGTGCGCGAGCATCTGTGGCGCTGGCTGCTGGATCTGCCGCCGATGTTGGGCGAAGCCCCCATGCGCGAAGAGTTCATGGCGGCCAATCGCTGGCTGGCGATGGGGGAGCGGGACACCTTGTCCGGATTGCTTGCCGATCCTCGCCTCGTGCAGATGGGGGCCCGGCTGAACGCAGCGACCGAGAATGAAGACGTTGTAGAGGCCACAACCCAACTGTTGCCGTCACTGGATGCCCGGACTTCTCTGGCGCATTGGCCCGTATTCGATGTCGGTTTTTGTCAGACCCCTCACTGGCAGGGTCGTGCCGCCGAAACGGGTGCGCTGGCCCGACGCCAGAATTTCAGGGTACCGACACGTCGGGCATTTGCCGCGCGCTGGCTGGCGCGTTTTGAAGAGCTGCGCGATTGGGCAGGCACTGGAGAAAAAGTCGGCGCTGGTGGTACGGCAAGCGCAATACCGGTGGCGCAGGGTCGCGGCCGCGCCGTAGTGGACACCGCGCGCGGAATCCTGATGCACGAGATCGTGCTTGATGGCAAGCGCATCGCCGACTACTTCATCGTGGCGCCGACCGAATGGAACTTTCATCCGCACGGTCCCTTGGCGGGCTGGCTCATTGGCCGCGATGCGAACGATCGTGAAGCCATGCAAAGCTTCGTCGCCCGTGCTGCGGCGGCGCTCGATCCGTGCGTGCGGTGGGAGCTGGAGTGGCGTTGATTTGATATGTGATAGTTTTGGGCTATCCACGCAAATCGTTAGCGATTTGTAGCTGTCACGCCGGGCGGTCGCCAGAGATCTGTTTTTTCGAAAGGGGCGAACCGGTAGATTGCAACGAGGAGAGTTTCTGGTGAACTTAGGACATTTCACTCGAGATGGCTCACGCCGCATTATTCATACGATAGGGATATGTCTGATGCTGCTGGGCTTCGGTCTGCAACCACGCTCAGCACATGCCGATCTCGGGCTCTGGGCGGATCTCGCTCTGGGGCGTTTTGTCAAAGCCGAAAAAGGGGCTGAGGCCAATATTCTTGCCGACAAGAAAGAGACAGCTCTCAATCTGGTGCCGTTGTGCCTGGCGCGCTCCCGATTGAAACGCTACAACAGCCTGTTCGAGTGCATCGACAAGCTCGAACAGCGCATTGCCGCAGGTGAGGGCGTCGTTGGCGGCTTTTTGATTCCCGATTCTGATATTCGGCCGTTGCCCGGCATGCTGCGCGCCATCGCATCGCTGGAATTGAGCAAATTCCGCGATGCGGCGGATACTGCCGAGCGGGCATTGGCCGCCGTGGACGACAAGGTCGGCAGCACCTGGGGCCCGTTGCCGCCCAAGAGCTACCGGGTGGAACTGTTGACACTTCTGGGAATCACCTATGCGCTGCTGGGCAATCAGGAAAAGGCGAGACACAATCTGAAACTGCTCGCCGATCTGGATGTTTCCGACACGCAGCCGCAGAAGTACGAAAACATTCGCAGCGTCGGTCTGGCGCGGATTCATATGGCGCTGGGCGAATACGAGATGGCTCTGAAGAGAATGGAAAAGGAACACGAAGAGTGGGTTCGTGGTCTGTCCGATCTGGTGATCGGTGCCGGCGAGGATAGCGTCGGCACCATTTTTGACTTGCCCAAATTGCTCATTGTCGCCAAGGCCCATGCCGCGCTGGAAAAAATTCCCGAGGCAAAGAAATCGCTGGACGCACTGCTTGCCCATCCACGTATCGTCGACCAGGGTGACATCCACTGGATCGCCCTGTTTGAGCGTGGCCGCTTGGCCGAGCGTCTGGGAAATCAGGAGGAGGCCGTGGGCTTTTATCTGCGGTCGATCGAGATTTTCGAACGCCAGCGCTCCTCGCTCACCACTGAAGCCAGCAAGATCGGATTCGTTGGTGACAAGCAGGACGTCTATTTTCGCGCGATACGCGCCCTGGTCCTGAGCGGCAACAACGAAAAGGCCTTCGATTTGGTGGAACGTGCCAAGGCGCGCGCCCTGGTGGACATGCTGGCAGAGAAGCGGCAGTTCGCCCGTCGCGCCAATTCGCAGGCCGATACGCAAAAATTACTGACAGATCTCAACAGCGCCGATCTGGAGTCCCATGCCCTTACTGGACACGGGGATGCCTCGGTAGCGGGGACGTTGCGATCACTTTCCCTGGCGCGGCAGATACTGCACGAGGAGGCTCCGGAACTGGCCAGCCTGGTCAGCGTCAGTTCTGTCCCGCTGGTGAAATTGCGGCAGCGCCTGCGCGCGGATGAAATGCTGGTCGAGTACTACCGTCAAGAGGATGCACTGTTTGTTTTTCTGCTTGATCGGCAACATATGCACGTGGTGAGCCTGCAAGGCAAAGCAGGGGAATTGGAAGCTCGTATTAGCGAATTCCGCAAGGCGCTGCAGGAAGCCGACGACGGGCGAATCCAGCCATTGGCGAAAGCGCTTTTCAGCGAGCTGATAACGCCTGTTGCCGGGCACCTCGGACAGAAGTCGCTGATTCTGGTACCGCACGGAGCATTGCATTACTTGCCGTTCGCTGCACTGATGGGCCCGGATGGGAAATGGTTGGTCGATACGTGGAGTTATCGTCTGTTGCCCAGCGCCAGCACCCTGCTGTATTTGCCACAGGTGAGCGCCACGTCATCAGGTGCTACGCTTGCGATTGGCAATCCGGACCTGGGCAGGCGTGAGGCCGATCTTCCCTCCGCTGAATCCGAGGCGCGCGGCATTGCTGCACAGAGCCAGCAATCGGAACTGCTGCTGGGTAAGCAGGCGACAGAAACCCG
The DNA here is from genome assembly GCA_021738385.1 of Sulfuritalea sp. Lineage (GTDB taxonomy): Bacteria > Pseudomonadota > Gammaproteobacteria > Burkholderiales > Rhodocyclaceae > Sulfuritalea. Next base: position 4,621 of record JAIPCF010000134.1, on the reverse strand, counting down.
GTTTCGCTCCCTTTCCTCTCAGTTTCACCGCATCCATTTCGCTACCCATGGCGAGTTTCGTGCCGAGCAGCCGCTGCAATCCGGCCTGTTGCTGGCGAAAGATTCGCTGAATGATGGTCGGATTACCGTTGGCGAGATATACGATCTGCAGCTGAACGCTGACCTGATTACCTTATCTGCCTGCGAAACCGGTCTCGGTGATATCCGCTCCGGCGACGATGTAGTGGGATTGACTCGGGGTTTTATGTATGCCGGCGGTCGCAGTGTAGTGGCCAGTTTGTGGAAAGTCGCAGACGATTCCACCTCCAGTCTAATGGAGTCCTTTTATCGGAACCTGACTGGCGACAACAAGCCGGAAGCCTTGCGCAAAGCGCAAATTGAAACCCGCGCCAAGTATCCCAGCCCGTTTTACTGGGCGGCTTTTCAGGTGATGGGTGGGCGCTGAGAACGCGTTTCTCAATGCCGGTAACGGGGAGTGTCAGGCGCCGGCCGGCATCCCCGGTCTCACCTTGACGGCACTTGCGCAACTCGCTGATACTGGGAAAAGTAGCTTTTCAAGCCGTTCATGTCTTTCTTTGGAGCGTGATTAATGAGTGATGCCCGCGGTCTTGGCGATGCAGTGTTGAGCGCCTCTTCGATCATGTTTGAACGACTGGCGTCCTATCTCCCCAACTTCGTCGCCGCAACGCTTCTGGTTCTGGTCGGCTGGATTCTGGCGAGGATGATGCGGGCACTGGCTGTGCGCGGTGCACTGCTGGTCGACACCCTGTTGCCACGACTGGGGCTGCCTTCCGGGGTGTCGCGCATGCGTACGGCGCGAGGCTCTGCGGTCGCCGGCTCGGTGATGTTCTGGGTGGTGTTGCTGTTCTTTGTCACTGCCGCCACTCAGGTGCTCGGGCTACAAGCCTTCACCGACTGGCTGGGCAAACTGATCGACTATTTGCCGACCCTGGTCGCCGGGCTGCTGATTCTCGCCGCCGGCTGGTTGATGTCCGGATTCGCTGCGGATTTGGTGCAGGCCACAGCGAAGGGGCTGGAGCCGGGGCAGCGCGATATCCTGGCGCGTATCGTGCGCGTCAGCATTCTGGTGGGTGCGGTTCTGGTCGGTGCCGACCAGATCGGCATCCGGATTACCTTCCTCGCCATTTTCGTCGGCGCCATTGCGATAACGGTGGGTGGTGGTGTGGCGCTGGCGGTGGGTCTCGGTGCCCGCGAACATGTTGCCAACCTGATCGCCGCCCACCAGTTGCGGCAGGCCTACGCGGTAGGCCAGATACTGCGCGTCGGCGAGCATGAAGGGCAATTGCTGGAAGTCACCGCCACGGGGGTGATCATCGAGACCGGCGAGGGCCGGGTGGTGCTGCCGGCACGAATGTTCAGCGAATTGGCCGTCACGGTCAGATCGCGCAATTCTCATGGCTGAAGCTCAAACCCTGACGCTGGCTTTCGTATCGTCCCATCCGGCCGACGCGGCGCGGGTGCTGGAGGCACTTCCGGCCGTCGATGCGGCGGATCTCTTTGAGACATTGCCGGCACGTGCATTGGCCCCTGTGCTGACCGCGATGTTGTCACCGGCGGCAGCCCGGATCATCACCGCCCTGGATGATCGGACAGCGCTTGGTCTTCTCGCAGCGGCCGGCGTTCAGGCTGCGGTCGCCATATTGCGGCACATACCCGAACCCCGTCGCTCACGATTGATTGAAGGACTGTCCACCGCCACGGCGCTGGCCTCGCGCCTGCTGCTCGGCTATCCCGAAGATACCGTTGGTGCCTGGGTGAATCCCGAAACCATCGCACTGGCCCCGGAAGTGACTGCGGCCGATGCCCTGGCGCGCGTACGCAGCGAAAATGATCTCGAGGCCGGCGAAATCTATGTGGTCGGCAACGAACAAATTTTGCTGGGATTGATTGATTTGCAGGTGCTGCTGCGCGCTCCACCGGCAACCGCATTGTCCGCCCTGATGCGTCCGGCGATAGCCAGTCTGCCGGCGCTCATGCCGCTCTCCGGTGCGGCTGCCCACAAGGCCTGGCAGCGAACCAGCGCGCTGCCGGTGGTAGAGCGCGGCATGCGCCTGGTCGGCGTGTTGCACGCGACCCAACTGGCCCAGGCACTGGGCAGCGGGGTACGTCGCGCCGAGGCCGGCGAAGACACATTGCTGGGTCTGGTCGCGCGGGGTTACTGGGATACCGTTTCCGGCCTCATGGCTATGGGTCTCAACGCGCTGCCTCCGACAAAACGTGTTCTGCCGGGGGATCACCCATGAGCGGCGCCAACCCGGTTGTCATTGCCGCGCTGAACCGGCGCTATTTTCAAGACTATCCGTACGAGGCGGCGGCTCTGCTTGAAGGCATGGCACCCGAGGAAGGCGCCAGCTTGCTGGCCTTGCAGCCGCCGCATGTGGTGGTGCGCGTCTGGCAGTCGCTTGGGCCGGACGTCGCGCGGGCCATTCTTGAGCGCGTGCCGGATGGTTTGGCCGTGCATCTCCTGAGTGAAGCGGATCCGGCGATCAGTGTCTCGATACTGGCGCAATGGGATGCGGACGAACGCGAACGGCGACTGGCGAGCCTGGACCCTCAGGTTGCCCACGAGCTGCGCGAACAACTGGCCTATCCGGAAAACTCGGCGGGTCGGCTGATGGATCACAAGCTCAGTGCCTTGCGCGCCGGCTTGTCGGTCGGGCAGGCGCTGGCGCGTCTGCGTACGATCCGGCAGCACGGCTTGCGCGAGCTCTTTGTCGTGGACGATCAGGGCAAACTCACCGGCCGGGTTGAAATTCAGGACCTGGCGGTGGCCGATCCGGGTCAGCCGCTGCGCGAAATTGTGCGCCCCTTGCTGGCGGCAGTGTCTGCCCTCGATCCGCGTGAGGACGTCGCCGCCATTCTCGAACACCGGCCGATTACCGAACTGCCGGTGGTGAATGTGGAGGGTCGCTTCGTTGGCATCATCCGTCATGCCACCTTGCTGGCTGCGGTTGAAGAAGAGACCACCATCGACATCCAGACCATGGTCGGTGCCAGTCGTGACGAGCGCGCGCTTTCCAGCCCGCTGTTTGCCGTCAGAAAGCGTTTGCCCTGGCTGCAGATCAATCTGCTGACCGCATTTCTCGCTGCCGCCGTGGTGGGCATGTTCGAGGGCACCATTGCGAAAGTGACGGCACTGGCGGTTCTGCTGCCGGTGGTGGCGGGGCAGTCGGGCAATGCCGGTGCACAAGCGCTGGCGGTGACCATGCGCGGCCTGGTCTTGCGCGAAATCAGCTTGCGGCACTGGCCACGCGTGGTGGGCAAGGAGGCCGGCGTGGGCTTGGTCAACGGCCTGGCGGTCGCCGCCACCACGGCCGTGGGCGTGTATGCCTGGAGCGGCTCAATTGGGCTGGTGATGGTCATCACCAGCTCCATGGTCATTGCGATGGTGATCGCCGGGATTGCCGGGGCGCTGGTGCCGATCGTACTGTCACGCTTTGGCATGGACCCGGCACAATCCTCTTCCATCGTATTGACCACCGTCACCGACGTGGCCGGTTTTTTCTCTTTCCTGGGAATCGCCACATTGTTGGCCGACCGGCTGGTCTGACGCCAGCATTTGTCGTAGGCAGGGTTTTCGGATCGAACGTGTACGGAAAACGCTACCGCTTGTCCTCGACTGTCGGTGCCAATGGGCAGGTCATGCTCAGTGCCACGGCTTCGGCGACCTTGATGCCGTCGATCGCCGCCGATAGTATGCCTCCGGCGTATCCGGCACCTTCGCCGGCGGGATACAGCCCCTGCGTATTGAGACTCTGAAGCTGATCGTCGCGTGTGATGCGGATCGGTGACGAGGTGCGTGTTTCGACACCGGTCAGCAAGGCATCATCCATGGCGAAGCCGGCGATCTGTTTGCCGAAAGCCGGCAGCGATTCGCGCAGCGCAGCGATGACGTAGTCGGGCAGGCAGCGCGTCAGATCGGTCAGGTGCACGCCTGGCGTATAGGACGGCAGCACGGCACCGAGAGCGGTTGAAGGCCGGCCGGCGAGAAAATCGCCCACCCGTTGCGCCGGCGCGTTGTAGTTGCCGCCTCCCGCTTCGAAGGCGAGACTTTCCCAATGGCGTTGAAAAGCAATGCCGGCCAGCGGATTGGTGTCGCTGTCCGGATAGTCGGCCGGCGTGACGCCGACCACGATGGCGCTGTTGGCGTTGCGCTCGTTGCGCGAATACTGGCTCATGCCATTGGTGACGACGCGTCCCGCTTCCGAGGTGGCGGCGACCACGGTGCCACCCGGACACATGCAGAAGCTGTAGGCCGAGCGGCCGTTGTCGCAGTGATGTACCAGCTTGTAATCCGCCGCACCGAGCAAAGGGTTGCCGGCGTTTTTGCCGAAGCGGGCACGATCGATCAGGGATTGCGGATGTTCGATGCGCACACCGATGGAAAACGGTTTGGCCTCGATATGCACCCCCCGCGCGTGCAGCATTTCAAACGTATCACGGGCACTGTGGCCAACCGCCAGGACAACGTGCGTGGCGGCGAGAAACTCACCGCCGGTCAGCGTCAAACCGCGTATGCGCCCCTGTTCAATCCTGACATCCTCGACTCGGCACTGAAAGCGGAACTCACCGCCCAGTGTCTCGATGCCGGCGCGCATGT
>JAIPCF010000133.1 GCA_021738385.1 Sulfuritalea sp. | reverse complement strand
CATGCTTTGTAAAAGCCCGCTGGATACCGCCACCAGCGAATTATTTTTCGAGGGGCCGGTGGCGAAGGCATTCGGCGCACCTTCGTAAATGGCCACCTCGGGCATCGCGATGCCGGCTTTTTGTGCTTGCTTGCGGACGGTCTCGACCAGCCAGAACTCGGTCGAGGTCGACGGGCTGTCAATGATGCGCGCTCCGGTCGACCACTTGGCCATCATCTTCGACATGCCCAGGGATATGAAGGCCCCCCCGAAACCGATGACAGCGGCGAAACCGAGCAACATGCCCATGTCCAAGCCGTTGGCAGTCAGGTAGCGGTTCACTCCCAGCAGGCTGGCGGCAATCGACAGCACCAGCATCACCGCTAGGTTTGTGACCAGGAACAGCACTATTCGTTTCATTGAATTACTCCTGAACAAAACTTGAAAAGTTCCAGTGTTGCACTCCGCCTATCAACAGTTTTGCAGCTTCTGTAGCCCGTGTGCAACGGTATAAATGCGGCGATTCTACGAAATATCAAGCTTCTGACAATTCGAATTAAGGACCAGCGATTGTTCGCAAAATACGAAATGTCTTGGCAATGACGACCACTCATCGCAACGGGCTTACCCCAGCTTTGTAACTGAGCAAACAGCTGCACGCGCAGGCCATTCGCTACGAGGTATCAGGGACGTAATGATTCTGCGCCATGGCCTCAACAGACGACTACTTGATATCGGTACCTTCGGAGTTTTCGCCGGCTGTCAGCAATGTTTTCAAGCCGACATAAGGCTTGGGTGCTTCCGTCGCATCCTTTAACTGCGGACTCAGTTGCTCAAGTTGAACCTCCAGAGCGTGAATCTGCTTTTCACCGTCCCGAATGTGTTGCTCGAGCGTCGCTTTTTCCTTTTCCAGCTCACCCACCTGGCGACGCAAGCGCAAGGCTGACCATTGCCCCTTGATCATCGTCGGCGACGACACCAGCCCGGCAATCAGCGCGCCCAAACCGACTGACATCAGCAGGATGATCGCCAACGAGCCATCGAAGCTCCAGAATACAAACGACACCGTCACCGGCACATTGTTCTGTAACGCAAAGGCCACCGCAGCGATGGCAAATCCGATGCCGAAAATCAATAGAAGTTGCATGGTTTTCCCCTGGGACCGATACGCTGATTCTTTGGTTCGATCGAGTATAGATTGAATCTGTGCCCCGTCCGCGCTATGCGGGTTCGCCGGTGTTCAACGGCAATTCGTCGTTCTCAACCGACAGCAATTGATAATAGACCGCAGTGATTGACTACTGCACGTCTTCCGCGACTTCGGGCAAAACTTCATTTCCTGCGCCGCGAAATGCGTAGCCCATCATCACCATGCCGGCATGCGGCGCATCGACGCCGGCGGCGTAGTAGAGCAGTTCGAATACCGCGTCGGCCTGCTCTGCGGCAACCAGCGCGGAAAGTACCTGCTTTTCATCGGAATAAACCCGGTGGCGCAAGCTTTGAGTACCGATACCGCGCGCATGATGAATGCTGGTGCTGACCACACCCTGTTCATGCCGCAATTTTTCGAGCACTTCCGCGCCATGCCCGGCCGGCATGACGCAGGTGATGATGCGGAAATCTCCGCGCAACGGCGGTAGCTGAATGGAATCAGTCATGCTTGCCAAAGCGGGCGGCCACTTCGGGCGGCACGTAGGTTGCCATTTTTTCCAGTTCCGCCATGTAAATCATGCCCATGCCCGGTGTGTCCAGTTTGGCGGCGACATACACGCGTTCGAAAATATGATCGGCGTGATCCGAAGGGGCAACAATGTAGATCACCTCCTTCTCGGCATTCACCGTAATGCCGAGCACACCCAGATGCTTCTGGCGCACACCGGTTCCGCGCGCGTAGAAGATTGTCGCGCCTTGGGCGCCGGCTTCTGTCGCCGCGTCAACCACGGTATCCGCCACGCCGCGCTGGACGATGCAGGTAATCAGCACGGCATCGGTCAGCACCACTATTTCGTCACGCTGTTTCATTCACTACCTTTCCTGTTGCGCGGCAATTGCTGTGCTTCTGCGAATCCAGAAGCCGACCAGCAGCACTGAAATGATCGGACCCACCGAAGCCATGGCCAGAATGCCGAATCCATCCGGGGCACCCACTGCCTGCCCCAGACCCAGGCCCAGGGCCAACACCAGCGGTACAGTAACGGGGCCGGTGGTGACACCAGCGCTGTCCCATGCCAAGGAAACGTATTCCTCACTCGAGAACAGCGTACAGCTCAGGGCGATCGTGTAAACCCCCAGCAGCAGAGGCAAAATTGACCACTGAAACACAATCTTGGATACCCCCAGAGCGATGCCCAACGCAACTCCCACGGCGACGGTTTGAATCAGCAAACGTCTTGGAAAGGCTCCGTCTGTCAGGTTTTCGACAGTGGTGCCCATGGCGTTGAGCGCCGGCTCCGCGATAGTCGCTCCGTAGCCCAGCGTCGCGGCAAAGACCAGCGTCAAGCCGATACCCACCGGATACGGATAGAGCGCGGCAGTGCCATTGCCCGAGCTGAATGCCGCCGGCACCGTGGCACCGGCCTGATTGCCCAGCGGGATCAGTCCAACGCTGAGACCCAGATTGAATACGGCCATGCCCAGCACCGCCACCACCACGCCATAGATAACGAGATTGCGCTGCTTGATCGCCTCGCCCAGGAAAAGTCGCTGCACCAGCCACAGCAAAACTATTAGTGGCCCTATGGCGCGCAGCGCGGCAATCAACTCGGCTGCCGGAGTCATATCCCACCATGCCGCCGTGTCGCCAGCGCCGACAATTGCCGGTAGAGCAGTCGGATCCGGTACTTCGCCAACCAGACCAATGGCAACCAGAATCACGGCCATCGCCGGGAACAGGGAAGCCAGCGTAACGATGCCAAAGCCCGCCAGCGGGTTGTCTTCCTGGCCGGCGGCGGCGGCAACGCCAATGCCCAGCGCCAGCACCAGCGGCACCGTGACGGGCCCGGTAGTGATGGCGCCGCAATCCCAGGCCAGGCCTATGATCGGCGCCAGGCGCGGGTCGAAACCGGCATAGGCCGTGAGTGCCAAACAGGGCAGCAAGGTCGCAACAACCAGCGTCTTCATGCGCCAGCGAAAGAAGAAACGCAACATGCCGGTCAGTACCGCAAGACCGACCCCGATGCCGACAGCCATCACCAGTCGATCGGGATAACGCGTCAGCAACAAATGCAGCCAGGGTGCTCGTACCGGATCGACGGCGCCACCGGCCGCGCGCAGCGCCCCAATGGCCGGCTCCGCAAGTGTCGCGATACTACCCAAGAGGAATGCAAAACCCAGCACCACCGCCGGCGTCGTCCGACTTGGCAAATTGAAACCAATGTTCTCCGAGAACGGCATCAACCCGTACTTGACGCCGTCCATGAACAGCATCAGCCCCAGCATCACCGCCAGCATGCCGAAGGCGATCTGCTCGCTCTGATACACGTCAACGCGCAAGGCGGCGACCTGAAACAAGGCGAGGAACAAGGCCAGCGGCACCACGGCACGCAGTTGTTCCATGAAGCGAATGCTGACGTAGGGTGTCAGCAATCGGTGCAGATCGACCAGACGCAGGCGCTGCCTGCGCGGCCGGCGGCCGGCATCGGCATCGGCATGGACATCCTTGTAGCTCACCCGTCGTTGCTTGACCCTGACGGCGCTGAGAAATTCGCCATAGCGCAGTCGGCGTTGCGATATTTTGTCAGTCATGAGTTTGTGGCGACAATATGATTCGGCTGCAGGCATTTTACCCATGCTGCCACTACGATCTCGTTGGCATGCGTATCATTGTCCCATGCACTCGACCCTCTCATCGATCCTGATTCTGCTATCCGCAGCAGTGGGTGCGGTGGCGCTGGCGCGTCGATTCCATCTGCCTTCGATGCTGGCCTATCTGGCGATTGGCATCGCACTGGGACCTCATGGCCTGGCGCTACTCAGTGAAAGCAACGAGGTGCACAACCTCGCCGAGTTCGGGATTGTCTTTCTTATGTTCTCGATCGGTCTTGAGTTCAGCCTGAAGCGCCTGATTACGATGCGCTCGCTGGTCTTTGGCTTCGGTTCGGCGCAGATGGCACTGACCGCGTTGGGCACCGGCTTGGTAACGGTGCTGGCCTACGGTCAGGGTTGGAAAAGTGGCGTTGCCGTCGGCTTGGCGGTGGCTATGTCATCCACCGCCATCGTTGCCAGGTTGCTTTCCGAAAGCTTCGATCTTCATTCCAGGTCGGGGCGGCAGACCATGGGTGTACTGCTGTTTCAGGATCTCGCCGTGGCGCCCTGCCTGATCTTGTTGCCGGCACTGGCTGCCTCCGGTGACGACCTGCTGCGTTCTCTGGCGGTCGCGGGCGCTCAGGCTGTCGCCGTGCTCGCACTATTGATCTGGGCAGGAAAGAAGTTGATGGGACGCCTGTTTGATGCCGTCGCGCGTCACAAATCATCTGAGCTATTAGTCCTGACAACACTTTGCATCGTTGTCGGCTTGTCCTTTCTTACTGCGCAAAGCGGGCTTTCACTGGCGTTGGGAGCTTTCGTCGGCGGCATGTTGATCTCGGAAACGGCCTACCGTCACCACGTCGAGGCCGATATCCGACCGTTTCGTGACATTCTGCTCGGGCTCTTTTTCGTCACTGTCGGCATGATGCTCGACATCCAGTACGTCCTTGCCAACGCGCACAAGCTGCTACTGGCCGTGGCGCTGCTGATCGGCGGCAAGGCAATCGTCATGTTGCTGATCACACGTATTGCAAAAACACCGTTGGTTCCCAGTCTGCGCACAGCCGCCCAACTGGCCCAGGCCGGCGAGTTTGGCCTGGTGCTGATTGAACTTGCGCACCAGTTGCACTTGATCAGCGTCAGCGTGTTTCAGATCACGCTGTCGGCCATGCTGCTGTCGATGTTCATCGCGCCTTTTTTGATTTCCCGTGCCGCCCGGCTTTCCGGCGACATGGGACGTGGCGACTGGGCGCACAAGGCCGCGGCGATTCAGGACATCGCCGTACATAGCCTGGATCTCGGCCAGCACGTGGTGATCTGCGGCTATGGCCGCACCGGCGGGCGTATTGCCGAGTTTCTCAGCATCGAGAACATTCCCTTCATTGCCCTCGACGTCGACCCGCAAAGAATCGCCGAGGCACGCGCACTCGGTGTCAATGTCGTTTTCGGCAACGCCGATCGGCCCGAGGTTTTACAGGCGGCGGGAGTGTCGCGCGCCCGCGCCGTGGTGGTCAGCTACTCCGACACCCACTCAACAGAACGCGTATTGCGCATCGTGCGCGGCACCCGGCCGGACATTCCCGTCGTGGTTCGTACCGCTGACGACAAGGATGTGGAGCGACTCAAAGCCGCCGGCGCAACCGAAGTGATTCCCGAAGTGCTCGAAAGCAGTCTGGTGATCGCCGCCGAAACGCTGGTGCAGGCCGGCATCCCGATGCGGCGGGCACTGCTCCATATGCGTGCTGTAAGGTCTGAACGCTACGCCTCCATGCGCGATCTATACAAACCCGGAATCAAATAGTTCCCGCGAGATCCCGCACCCGCGAAACGCGGACACCACGCAATTCGGTTCGACCTCGATGAAACGCTGATCAAGTCACAACCCGTAACTCCGGCGAAAGCCGGAATCCAGATCAATTGTGATACTGGACACCGGCTTTGCCACCCTGCGCAGCAGAATCCAAGGCATGCAGAGCCGCCGGCGTGACGGCCTAGTCAGTGCTGCCTTAAGCGCAGTTTAAGCATGCCCCTCCATGATCTGCACCATTCAACTATCAAGGAGAAACCATGCGACACCTACTCATTATTGCAACGCTGCTTTTGGCAACCAGCGCCCAGGCCGAGACCCCACGCGACTTCCTCACGCGTTTCGAAAAAGAGGCGGGTGCCACATCCTCCGCCGAGCGCGGCGCGCGTTTCTTCAACTCGAAGCATGGCGATGAATGGAGTTGCGCCTCCTGCCATACCGAACAACCGACGCATACCGGGCGTCACGCCAAGACAAACAAGGCGATCAAGCCACTGGCGCCCGCCGTCAATGCCGAACGCTTTACCGATACGGCAAGAGTGGACAAGTGGTTCCGCCGCAACTGCAACGACACCCTCAATCGCGCCTGCAGCGCACAGGAAAAAGCCGACGTGATCGCCTGGCTGCTGACCCTCAAATAGACTGGAGAAAATCATGCGAATTCACAGCATTTCAAGTATTGCGGCCCTGCTCGCCGCCCTCGCACTTCCCGCTCAAGCAGACAACTACCGCGTACCAGGGAATACGATCGTGAACGAAGAGTGCGGCTCTTGTCACATGGTTTTCCCGCCGCAAATGCTCCATGCCGATTCATGGCGCGCGATGATGAGCGACCTGCCCAACCATTTCGGTTCTGACGCCAGCCTCGACGAACAACGCCGTATCGCCATCACCGACTTTTTAGTCGCCCATTCCGGAGGTCGAAAGACCGGGGTCACACGCGATGCGAAAGGCAAGCCGTTGCTGCGAATCTCCGAAACCACGCGATTCATCAAAAAGCATCGCGAGATTTCCCCTGCCGTCTGGAAGCGTGCGTCAATCAAGAGCGCTGCCAACTGTAGCGCGTGTCATACCCGGGCTGCCGCCGGCGACTACGACGACGATTCGATTCGGATTCCCAAGTGAGGCCCACAATGGACAACGATATCAAGACTATTCGCGTATGGGATCTGCCGACACGGATCTTTCACTGGTCGCTGGTGGCAAGCTTCGCCATCGCCTTTCTCACCTCGGAATCCGAAAAGCTGCGCGACATCCACGTCATTGCCGGCTACACCCTGGCCGGCCTGATTACCTTCCGCCTGCTTTGGGGCCTGGTCGGTGGCCGTTATTCGCGCTTTACCGAATTTCTGCCGACGCGGCAAAAACTGATCGACTACCTCAAGTCATTAGTCGCAGGCAAGCCTCAGCATTATGTCGGTCACAATCCGGCCGGAGCGGTCGCCATCTTTCTGCTGCTGGGTTTTGGGTTCGCCACCGCCTTGAGCGGCTGGGCCACCTACGAGGAGTTCGGCGGGCACTTTATGGAAGAACTGCACGAAGTTGCCTCCAATGGCATGATGACGATCGTTCTGATCCACATCGCGGGTGTCATTGTCAGCAGTTGGCTACACCGGGAAAACCTGGTGCTGGCGATGATCACCGGCTGGAAGAAATGGCGCATTCCGACTCATGAGAATTCTGCTGGTTGAAGACGACACCCTGCTTGGCGACGCGCTGCATGCCGGACTGCGTCAGGCCGGCCATGCTGTCGACTGGGTCAGGGACGGGGTCAGCGCCGAAACGGCGCTGATCGCGGAAGACTACGCGGCGATGGTGCTTGATCTTGGCTTGCCGCGCTTGGGCGGGCTCGATGTGCTGCGCCACCTTAGACAGAAGCAAAAGACCCTGCCGGTACTGATCCTCACCGCGCGCGATACGGTTGACGATCGCATCCGCGGACTGGACGCCGGTGCCGACGATTACCTGATCAAGCCCTTTGACCTTGGCGAACTCAACGCTCGCCTGAGGGCGCTGTTGCGCAGGGCCGGCGGTCAGCCGGCACCCGTGCTTGCTGCGGCGGGCATCACCCTGGACCCGGCAACACGTCATGTGGAATACGAGGGAAACGAAATCGAACTCTCGGCCAAGGAATACGATCTGCTGCACGTTCTGATGCAGCAGGCTGGACGTGCACTTTCGCGTGCCCAACTCGAACAGCATCTCTACGCCTGGGGTGACGAGATTGGCAGCAACACGGTTGAGGTCTATATCCATCACCTGCGGCGCAAGCTGGGCGCGGACGCAATCCGCACTATGCGCGGCATCGGTTACGTCGTGCCCAAGACGGCAGGCACGCCATGAAACCGCTGTCCCTGCGCACCCGGCTGGTCGGCCTGACGCTTCTGGCCGTTGCCGTGGTCTGGTTGATTACCGCCTTTGTCACTTGGCGCGAAACCCGCCATGAACTCGAAGAACTGCTCGCCCACCCACCCAGCACCTCTGCCGCCCATTTTGCCGAGGAACGCGAAGAGGTGGCCAACGAGATCGCCGAGCATTTGCTTAAACCCATGCTGTTCGCCCTGCCCGCGCTCGCCGTATTGCTGGTGATCGCCATCGGCTTTGCACTGGCACCCGTGCGCCAGTTGGCGCGCGATGTCGCAGCGCGGGCGCCGGACCATCTCGAGCCACTCCCGGTGGCCGAACTTCCGGCTGAAGTCGCACCGCTGGTCACGCGACTCAACAGCCTGTTCGCCGACATCGCGCGGGCGCTGGAAAACGAGCGCCGCTTCACCGCCGATGCCTCGCACGAACTGCGCACGCCGCTGGCCGCGCTCAAGGCCCAAGCGCAAGTCGCGCTGGCATCGGTAGACGCGAAAGAAAAACAACACGCACTGAACCAGATACTCGTCGGTTGCGATCGCGCCACGCATCTGGTGACCCAGTTGTTGACCCTGGCGCGACTGGATGCCAACAAGGCGCACCCGATGCAGACGCTGGCCTTGCGGCCGATCGCGGAACAAGTCCTCGCCATGAGCGCCGGCGACGCCATCGAAACGCACTGCGAGCTGGCCTTGCGCGATGGCGACGCCACTGTTCTCGGTGATGCGGTACTGCTGCAGGTGCTGTTGCGCAACCTGATTGACAACGCCCTGCGCCACGGCAAAGCCACGCAGGTAGAAGTTTCCATCACCGCCCGCCAGAACCGAACGCTACTGAGCGTCAGCGACAACGGTTGCGGTATAGCCGACGACGAGCGCGAACGCGTCAAACAGCGCTTTTACCGTAGCGCCACCGCCGACTTTTCGGGCAGCGGGCTTGGACTTTCCATCGTCAAACGTATCGCCGAGCTGCATGGCGGGGCGCTGGATATCAAGCACACAG
>JAIPCF010000132.1 GCA_021738385.1 Sulfuritalea sp. | reverse complement strand
CCGCGCTGCTGCTCCATGTCATCGACGCCAGCGACCCCGGCTTCGAACGTCAGCTCACCGTCACCGACAAGGTGCTCAAGGAGATCGGAGCGCAGGACCTGCCCCGTATCCGCATCTTCAACAAGATTGATCATGTCGGCGACGAAGCCGCGCAAGCCGGACGCGAAGCAAGCCTGCGGGCGGCCTTTCCCGATTGCATGGTGATGAGCGCGCGCAGCGCCACCGATATCGCTCTGTTGCGCGAGGCGATCATCGGGTTTTTCCGGCAGGGACTGGTCGAAGCCGAGCTGTTCCTGCCCTGGTCGGCCCAACAGCAGCGCGGCGCCATCTTTGCAAATTGCGAAGTGCTGGCCGAACGCGCCGACGAGGAGGGCGCCTACCTGCGCATACGCGGCGAGCGCGAAACCGTGGAGAGATTGAGCGAGCAGTTTCGCCCGGTCTGAAAAATTTCCGAAGGGACGCAAAGCGCGGGTGCTGGCAACACGGCGATAACTCAACATGTCAGCGTGTCTTTGTAGACAGTGTTACTCCGCAACCGCCATAATCCCTGAAGTCTCATTGAATGTCCCATGCTTTGTCAGACACTGCGAAACTCTCGATGCAGCCTGGCTCATCCGCTGTTTTCCCAACACCACCTGGTACCCAGAAATGAAATTTTCCACCCTCACCGTTGCCGCTCTGTTGCTCGTTGCCCTGACTGATGTTGCCGTGGCGCAGTCGGCCGCTGACTACCGACGCATGGAAGTCGATGCCGTCCGTCAAATGCAGGCCGCCAAAAATCGGGACGATCAAGCCATCTGGCGCAGCAAGGCAGAGTTCTACCGCGACCAGGCCAGCAAGTTGGAATCCGGTGCGTTTGCAGGGAAAAAGGGTTCGCCTTCGCTGCCGCCAGGAAAATCACCGCTGCTTGCACCGGGCACCGGGGCACGTCCGCCGTCGAACCCGGCCCACCCGAACATGCCTGCGACGAACAAAGGCAAGAATAATGTCGTCCGAATGCAGGAAGCGCCATCCTGCCCTCCGGGCAAGGTCACCTATGGCGACGGTTGCAAACTGCCGTCGGAAATCTGCCACACACCGCAAGGGGTCGGTCTGATCATGAACGGACGCTGCCAAATCGGCGCGAGGTAGTTCGCGGCTCTATTGCTCATCCCACGGTACTGGATCGCCAACATCGTGGGTCGGCAAAGGATTGTGTTCTATGCCGGCATGAAGCGCCGTCTCGCCAGCGCCGACTTTTGGCGGGGAAGAGATATTTGAGCCTGCGGGGTGTCGTTTTTCGACCGACATGGTTCCCGAGTCGGTTAGTTCTGAGGCCTGGAGTTTTGCCTCGATGGGCCCCGCAGGTCCTCGGCATCGGTCCACCCTGCGGATCGTTGAACTCTGATCACTTGCGATTTTGCATGACGATCCAGACGACAAACCCGACGACAACGGCCAGCAGAATCGGTCCCCAGGGTCCGCCATATACACCCATCCAGTCACCCATCCCGCCATTGCCCCACATGCTGCCGCTGCCGCCGTTCATCATGTTTCCGTTTTGCGCCGAAGCGGTGCCAACAATCGTCAAGGGCAAGGAGGCAACCGCCATGCGCATCAAGGTCTTCATAACTTTTCCATTGTGAGCCAGCATCGGCTGGATAGTCACCCGGACACCCGGTACGGGACCGCCAACCACTGAGCACATCTCAGGGTAATAAAGCTACGCCGGAACTGCGGGTGGCTCGGTGCGTCAGCGCACGCTGTCCCTGCTGAACAATGTTCCGGGAAACATCCCGGTGATTGAATTGCTGCCACGATGAAACGACGCAGGTCGTCGCACAAACCGCGTGGCTTGCGTTTCTGCGGACGCGCGACCTGCTTCGCTGATCACGGCACAGGCCTACGCAATGTGGGCCAGCGAACAGAAGCCACGGCGTGCTTTTGCTAGCGTCGTCGCCAAGCCACACTTTTTGAATAGCGCGAGCGACGGTTGCCAGGTGGTCAAGACTGACACTGCCTGCCGGCCAGGACTCGCTGCCTTTCCTTCCTACATACGGGTAAAAATCTCATGTTGCCAACTACGATCCCTCCCGCATTCGATCAATTCCTCTCCCAGTTCGTGGCGTGGTTTTTCTTCGTATTCGGCACTCTCGGCTTCGCTGTCGGGGTAGGGCTTTTCTTTAGTCACCTGCGAATGCACCGGGTTTTTGGACTCATGAACCACTGGGTATCAATGCGATGCTGCACAAAATGGCTTGCCAAACCACGCGATGCAGGTTTGGTCGCACCACGCTTTCGACGCCTGTTTGGCGGGGCTTTCATTCTTGTCGCGGCCTACTCGACCTATATGCTGATTACGCAAGTCGAGATAGGCCCGATCGTAGGCCTGCTTCACGTTGGGCCACGACAAGCCTTTTTCGGCTGGCTGATTGAAAGCCTGCGCTGGTTCCTGATCGGCGGCAGTACGCTTGCGATTGCGGTCGGGATCATGTTGGTCTTTTTCGAAAAATCCTTGGCCGTGATCGAGACGCGTGCAAACCATTGGTATTCCTTCCGTCGCCTTGGTCAAGGCAGTGACGTCATGCATTTGGGGTTCGACAAGTGGGTCGAAAGCTATCCACGCGCATTGGGTGCGGTCATTGCAGTGGCCGCGCTCACTGTTGTAGTCGACTACGGTATGCGACTGTTTGCGGGTAGTTGAAGGTCTGGCATGCCGCTCATGAACTATGGCTGTGGCGGCGCGCGATTAAAAATAGCCAAGGATGCGCGCTGAAGGTTTACTCAGGGACATTGGCCGTCTGATTGAAGACGAACTCCGGGTATGTGTAGTCTTTGCCAAGCACTTGATCGATAACAGAGACCAGTTCTTCGGTACTTGCCGGCTTGCCGATGGTGATGTCTTCGCCGGAGTGTTGTTCGGCGTCATGCGTCATCATTGAAGTGATAAAGACCACTTTGATGTGACTCAGCGCCGAATCCTCATGGAGTGAGGCGGCGACTTCGCTGCCAAGTAAATCCGGCATCAGGATGTCCAGAAGGACCAGGTCGGGTTGGTATTTTCTGGCAGCGTCGACGGCCAGAAGACCCTTGGATTCAGTAAATACCTGGTAGGTTTTGGTCGATTCGAGCTGCAGCTTGAGCAACTGGAGCGTCATCGGGTCGTCATCGACTATCAGAATCTTTTTCACGGTGCTACTCCTCCTGGTTTAGGAAAAATAATGATGGGAGCGCGGCGTCTGAAATCCGGCGCACACTCATACAGAAGCCTAAGCATCACATTCAACACGGTCTGTGCGCTGGGATACTTAGTGAATCCAGCATAAATGCGGCCCGGTAGTGATCTGACGGAAGCGTAGCCGCGAACTCAGGTGTTGTCAGAAGTGCAACTGTGCGATGCCGTACATAAATTACAACTTGATGCAAATCGATCGGCAACGTGAGGAAACAGCAAGCTGGGCCTGAGATCTATCGGTCCCTCCAACGAAATGTAGGGCTCGAAAGGCCGCTTGAGACCCTGGATTCAACCGGTCGACGCAACGGATTGTCAAAATCTTTCGGTGGGCGTCTCGTATGCGTCTTAAAGTGCATCGTATATTTTTGCTTGTGCGAATTTGGCAGCCACCGCCAGAATCAGCGTGATATGGACTCGAATTTGCAAATTGACGGGAACTTTTTCCACCACCATTCGTTACAGTTGAAAGCGCCATGAATCTGCATATGTCGGCCGCAACCGGGCGAAATGGATGATCGGAAGGATGGAAGATGAGGAAAACGGACTTGCTTCCCGTGCTCAGGCCGGGGATCGGCAGGCGTTCGCCCAGCTTGTCCGCCGTTTTCAGGATCGCGTGTTCGGCTTCATCCTGCGCATGAACAATTCGCGTGACGAAGCCATGGATCTGACGCAGGAGACGTTCATGAAGGCTTATCAGGCTTTACCGACGTGGCGGCCGGACGCGCGCTTTAGTACCTGGCTGTTCCAGATTGCACGCAATGCCACGCTCGATATCTTGCGCCGTCGCCAGCTTGTCGAGTTTGTGCCGCTCGACGCCGGCCAGCCGGAGGGAGAAGCCCTCGATCCGCCGGACGACGCACCGCTCCCCGAGGAGCACTTATCCGGGCGGCAGCGCATTGCACTGCTGGAGCAGTCCTTGCACGAACTGCCCGTCGAACAGCGCGAAATTCTGTTGCTGCGCGAACTTGAGAACATGAGCTACGCCGACATCGCGGTAACGCTGAACATCGAGGCCGGCACCGTGAAATCGCGCCTGGCACGCGCACGTACCGCCGTTCTTGCCAAATTTCAACACCACGCCGGGGAAAATCGTCATGACTGAACCGCCAAGCAAACACTCACCGGACATGCAGCAGTTGTCAGCCTATCTGGATGGCGAACTCGATAGTTCTACCCGTCACAATCTGGCTGACCATCTCGATACCTGTCCCCTGTGCGCATCGCAACTGGCCAGACTGCAGACGCTGACGGCAGACTTTGGCAATCTTCCGCAGGAGACTTTGGGCTTCGATCTGGCCGGGGTTATCGAAGGACGACTCGCCGCCGCGCCGCGCCCACCAGAAAAGAAACGTCCGGCGCGCTGGTGGGGGCTGCTGCCGGTATCGATCGGCGCGGCGGCTTCCATTGCTGTCGGTGTCGGCATGGGGTCGGCGCTGCTGGGCGGTGCGGCGGCCATGCCGCGCGTGACAGCCATGAGCGTGTTCGACACCCTGCCACCGGGCGGTTTATGTCTCGGCCCGGATTCCTGCTACAGCAACGGAGCCAGAAAATGAAACCCAATCTATTGCGGGCCGTGCTGGCCATTTCACTGTTGATCAACATCGGCGTGATCGGCGCCATCGCGTATCGCACGCTGGGCAGCAGTCAGTTTCCAGGCTTGCCCCGTCATCTGCAACTGAGCGAAGAACAAGCGCACCACTGGCATGCATCGGAAGCCGCCTTCCTTGCTCAGCTTCGCAGCAACGCCGCAGCGATCAGAAGTCATCGCGACCGGTTGATCCACGAAATTTTTGCGGATACACCCGATCTGGCATTGATCGATGCCGAACGCACGGCCATTGCCAGTTTGCAGGACGATCAGCAGAAGCGCGTGATCCAGCAACTGCTGCAGGAACGGGAACTGCTCACTGCTGCACAGCGCGCACGACTGGCTCAGTTGCTGCTCAATCAGCCCGCCGGAGCGTCGAGCATCGAGCAGTTGCACCGTGATTGAGAGTCTTCAGGGAACATTTCCAAAGCTGGTTCGTTGAAGTGGTAAGGCCGCCAAAAACCGGCCTCCACATACAATCTTCCTGGAGAACAACGAAAATGAAACACAGCATTCTTACCGTATTCACCGCCATGTCACTTGTTGCCGCCGGCCAAACCTTTGCTGCAACCGAAGCGACTCACGATCATGGCGATGCCCACGCTCATGACGGTGCGGCAGCCGTTCTGCAACTGAACGCCGGTAGCAAATGGGAAACTGACGCGCCCCTGCGCAAGGCTATTGGCGACATTCGCCAGTCGATGGCCGCATCGCTCGAAGCCATTCACAAAAGCCGTCTGCCGGCAAAAGGATACCGCGGTCTTGCACACAAAATCGAAGGGGCGGTAGGCGATATTGTCGCCAACTGCAAACTGGAGCCGAAGGCCGACGCCCAGCTGCATATCATCGTCGCCGATCTGCTTGCCGGTGCGGAACAAATGGCCGGTAAATCGAAGAAGGCCAAGCCCATGGATGGCGCAGTCAAGGTGATCTTGGCGCTGAACAACTATGGCGAGTACTTCAACGACCCCGGATTCAAGCCGATCGCACACTGATCAGGAAGGAGGGCGGCCAGCGCATCGCGCGGCCGCCTTTTTGCACGCCTGGGCAAGCACATCCGACTTTCGCCCGCAAATGCAGTGGTATGGACGACCTTTGATTCGTGCGCTTTTGCGGCGTTCGCCAAGAGGGGGCGATTCAGATTGGCTTCGACGTATCCGGGCTTCTCCAATCGCGTTTGATTGGAGATTCAAACGAACCCGTCTGTTGAGGGCAATCGCTATGTTCGTTACCGAACTGAGTGATCGCTGACGTGTAACTACGATTCAGCTTCACTCACAAGAATGCTGCTCGCCGATTGCCGAAGCTGGCCGACGCGAGCTTGGCAGTCAGTGATCTGATGCGCCACTTGTTTAGGAGAATGGAAATGTATGGAACGCTACTGGTTGCGCCACTTGCGGCACTGATACTCAGCGCGTGTGTAGTGGCCCCCCCGGATCACGGTCATAGAATGGTTATTGCACCTGTATTGCCGTCGATCGTGATATTAAGAGCAGAGCCATATTTTTATCAAAGCGGATATCACTATCACTACGACAACAACCGCTGGCGCTACTCTAAGTCCAGGTCCGGCCCCTGGACGGATCTTCCCAGGAGTCACTATCCCAAAGAAA
The DNA here is from genome assembly GCA_021738385.1 of Sulfuritalea sp. Taxonomy (GTDB): domain Bacteria; phylum Pseudomonadota; class Gammaproteobacteria; order Burkholderiales; family Rhodocyclaceae; genus Sulfuritalea. The sequence goes on along the minus strand of JAIPCF010000132.1, from coordinate 2,672 downwards.
CCAAGTACAAAGGTCACAATATTGACCGGGACGGTAGACGAGATGATGCACGGGATGATAAAAGAGATGGCAGACGTGACGATAGACGGAGTGATGACCGGGACGATGATCACCGCAGTCGGAGATGACTTCAAAAACCCCAGTAGCGGCATGAGTCGGGTCTTCATGACCGGAAGAATTGTCGTCCCGCCATTTCTTGACTTTAACGGAGCACTACTATGAACGTACGTACCAAAGCCTTTCCCTTTTCCCTTGCCGTGATCGCCACTGTCGCCCTGATGGGCTGCGGAAAGGAAGCTCCGCCCCCGCCGCCGGCCCAGGCAGCGCCGGCTCCGGCTCCGGCTGTTGCAGCCGCTCCCGCTGCGGCGGCTTCACCTGAAGCTGCTCCGGCAGCCGCTCCTGCAGTCGCTGCCCCGGCAGCTGCTCCGGCCGTTGCCGCCAAGGATCTCGCTGCCAAGAGCGGTTGCCTGGCCTGCCACGCTGTCGACAAGAAAATGATCGGCCCCGCCTATCAGGACATCGCCAAGAAATACACGGCCAGCGACGAAGCGATGCTGATTGCCAAGGTCAAGGCCGGTGGCAAGGGCGTTTGGGGTCCGATCCCAATGCCACCGAACGCTGCGGTCAAGGACGAAGACGTCAAGACCCTGGTCAGCTGGATTCTCGCCGGCGCCAACTAACTAATCCCGCTTGCAGCGTCAAAAAAGCCAGACCCACTTTGGTGGGGCTGGCTTTTTTATTGTCTAGCGACTAAACGGGTCCGACTTAACGGACTCTACTCAACCGGCCGACCTCAAGTCGCCCCCAATCGCACAATAAAAGTCGGCGATGGCGGGACGGCGCTGCGTCAGCGTCCCCAAACCGTGAGCGGGATAGACCAGCTTGCCGATCCAGTCAGATCAAGGACTGTGTGGCCTTCTCCGCCAATGCCTTTGCTGAGGCCGAATGCGGGCACTGACCTGAACAAGGGATCAAACGAAATATCAAGCGTATCGGGAATCGCAACACTGACGCGCCCGGCCTTCTTGAATACATCCTTGACCTTGTCACCGGCACCAAAACTGATTTGCATGCCGGGAACAGGACTGGTATCGAAGTCGGCAAGCGCGGCGACCGGGTAGATCATGGCACCCACGCTTGCGGATGGCCCGGCCGATGTCGACGCGTACTGGCCGATACCAAAATAAACGCCACCCGCGCCATTGAAGTTGGTCACCAGACTTATGCCGAAATTCCAGTTCCCGGCCGTGCCCAGCGGTACGGCGAATGAGAGCGAATAGCTGCTATAGACTCCTTGCCCGGAATAAGCGTAGGCGCTACTGATAAACAAGTCATCCCAAGCCCCTGACTTGGATTTGCCCAGATTGGGCTTGAGCCCCAGATCGCTCAGGCGCTTGTCAATCTGGGCGGGCGTGCCCTCGCACATGAGAGTCGGATCAAGCAGCACCTTGTCCAGCTTGCCGCCTGCTTTTTTGAGCTCGCTTTGGATGTGCAACAGTTCGGCAGTCAGATCCGAAGACAGGTGCTTGGCAGCATTGTCGTAGATCTTGTTCAGCTCAGCCGGCGACCGCATCTTGCCGGCCAGTTTGCCCGCTTCGTCCTCGATCGGCTGCATGAGCGGGGAGATCACGGCGTCTAGTTGTTGCGACAGACGCTCGGCGCCTTTTTTTCCTTCCCCGAGCGCACCCACGATGGACTTGCACATTGCCTTGCCATCTACCGCGAAGATTTCAACCAGTTTTTCGGAGCAGGCTTTGTTGCTGGTCACCGGATTGACTGTGCGATATTTTTTTGCACTTGGGCAGGACCAGCACTCGCCGCCATTGCGCAGGTCAAGAAACTGGCCGCTGGGGCAGGCAAACTTGTTTTTGAAAGAGGCACTCTTCAGGCTTTCCTTCGAGCAAGCATTGTTGTCCGTTACCGCTTTCAGGGTGCGGTTGTAGCCGCTTGGGCATTTCCAGCATTCGCCACCCTGGCGCGGATCGAAAAACTCATTGCTATCGCAACCACGTTTGCGAACAAAAGTCGCCTTGGACAGCTTCTCGCCAATGATGTTTTTTGTGGCGCAAGCCTTGTTGTCGGTCACGGCATAAGCTGTGCGACGCGGATGATTGCTCGGGCACTTCCAGCATTCACCGCCTTTGCGTGGATCGAAAAACGATCCGCTCGGGCAACCCGACTTGCCTTCGTAGCTCGCCTTGGCATGAATCAGGTCAGAGCAGGCCTTGCTGTCAGTCACGGCATGCAGCGTCCGGTTATAGCCGCTGGGGCAAGACCAGCACTCACCACCGTTGCGCGGATCGAAAAAAGCACCGCTCGAACAGCCGGAAGCCTTGCCATGAGAAATAGCCGCAGCAAACCCGGCCTGTGCCGTGGGCGAAAACAGCAGGCTTGCCAGAAAAGTGAAAAGCCCAAGTACACGTATCGCATTCATTTTTCTACTCCCTGTTTGTGCGTCAGTATCGACGCCAACCACCCTGAGTAAGCTCAGTTTTGGGTTCAGTCTCCCCTCGTGAACAGGGCAAGTCAACGACTAGTTGTTAAGTTGCAATAGGTTGTTCCCGCCAAGACGAGAAGCGGGAGGCTTGTATCCGAGGGCCGAGTGAGGTCGGCGGGAGTTGTAGTAAGCCAGGAAGGCGGGCAACCAAGCCGTGCGCTCAGCGCTGTTGGCG
>JAIPCF010000131.1 GCA_021738385.1 Sulfuritalea sp. | reverse complement strand
AATTTATGCGTCATCGGTCTGCTCCGTCACGAACAAAGGGATTACTGCGGCGCTCTTCGCCAAAGGTGGACATCGGGCCGTGGCCTGAAATGAAACTGACGTCGCTGCCCAGCGGCCAGAGTTTATTGTGAATCGAGTCGATCAATGTTTGATAGTCGCCGCGCGGAAAATCAGTGCGACCGATCGAGCCTGCGAAAAGCACATCGCCAACAATGGCCAGCTTCGACGGTGCATGAAAAAAGATGACATGTCCCGGCGTGTGGCCGGGCGTGTAGAACACCTGCAGGGTTTCCTTGCCAACCGTAACCGTGTCGCCATCATTGAGCCAGCGATCTGGCGTAAAAGTTTGCGCCAGCGGAAAGCCGAAGCTGCGGCTTTGCGCCGGTAACTGATCGATCCAGAAAGTTTCCTCGCGTTGCGGGCCCTCGATCGGTACCTCGAGACGTTTGGCCAGTTCACCGGTGCCACCGGCATGGTCGATATGTCCGTGAGTCAACAGCAGCTTTTCGATCGTGACGCCAAACTTTTCAGCGGTAGCCAAAAGCTTGTCGATATCGCCACCGGGATCGACGAACGCGCCCTTCATGGTTTCGGTACACCACAGCAGGGTACAGTTCTGCTCAAACGGAGTGACGGGGATGATTCGGTATTCCATGTGAGTTCCTATTAAGGGCAAGCGAATAGCGACGATCACCACGGAGGGCACGGAGAACACGGAGAAAAACTTTCTGAAAACCTGGCCGTTCTCTGTGCTCTCCGTGCCCTCCGTGGTGAATGCCTGTGATCTTGATGTTCAATCCGCCAATCCGCGCCGGTAATGAATGGCTTCGGCGACATGCGCCGCATTGATTTGTGTCGCGCCGGCCAGATCGGCGATGCTGCGCGCAACTTTGAGGATGCGATGATAAGCCCTGGCGGTCAGTGCCAGCTGCGCCATGGCCTGCTTCAGCAAAGCTGCACCGGCTTCGTCAGGGCGAGCATGGCGATCAACTTCGTCAGGCGTGAGCCGCGCGTTGGGTTTGCCCTGGCGTGCTATCTGCACGTCACGTGCTGCTGTTACACGCTCGCGCACAATGGCCGATGATTCGCCATCGCCGCGCGCCGACAAATCGGCTTCATCGACCGCGGGAACATCGAGCATCAGGTCGATGCGATCGAGCAGGGGTCCTGACAACTTGCCACGGTAGCGAATAACCTGATCCGGTGTGCAGCGGCATTTGCCGGCTGGGTGACCTTGCCAACCACAGGGACAGGGATTCATCGCTGCAACAAGCTGAAAGCGCGCCGGAAATTCGGCGCGGCGCGCGGCGCGAGCAATATTGATCTGCCCGGTTTCCAATGGTTCGCGCAAGGCCTCGAGCACGCCCCGCTGAAACTCCGGCAGTTCGTCGAGAAACAGGGTGCCGTTATGCGCCAGTGAAATTTCTCCCGGGCGCGGCGTGCCGCCACCGCCGACCAACGCCGCACTGGAGGCCGAATGATGCGGTGATCGAAACGGTCGCTGGCTCCACTGCGCCAGGCGGAATGTTCCAGCCAATGAATGCACGGCGGCAGACTCCAGCGCCTCGGCCCCCGTCATGGGCGGTAGCAGTCCCGGCAGGCGCTGCGCCAGCATGGATTTGCCGGCGCCCGGCGGGCCGCTCATCAGGACGCTGTGACCACCGGCAGCGGCCACTTCCAGCGCACGCTTGGCCTGTGCCTGGCCTTTGACTTCGGCCAGGTCGGGATAATGCTGAAAACTCGGCGCCGGCGATACGGCATAGGATTCCAGCAACTCGCGCCCGGCAAGGTGGGCGCAGACTTGCAGCAGGTTTTGCGCCGGCAGTATCGTCATGGCGGCGATCAAGGCTGCTTCCGGTGCGCTTTCCAGCGGCAGGACAAAGGCCCGAGCAAGGTGATGGTCCGGGCCCGCTTCCTGGCGAATCGCAGCGCACATGGCCAGCGCGCCACGCACTGCGCGCAGGTCACCCGAGAGCGCGAGCTCGCCGGCAAACTCGTAGGTGTCCAGATCAGGCGCCTTGATCTGCCCCGACGCAATCAGAATGCCCAGCGCGATCGGCAGATCGAAGCGGCCGGACTCCTTGGGCAGATCGGCCGGTGCAAGATTGACGGTAATGCGCCGTTGGGGAAACTCGAAACCGCAATTCTGGATAGCGGCGCGCACCCTGTCTCGCGCCTCTTTGACTTCGGTGTCAGGTAAACCAACGAGGGTGAAGGAAGGAAGACCCGAAGCGAGATGGACTTCAACCGTAACTTCCGGGGCGGCTAGACCCGCCAGCGCCCGCGAGCGAAGAACGGCGAGCGCCATTAGAGAACCTTACTTTGTGCCGCTGTCGGTCTGAATCGGCAGGGCGGATTGACGCTGGGCTTCCAGTTCGGCAAGCCGTGCTTCGAGTGCAACCAGCTTTTCGCGTGTGCGGCTCAAGACCTCTCGCTGCACATCGAATTCTTCGCGCGTCACCAGATCAAGCTTTGCAAACAGGCCGGTGAGCACTGCACGCATGTTCTTCTCGACGTCGCCAGCCGGGGTGGCCGCAAGCAAGGAGGACACACGGGCAGACATTTCATCGAGCATTTTGGGATTGAGCATGGCGGATTTCCTGCGGGTCCGTAAGACACTGTTTAAGTGAGTGTTAATGCCGACCGGGTCGGTATCAAGGAGCGAAAGTCTAGCACAGCGATAAGGCAGCTTGTCCGCCCAAATCCGCAATGCACCGCAATGGTGCGGTTTGACTCTATTTGATGTCACAAATGGTGCAAAGCGCCACCAATACCGCCAAAGAAATACTCTAACCAAATGATTATTAGACTAATTTCTTGTCTGGCACAGACCCTGCGTAAGAGAAGCAGCAATTTCTAAATCTCTTTTCGGGAGCACCATCATGCGCACTACCCTTTTCGCCGCTGTCGTCGCTGGAGCACTATCAATTCCCTCTTCATTCGCGTCCGCAGCCGATGCCAGCCCTCACCCCTTTACGGGCAATGTCGGAGTCGTCTCGAATTACGTGTTTCGCGGCATTAGCCAGTCTGCTGGTAAGCCGGCATTGCAGGGCGGGTTCGACTACGCGCATTCCAGCGGCTTCTACGCCGGTACCTGGGCGTCCAATGTAAGTTGGGTATCGGACAACTATTGGTCTGCCACCAACGCCGCATCGAACAGTCTGGAGATTGATGTCTACGGGGGCTACAAGGGCTCGATAAGCAGCGATCTCGGCTTCGATGTCGGTCTGGTCACCTATAACTACCCCGGAAGCAACCTGACTGTGGGCGGGACATTCCTCAAGCCCGACACTACCGAGATCTATGGCGCTCTGAGCTGGAAGTGGCTGACCGCCAAGTACTCCCGTTCAACGACGGCGCTGTTTGGCTGGGGCCAAACCAGCGGGGCGCTGAACAAGACCAACGGCAGCGGTTACCTGGAAATCAACGGCGCTTTCGATCTCGGCAACGGCTGGGGCATCAATGCCCATATCGGCGATCAGAAGATCAAGGGTAACGGTCCGGCTTCCTATACCGACTACAAGCTCGGCGTCAGCAAGGATGCAGGCTACGGCGTCTTCGGTCTGGCGGTCACGGGATCCAGTTCCAACGGAAGTTGTACCGGAAACGCTCCGACCAACGCAGCAGTTGATGTTTACTGCTGGGGATCGGTGACAGGCTCAGGAAAGTCGGCCTATGACGCAGGAAAAAGTGCTGTGGTGCTGAGCTTCTCGAAAGCGTTCTAACGCTTGCCGACGCTATTCATATTTGAAAGGAAACAGCCATGAAACTAGTCACCGCAATCATCAAGCCGTTCAAACTTGACGAAGTCCGTGAGGCACTGGCCACGGTCGGCGTCCAGGGAATCACCGTTACCGAAGTCAAGGGCTTCGGGCGGCAGAAAGGACATACCGAACTCTACCGTGGCGCTGAGTATGTCGTTGATTTTCTGCCCAAGGTCAAGATCGAAGCTGCCATTCGCAGCGACCTGTTGGAACAGGTTATCGAAACCATCGAGAAGACAGCCAGCACCGGCAAGATTGGTGACGGCAAGATCTTTGTTTTCGAAATCGAACAAGTTATCCGCATCCGCACCGGTGAAACCGGTGAGGAAGCTCTTTAAGGGAGATACGAGATGAAACGTCTATTTGCAATATTTCTGGCCACGCTGGCGGTCAGCTTAGCTGGCGGAGCTTTTGCTGCCGACGAGCCAGTAGTAGCCGTTGCGGCGGTTGCCGATGCGGCGGCTGCAGCGCCCGCAGTAGTAGCAACGGTTAACAAGGGCGACGTTGCCTGGATGCTTGTATCCACGCTGCTCGTCGTGTTCATGGCGGTACCAGGGCTCGCTTTGTTTTATGGCGGTCTGGTGCGGGCCAAGAACATGCTGTCGGTGCTGATGCAGGTCCTGGTGGTGTTCTCGTTGATCACCGTACTTTGGGCGGTCTATGGCTACAGCCTGGCCTTTGGCGGCGAGGGTGCCATCATCGGCAATCTGAGCAAGTTGTTTCTCGCTGGAGTAAATGGAGGCAGCTTGGCCGACACCTTCTCCGCCGCTTCAAAGCTGCCGGAGTATGTCTTCATCGCCTTCCAGGCAACCTTCGCGGCGATTACCTGCGCGCTGATCGTCGGCGCCTTCGCCGAGCGGATCAAATTCTCTGCCGTGCTGTTGTTCTCGGTGATCTGGTTCAGCTTCTGTTACCTGCCTATCGCGCACATGGTCTGGGGTGCTGGCGGCTACTTGCTGGGTCTGGGCGCGCTGGATTTCGCCGGCGGTACTGTTGTGCATATCAACGCAGGTGTTGCTGGTCTGGTCGGCGCCTATCTGGTGGGCAAGCGTATCGGCTACGGCAAGGAAGCCATGGCACCGCACTCGCTGGCGTTCACCATGATCGGTGCCTCGATGCTGTGGGTCGGCTGGTTCGGTTTCAACGCAGGCTCCAACCTTGAAGCAACTTCGGGCGCTGCCTTGGCCTTCCTCAACACGCTGCTCGCAACGTCTGCCGCGACGCTGGCGTGGACGGGGGCTGAGGCCATGAGCAAGGGCAAGCCCTCGATGCTGGGTGGAGCTTCCGGTGCTGTCGCCGGTCTGGTCGCAATTACCCCGGCTTGCGGTTCGGTAGGGCCGATGGGTGCAATCGTGATTGGACTCGCTGCTGGCGTGGTTTGTCTTTGGGGTGTCAATGGCCTCAAGCATATGCTCGGCGCCGACGACTCGCTTGACGTATTCGGCGTGCATGGCGTAGGCGGTATTCTGGGTGCGCTGCTGACGGGTGTCTTTACTTCGCCGTCCTTGGGAGGCACGGGTGCTGCTGACTTTTCGATTGCGCACCAAGTCTATGTTCAGGCCGTTGCTGTCGGTATCACGATCGTCTGGTCAGCAGTGGTTGCATTCGTCGCATTCAAGCTTGCGGATATGCTGGTTGGCCTGCGGGTACCCGAAGACGAGGAACGCGAGGGCTTGGACATCACTTCGCACGGCGAGTCGGCTTACCGTTTCTGATATCAGCCGGGCCCCATCGAAGTTGATGGTAACCAAAAACGGTTGTTTGCCAACTTAGTCCTTCGGGCACCCAGGGGGTGCCCGAAGTTTTTTAGGAGACCGCCGCAGGCCAGGAAGAGGTACAGCGCATTGCCAACAGAAAGTATTGACTATTCTTTCCATCATTCTTGGCCGGTAAACGCAATCAGCCAGCAATGTGCTTCGGCAAAGCTAGCCCTTGGAGATTCGATCCCTGATCGGCTCGCGGCGTTTAAAAATGGTGCTTTGCTGCAGCTCTGGCGGCAGCATCAAACAGCAGTATTATTCGCTGCTACCGCTACTTTGCGCTGGGCGCGCTCTAGTCGCTGCTTCTCGGCAAGGACCTTATTGGCGTAAGCCTGCTCTTCATCGCCAAGCGCACCGTTGTAGTACTGCAAACCCTCCACCACGCCACCTTGCCTGCGAATGAACTCTTGCAGGATGTGAGTACCCATTTGCACATTGGCAATGGGATCCAAAAACGGACTATCCACAGAAACCTGGAGCGCCTTGTCCTGGTGGTAGCGTGGAATGATCTGCATCAGCCCTTGTGCACCCATCGGACTTTGGGAAAATGGATTGAATCTGGATTCAATGCTGATTACAGCAATGATCAGCAGCGGGTCGAGACCGCGCTGGCGAGCGGCACTTTGCACCGCTCTGAATATCGGCTCAAGTGCGTCGGCGGATACGCGATATCGTTGGGATACCTGCTCAAGCGCCGCTTCCATGGCAGGAGTCAACGATACTTGCATTTCTGTTGGTTGTTTTGCCTGGATAGAAAGCTGAGGAGCAAGCACAATGCTGGCATTTTCATTGGCTTCCGCTTGTTCTCGGAGGAAGCTGTTGGCGGCACCAGCGGCGAAAACGGCTAGCAGCGCCAGAACCATCGTCGCGATATCGAGATGAAGATAACTAAGGAAGGAACTGATGCGCGGCGCGATCGAATACCTGTTGGTTAAAGTTGCTGACATGATGACTCCTTTTCCGTGTTCAGTGCGCCTTCGTGCGTGCTGTGGGAACTGCAAGCGCGCGATGGCTTACAACTGAAGCATGAGACCTTTAATCTCAGCCACTACCGGTATGCTTTGGGGATACAAAGAGTGATGTATCGCATTCGGTAGTTCTCACCGTGTCAAGGTGGACTGATTCCCAAATCGGGAAAATTCCCGACACTGTCTGTGCCAGGAGAGTTGAACCAGCCCGTGGCGGACTGGGTGAAAAACGGTAGTACGCTTAGGCGGCCTTCCGTACGTTGGTGATGGCAGTGAGCGCCTCGAGATTGGCTTCCGCGATTTCAGCAAACTGCTTGGCCGCCTTGCTCATATCCAGATAGGCCGAATTCGCGGCAGACACAGCCGAACGCAAAGCGGCCATCGCGAGATCAGCTTCAGGTGGTGCATTCTTGGCCATTTTGTCCAGTTCCTGATCAAGGCGCTGGTTGATATCTGACACCCGGACTTCAGCCATCTGGCTTATCTTTACCTGGGTTTGCGAAGCAATGTCATAAACCCGGCGTGCGTATGCGCCGAATTTGTCGAAATCAGGCTTTGTCACAGTCGCCTGCATCGCAACTACGTCTTGCATATTTTTAACCGCGAGCAAAGACCGGCTGGTACTGCTGCCTTCTTCAATTAGACTGCGGACGGTATTCAAGTTGAGAGCTACAACACGTTCAACGCCTGAAAATGCCGCATTGGCGAATGTTGTGAAGGTTTCAACATTGGCGCGGTTTGCGCTGACGATCTGCTTGGGAAGTGAGTACACGATGAACTCCTATATACCTAGTGAATCGATGGCTGGTGCCCTAACTGGATCTACTAAACTCCCTATTAGAAATGTATGGTGCACCGCAATAATGCGGCATTGTATTGTCTGCCGCAGGTTTGTCAAGAACTATTGGTGCGGCGCAATATTGCTCAATTCTTGGTAATTGCAAAATTGCTCCTTTTAATCCTGTGATGTGGTCGGCTAAAACCGGACCAGACGTAAAGTTAGTTTTTCGGCAAACTTTCGCTATGAAGGGAGTTTGTCATGAAGAAGAAGCGGTTTTCAGTGGAGCAAATCGTAGCGGTCTTGAAGCAGGCCGAAATGGGAATGGCGGTGGCGGATCTGATCCGTCAGGTCGGAATTTCAGAGCAGACTTTTTACCGCTGGAAGAAGCTGTACAGCGGCATGCAGTCTGACCAGGTTCGCGAATTGAAACAGTTGCAAGACGAGAACGGCAGACTAAAGAAACTCGTCGCCGAGTTAAGTCTGGATAAAGCTGTTTTGCAGGACGTGCTGTCAAAAAAGTTCCCCGGCCCGCGCTGAAAAGAGCCGTGGTGGCTTATGTTGTCAGCCACCACGGCTATAGCGAGCGGCGGGCCTGCCAACTGGCGAGACAGCATCGGTCTGTACAGAAGTACCGGAGCATCCTGAACCCCAGGCTCGAATTGCGCCAGCGAATGAAGGACATCGCCAATGTTCGAGTCCGGTATGGCTATCGCCGAATCCGGATCATGCTGAACCGGGAAGGCTGGCAAGCAGGAAAGAATCTGGTCTATCGCCTGTACTCTGAGGAGGGGCTGGCGCTGCGTAAGAAGCCACCCAAGCGTCGCAAGATGACCGTACCACGGGAGAAACGCGTTGAGGCAAAGCAGGCCAACGACGTCTGGAGTCTGGATTTCGTGTCCGACGAATTGAATCGTGGGCAACGTTTTCGGGCATTGACCGTGGTCGACATTTATACGCGGGAGGCACTGGCGATCGACGTTGGCGTTCGCCTTCGTGGCGAGAATGTCGTTGCTACCTTGAATCGCCTGGTGGCAGAGCGCGGCAAGCCGAAATATCTATTTGCCGATAATGGTGCAGAATTCACGGGTCGATTGATGGACATGTGGGCCTACCATCACGGTACTCGAATTGACTTCAGCCGCCCTGGGAAACCGACTGACAACGCATTCATCGAAACATTCAACGGGTCATTGCGGGACGAGTGTTTGAACGTTCATTGGTTCGACTCCATCGAACATGCGAAGGAAGTGATTGAGCATTGGAGGGACGATTACAATGAGAGTCGGCCTCACATGGCTCTCGGCAATATCCCGCCCAGCGAATTTGCCCGTGGGGTGGGGAGTTCATCGGATCACAAAGATCCGTAAGTGCCGAAAGCTAACTCTGCAAATGGACCGGAAAAGCCAAGCACATCAAAGTGCCGAAAGCTAACTCTGCAAATGGACCGGAAAAGCCGACCACATCACTCGGTCTGGATACGTTAGTGACCTTGGGCCAGATTTCTAAGTGGGTGGACTTCACTGGCGACAACGCTGCAGGCGAGAGTTTAGGGGAGACTCCCCAAGGCGGGGAGGTTTGAATAGAGCAGGCGAAGGCTGAAACCAGAATTGAAGAGTCTCTCTTCGACTCGGCTTTCATTTCTTATGCTGTATTGATAGCGTTCCCGTGAAATCTAATCCGTTGGGAAAAATCTAAATGTTCGCGGGATCCTACACTGCGTTCAGAACTAAACGTCGATATTGCGCGCGTACAACGCGTTTGACTCAATGAAGGCGCGACGTGGCTCAACATTGTCGCCCATCAACGTCGTGAAGATTTCGTCGGCAACGATGGCATCATCGATCTGCACACGC
>JAIPCF010000130.1 GCA_021738385.1 Sulfuritalea sp. | reverse complement strand
AGAATCGGAAGTACGGCACCATTCATGGTCATCGACACCGAGATTTTGTCGAGCGGAATGCCGTCGAACAAAATCTTCATGTCTTCCACGGAATCGATCGCCACTCCGGCCTTGCCGACATCTCCCGTGACGCGCGGATGGTCGGAGTCGTAACCGCGGTGCGTCGCCAGATCGAAGGCCACGGACACTCCCTGACCACCGGCTGCCAATGCCTGACGGTAAAACGCATTGGACGCCTCGGCGGTGGAAAACCCCGCGTATTGACGAATGGTCCAGGGCCGCGCGGCGTACATCGTGGCCTGCGGCCCGCGCAGAAAAGGCGCGAAACCCGGCAGTGTGTCGGCAAAAGGCAGGTTTTCGATATCCGCCTTGGTATAGAGGGGCTTGACCGTCAGTCCTTCGGGCGTGACCCAGTTCAGCTTCGAAACATCGCCATCCGGCGCCGACTTGGCCGCGGCCTTGGCCCAGGTCTCGATCGAGGGAATACTGACTTCGGGTGCCTTGCTCATGTGGATTCCTTTGAACATACTTGACTTCCAAGCAGGACTGCATGATACTGCATCCATAATTATGAATGCAAGTACGTCGTCACAAATTCTCACCGCGCCCGCCTTGTATGAGCAAGTCGCCGAACGCTTGCGCGCGAGAATCTTCGCCCACGAGCTCCCGCCCGGAGGCTGGATAGACGAGCAAGCGCTTACTCTTGAATTTGGAATCAGCCGTACGCCACTGCGTGAGGCGCTCAAGGTGCTTGCCGCCGAAGGCCTGGTCGTACTCAAACCGCGCCGTGGCTGCTACGTCACTCAACTATCCGAGCAGGACATCGACGAAGTCTTTCCGGTCATGGCGGTACTCGAAGGCAAGGTTGCCGAGGAAGCAGCTCGCCGTATCACCAGCGCCGAGTTTTCACGGCTTGCCGCCATCCATGAGGATCTGGAGCAGCAGGCCGCCTCCAACAATGCCGATCGATTCTTCGAAGCCAATCAGCGCTTCCACACAGCCTTGCAGGAAATCGCCGGCAACAGCTATCTCGCACAGCTGATCGACGACGCACGCAAGGTCATCAAACTGACCCGTCGCGATTCGTTGCGACTCGACGGTCGACTCAAACAATCCCTCGCCGAGCATCGTGAAATTCTTGAGGCCTTGCGCGCGAAAGACCCCGCGCTGGCCGGCAAGCGCATGCATGACCATTTGTTGTCGGGACGTGCTGCACTGGCGAGACTTGCTATTTCTAATTAGAAACTCGATCCGTCTCGAGCAAAAGTCGGCGCTGGCGTTACGGCAAGCCGACTTTTGAATTTGCCCCTACGCTGATCCAATTAAAACGTCGGGCTCGGCCTCTCAGCTCAAGGCTGAAACCGTGTCACACCTAAACGCCATTCTGGTGCAGCCATGCCAGCATGCGCATCCATCCATCCTCGGCGGCATCCTTGCGATAGCTTGGGCGATAGTCGGCATTAAAGGCGTGGGGCGCATCCGGATAAACATGGAGTTCCGACTGGCTGCCAGCCTTTTTCAATTCGACGCGCATCGCCTCAACATCGTCCAGAGGGATGCCCTGGTCCTTGCCGCCGTACAAGCCAAGCACCGGTGGCTTGATCTGTGCGACCAAATCCAGCGGATGCTTGGGCGTTTGTTCGCTGGCCAATCCGTCAAGCCTGCCATACCAGGCAACACCCGCCTTGAGTTTTGGGTTGTCGGCCGGGTACAGCCAGGTGATTCGTCCGCCCCAGCAAAAACCGGTAATCGCCAGCCGGGCTGTGTCGCCGCCGTTCTTGGCGGCCCAGGCAACGCTGGCATCGAGGTCGGCCATCACACCGGCATCGGGTGTCACGGCTATGACTTTGGAAAGAATCTCTGAAACATTCGAGATCTTGCGCGGATCGCCATACCGTGCGAAAAGTTCAGGTGCGATTGCCATATAACCTTGCTTGGCCAGCCGTCGGCAAACATCGGCAATATGCTCGTGGACGCCAAATATTTCTGATACCACCAAAACCACCGGAGCATTTTTCTTTTCTGCAGGCACCGCGCGATAAGCAACCATTTCACCATCGCTAACCGGCACCTTGATCTCGCCGGCGATCAGGCCATTGGTATCGGTCTTGATTGCAGTTTGAGCCAGCGTCGGCTGCATGGCCAGCGCAAACCCGGCGCCCAGCGTGGTTACCACAAAGCCGCGCCGATCGAGTTTCAGCGAGGGAAGCAGGCTGTCGAAATGAGTATCGTGCTTGGAATTGTTTGCAGGCAAGGTCATACGAACCTCCGGGTTGTCAACAAGTCAGGGAAAAGCATCGATTGCGGTCCGAAATCAGGATAGCAGCAAGCTGCAACGCGCGCAGCGGATAGAACAGCAACGCAATAACAATGCTGCAACTATCGGCTCTGATCAAGTCAGCCTACATCTTGCACTCGGCGGCGCCACTCTTGCCAACTCCTTTGCCATCGCCTTTGTTGGAAGCGATGGAGTTTGGCATGGTGACCTGAATACCCTGTTGCGGCGGTACAGGCACCGGCGCAGAGTTTGGTCCGGAGACAAAGCCAAACTGGCCTGCGCCAATCTGTACCGAACCCGCTGCATTGCTCAGGGTAATGGCGCCGGTGGTTACATCCACATGCAAGCCGTTAGGGGGCGGTGTGCCGCCCGTGGTCGGCACACCACCGCAATCGTTTTGGCACAACAGCGCGCCAAAATGAGTGCCGCGAATACCAATGGTTGCCGTCTCGGTTTTGAAATTCACTTTGTCTCGATTGCGCTTTCCGAGCAACCCGGTCACCGCTCGCAAACCACCCTTGAACATACTCATCAGTATGTTGTCATTTTCCGGCTGGGTGGCATTGTAGGAATAGCTCTCGATTTTCAGTTGAGTGCCAGGACGCAATACCACCTCGCCCCCGTCTATGAACTTGATGCGGGCATAGGTTTCACGCTCGGTACTCAGTGTGTCCCCTTCAAGAATTTCCGACTTGACGGCGAGCAGCTTGCTTGTGCCATCCAGCCGTTTGGCTGAAATCGTGCCGGACAAATGCGTAATCTGCCCTGCAGTGGAGGCTTCCGCTACTGGCATCCATGCCAACCCGGCTGCCAGCACCAAGAACGCGCGCCACATCAGACCGGACCTGGGCTCAAGTAGTGCACTGGGCAAGTTTTTTCTTGGCTGGCTTGTCATCTTTTTTCTCATCTTTGGCTTGGTCTGACTTCTTGTCTTTCTTCTCGTCCTTCTCTTTGTCTGTATCGCTTTCTTCCCCACCAAACGTGCCTTCGGTGCCACCGACCACGTCACCCACGCTACCCGACGGCGTTCCGCCGGCGCTGCTGGTGTCAAAGCTCGGCGGTGGAGCGTCTATGGGCGTACCAGTTGTAGTTGGTGGCGCGCAAAGCGTAGGGTTGATGGCGCATAAATCGGTGGCGATAGTTGTCGCGTAGGCAAGTTGCAGGCCACTACCGGGAGTTGCAGGAGCCTTGGATGCGCCGACAAAGAACCCGCTTCCACCGGCGACCGAGGTGGTGGTTTCTACCCCGTCAATCACAATGCCTCCCGACGAGCGCGAAAGGAAATTCATATGGATGGTACTCGGCGACTTTGCCCATATCCAGGAGTACGAAGCACTGGCAGTCGGGTTCAGATAAAGCGTGGAGGCGCTCCCCAACAACTGAAGTAAGGCATCTCGACCAGCCACCATGGAAGCACCGTTGCTTAGAGTAATGTTGTTTGTAGCCTTTGCATATAGGTCGTTGGTCGTCGCAGTAACCGAGCCGGAGCTGCCTGTGACAACGATATCCTTGGCCACGATGCCCACGCTGTCGGCTGCCGTAACGGCGCTGGTGATCGTCACGGTTCCACTTGCGGAGGTAAAAGTATCGGCGAACCTCTTCGCGGTAACGTCAGTTATATTGTCGAGCTGCTTGAGTTGATCCTTGGATACGCCTGCCGCTATTCCGATATAGCCCGACGAAGTGAGAGTGCCATTCACGTTGACCGCCGTACCCGCCGCCAAAGCAATCAATGGAGTGTAATACCCGCCACTGTAGGACGTAAGTGAATCATTGACGTTCAGGGTGCCGCCAGCATAGATTGCGATCTCGGCCGGAGTTCCACTAGTGGTTTCCGATGCAATTGTCACGTCTCCGCCTGCACCTACATACATGCCGCCGTAGGAGGACGAAAGATTGAATCCATTTGCAATGTTACCGGTCGCAAACAGGTCGACGTCGTTATAGCGTGGAGTGGTTGAATTGTCTGTCAGAGAAAATCCTGAAGGTAAGTTGCCAATGTATCTGATGCCAATTCCACCACGGGTCGCCGAGGAGGAAACGGTCGCAGAGACTGATGTTGGAACGCCGGCAATGTCGGCCTGAATGGCGCTGCACCAGCCGCTTGTGCTAGTACAGGTTGAATTTGGGTCGGTGCCGCCATAGGCGCTACTGAGCGAGATGGCCCCGTTGGAATATATGTTCACCCCATTTGCGGTTTGCCAGTTGTTATCCCAAATGGAGTACTTGGAGCTGACCGTCACATTTCCCGGTGCCTTCAGGAGTCCTATACCGACCGAACCCCCTGAGCTCGTGACCGAGATCGTTTTCGCGGCACCTGTGGTTTCGACGGTGCCATTGCCCAGGAATACCTGGCCTCCTGCAGTAAAGCTGATGTTGCCGGCAGTCTTCAGATTCAGACCTGTCGATGGCTGGCTGTTGTTGGTTCCACCCCAGTTGCCCGAAATCCCGCCGGTGGTGCTAAATGTCAGGCTACCTACATTAGTCGTGGTCCAAGGGGTGGTTTGCTGGAAGATAATATCGCCACCATCGTTTGTCTGTACCGTAATGGCGCCAGTCAGTGCCGCTGCAATTGTTGCCCAACCCAGGGTTGACCCATCTGTAGGTGAGCTAAATGTCGGGCCGCCGTAGGGAATAGACGAGCCTCCTGAGTCGGTGATCGTCAGGCTTGTTGGATCGAGTAGCCAACTTCCCCAGATTCCATTAGATGCCGATGCGTCTACCTTAATGCCATCGACGTCAAGATAATTGTGCCCTGACGTTTCGACGAACCCTCCATTGCCTCCTTGTTCGCCACCGCGCGCCGAGACGCGGCCATAGGCCCTGGTCGTGTCATCGGCCCAGACAATCACCGTGCCGCCATCGCCGACTTTTCCGGCGTCAGCTTTCAGTTCGGCATCTGCACCGAAGTAGGTGATGCTCGCGTTCTGGATGTCGGAGTTCTTGCCTTGGTAGTCGCCGCCGACCTTGATGCTGCCGCCGTCACTGCCATCGCTGGTGGCGCTGGCGTCGATACTGACGTGGTCCATCACCGCAACGCGATTGCCGAGCACTTCGACGCTGCCGCCCTTGGTGCCGGTGGTCACGATGCGACCATTGCCATCGACGTAGGCGTCCTGGCTGGCCTTGAGAAAAATACGTCCGCCTTCACTGACAACGCTGCTGGCATTCAGCATTCCACTGTTCCTGACAATGACGCCAGCGATACCAATACGGCCAGCTTCCGCCGTGATGGTGCCAAGGTTGGTGCTGTTACCTTCTGCGCCGGTGATGTCGACTTTGACCCCCGGCGTGGCGCTGTCGATCAGGCTGATCGTGGTACCTGCAGCGAGCAGGGTTTCGCCTTGGGGTGTGGTAATGACGCCTTCGTTACTGACGCTTTTGCCGATCAGGTAAACACTGCCGCCGGACGGAGTCTTGATCTCGCCTTGATTGATGACATTGCCTGCACCACCTTGATCAACGAACAGGTTTCGACCAGCCAGGAAGTCTTCGTTGCGAATGGCAAGTGTCGACGCAACAAACCCGGCCGTATCTACTCGCCCGCCTGGGCCGACCATGATGCCGGCCGGGTTCACCAACCAGACGCGGCCGTTGGAACTCAGCGTGCCGTAAATCGCTGTCGGATCATTCAATACCCGGTTGAGCACCGTGCTGGAAGCCGCAGTCTGGGCGAAATGGGTCGTTTCGCCAGCCTGAATCGAGAACTTGTCCCAGTTGATGACGGCGCCGTTGCTGTTGGTCACCGTCAGGACGCTGCCTGCCTGATTGAAGGTCGCCGCGCCATTGACCACAGTCGGATTCACTGGATTGGACAAAACGGGGGCGGAGATGAAGCACGCGGCCACAGCAACTACGCCCAAGCGAACCGGGGTAGATAACCGGGAACGGCGCCTTAAGGTAGGATTTTTGTAGCGCATATGAAAACTCCAAGAGCGGGACGGCCGCCCGTGTATGACCTGCTTATAGTTCAAAACGGATTCAACTTCCAGGGACTAAGTCACACTCCCGGATGCAATCCGATTCTTTGATCAGAAACCGAAGGCAAGACCGAAATGACCGCGGATATCCCCTTCCAGCGCCGTGTTTGGTGCTGCATTTGGCCACACGCCATCCATCACCCGTGCAATATCAAAGCGGGCGCTCACATCCTTCTTGATGTTGTAACGCAATCCGACGCCAAGAGAGGCAATGTTGACCTTCTGGTTGACCGTGGGATTGAGGTTGGCGCCCCGCGCTGCATCGTAAAAGACCAGAAACTTGAGATTGCCCTTGACACCTAGGCGCGCAGCAACATCCGGTGAATATGCCTCAAGGTTGGCAAAGTAGCCTCTATCGGTAGAAACCGCACGCTCAAGGAAACCCCTCACTGCGTTGGAACCCGCCAGGCCGAGTCGCTCGCCGGCAGGCAGTGCATTGTTCGCGTGTTGACCGCTCGCGGCGATCCTGAGTAGCCAATCGCCACCTAGTGCGGTGGCATAGCTGCCGCCAAAACGCAGGACGGTGAATTCGTCCTTGGTGCGGTAGCCGGACGCTGCCGAATACCGGTCATAACCGCCCGCAGCGGGAGCCGCTGGCGCGAATGTGTAGCGACTCCCCATCGGGAACAAGTGGTGTGTGACGCCCACATTGAAGTCGATCGCCTTGCCCGGTTTTTGCCATTGGCCACTGTAGGTGGCTGAAACGGGGCGAAAGGTATGGGGCGTGCAACCGGCCGTGCCAAAAGCCGTGGGATTGCCGGAAATGGCGCAGCGACTGTTCGTGTACTTGTAGTCGTATCCAAATACCAGCTTCGAAGAGTATTCACCGGCACGTGCAAGTATATGGTTGTAGCGCAGACCGAACACCTCACCCTTGCCGTTGATGGCCAGTCCGGCACCCAGGTTGGGCGAATTGGTCGGCGAATCCGTGCTTGAATTCCCGTAGATAAAATCGATGCTGTCGCCAAGGGAATACAGAGGAAGCCGATAGCCGATACTGAAAACATCGACCTTGACGCCATTCCCGTGCTGCCCCGGAATGATCCGGTTGCCGAGAATCTTCATGCCGCCCGGAGGATCCAGCGCCGTCGTATACGCCAGCGTCAGTACCTGATCACTGTTTCCGACATTGGCATTCTGGAAGGAGACGCCCAGCCGATGCTTGCCGCTGGCCTTGGTGCCGGTATTGTCCAGCGTGACGTAGAAGCGCTGAGGGTTTTCTTCCTTGACCTCGACCTTGATATCGACCTGGCCTTCCTCTTCGCTCGTCGCCAGCGTCACTTCGACCTGCTTGGCCGGGTTTTCATTGCTCAACTGAACGTTTTCGGAAAGCTTGCGCATGTTGGGCGGCGTACCCTCCTTGAGGTTGGGCAGACTCGCACGCACGTTTTCGGTATTGAAATACTTGTTGCCGGTAATGGTGACTTTCCCGACAACGCCTTCGGTCACCTGCAATCTGACAATGCCGGTTGTGAGCTCTTGTTCCGGCACATAGACCTGCACGGTGCCATAACCGAGTCGGCGATACTCTCCTTCCAGGGCTTCAAGCGCCTTCTGGATATCGCCATAAACCTTGCCGGTGCCGACAAAGGGGGCGACCAACTGCTCGACTCGCTGCACCGGCAGAATCGAGTTCCCCTCAACCTGGAATCGCGATACGGTGAAACTCGTATCTTGCGCTTTCACGTGACTCAGCGATCCGACCGCAAATATTGCAGTGGCCAGAAGTAGCCGGTAGATCGCCTTTGTCATAAAACCCTCAAAAGAATTGCCCGACAACCATCTATTACGAAAGTCGAGTGAAATAGCCATGAAAACTTAGCACGCCCCCAGCCCATTAGCAACCAATTATCAATGAAAAATATGCTGGCACAAGGTCTGACGTTGGGGTCATGCCACGCGCGATGTCAGAATTCTCCGACGCAGACCGTTCAATTACCGCAGACTCATAAATATGAGTTTTGTATATCTTATGCATAAACATTTGACGGGCATCGATGGCCCCGGAGCCGTCAATCGCGGGGAATGACGCGCTGCTCGTCTGGAGGGGGATCTTTCAGTGACTCGTCAAGACGCAAACGCAGGGTGTCTTGTTGTTCAGTCCACGGCCGCGGCGGCGGCGGTCTGGATAGCCAGAAACCGGTGCCAATGCCTGCGGCCATGGCAATCGCGGTGGCCGCCAGCAAACGACGATAGTCCGGACGTGAAAACCGGGCCAAGGCCAACCAATGTTTGGCCAGCTGATTCTTTGCAACATCAATAGGTGCCGTAGCTGTTGCTTGGGCCACAATCGCGATGCGCTCGGCCTCGGCAGCGATGGCGGTCTGTTCGGCAGCCAGACGTGCCGCAGCTGCGCGGACAACTTCAGCTTCCCGCTCGGCGCGGCGCCGGGTCTCCTGTGTCGCCCGCTGCTCTGCCTCAAGTCTTGCCAGGGCGGCGGCCTCGGCTTCCCGCTCAACACGCAGCTGATGGTTCGCCGCCTCTGCAGCCAGTCGATCGGCGTCGGCGCGTTTTGCAGCGAGCCGGGCAAGCTCTTGTTCTTTTTCGGCGCGAACTTTGGTCGCGTCCGCAAATTCTGCAGCGGCACGTTGAGTTCGCTGGGTATCTGCCAGCACCCTGCGTTCAGCCTCTATTTGCTGACTTGCCTTTATTTCGATCTGGCGCTCGGCGGCAAGACGTTGCGCTGAAGCCGCCTCTGCCTCGGCTGCAAGACGTTCGGCTTGCGCTACACCGGCAGCGTGCTCTGCAACTTGGCGCGCAACCGCTGCACGCTCGGCGGCGGCCTCCCTCTGGGCGCGCTGTCGGGCCTCCAGGGTGGCCTGCTTTTCCGCCTCGCGCCTGGCCTGGGCAGCGGCCTCCGCTTCCTGCTCTGGGAGCTGCTGGCGGTTGGCGGCTTCGGCTGCCAGCCGGTCGACTTGGGCACGCTTTTCAGCAAGCTGAGCGAGTCCGGCTTCCCGGAC
>JAIPCF010000129.1 GCA_021738385.1 Sulfuritalea sp. | reverse complement strand
GTACCGATCGGCTTGTCCAGCCGCATCAGCTTTTCGTAAAGGTCGAGACGGTGTTTGATTTCGGCAAGTTTCATGGGCGAAATTTTACGCTTTCAGCAATTCTTCACGCCCGCCCAGCCAGCGCTTCAAATGCGCCTCGGCGGCTTGTGGTTCGTCGCGCAACATGGTTTCCGCGACTGCACGCGCCCGTTCAACCAGCGCTGCATCTTCCAGATCGGCATAGCGCAACAGCGGCAGACCGGATTGTCGTGCGCCGATGAACTCGCCGGGGCCGCGCAGCCGCAAATCCTCACGCGCGATTTCAAAACCGTCGGTACTTTCGTAAATGACTTTCAGCCGTGCCCTGGCCAGTTCGCCCAATGGCCGGGCGTAGAGCAGGATGCAGGCCGATTGCTCGGTGCCGCGCCCAACACGGCCGCGCAATTGATGCAATTGTGCGAGCCCGAAACGCTCGGCGTGCTCTATCACCATCAGACTGGCGTTGGGCACATCGACACCGACCTCGATCACCGTAGTTGCCACTAGCACATGGATCTCGTTCCTGACGAAGGCCGCCATTACTGCCGCCTTCTCCTCGCTTTTGAGACGCCCGTGCACCATCCCGACACGCAGATCAGGCAGCTCGGTGGCAAGCCTTGCAAAGGTCTCCTCGGCGGTTTTCAACTGCAGCGTCTCGCTCTCCTCGATCAGCGGACAAACCCAATACGTCTGACGCCCGGCACGACACGCGTCATGCACCCGCGAAATGACTTGATCGCGGCGCGCTTCGGAGACCAGCTTGGTTGTCACCGGGCTGCGTCCTGGCGGCAGTTCGTCGAGCACAGACACATCCAGGTCGGCGTAATAGCTCATCGCCAGGGTGCGCGGAATCGGCGTCGCCGACATTGCCAACTGGTGGGCGAAAAGACCCTTCTCTTTCAGCGCCAGACGCTGGCGCACACCGAACCGATGCTGCTCGTCAACTATCGCCAAACCGAGACGAGGAAATTCGACCTTGTCCTCGATCAGGGCATGGGTACCGATCACTATCGCCGTCTCACCAGCGCCGACTTTTGCAATTGCCGACGCTTTCTCGCGCTTTTTCAAGCTGCCGGTGAGCCAGGCGACTTCAAGCCCGAGCGGTTCGAGCCAGACCGCCAGTTTGCGGTAATGCTGTTCGGCAAGAATCTCGGTAGGCGCCATCAGCGCGGTCTGATAGCCAGCTTCGACGGCATGCAACATTGCCAGCGCAGCCACCACGGTCTTGCCGCTGCCGACGTCGCCCTGCAACAGTCGTTGCATCGGATGCGGCTGGCCGAGGTCGCTTGCAATTTCGGACCAGGCCCGCTGCTGCGCACCGGTCAAGCGAAACGGCAATGAAGCCAGCAAGGCCTTGCTCAATTTTGTTGTCGCCCGCAGTGCGGGTGCACCACGCGCCCGACGCGCCGTGTAGGCACGCCTCAAGCTCAGTTGCTGCGCCAGCAACTCATCGAACTGCACCCGCCGCCACGCCGGGTGATGGCGCGATTCCAATAGGGCCTGCGCTATTTCAGGCGGTGGATTGTGCAGCAATGTAATGGCTGTGGAGAACTCGGTAAGACACAGGCTTTCGCACAATTTCGGCGAGAGCGTGTCGGCAAGATCAGTACGTTCCAGCGCGCGGGCAATCAGGCGGCGCAAAGTGGCCTGACCGAGCCCGGCCGTGGTCGGATACACCGGCGTCAGGCGCTCGGGCAAGCTCTCCTTGTCGCCAACCACATGGAACCGCGGGTGGATGATCTCGGGGCCAAGATAGCCATCGTGCACCTCGCCGAAAATGCGCAGGCGAGCACCCGCCTGCAAGACCTTTTGCTGGCTTGGATAGAAATTCAGGAAGCGAAGACTCAAACTCCCACTGGCGTCGCTGACCCTTGCCAGCAACTGGCGGCGCGGCCGATAGGCGATTTCGCTGTCAATGACTTCGACCTCGAACTGCGCCGCAACACCGGGCAGCGCGTCGCACAAGGGAGTAATACGTGTCTCGTCTTCGTAACGCAGCGGCAGGTGCAAGACAAAGTCGGCATCGGTGCGCAGACCGAGCCTGACCAGGCGGGCCGCGAGCGTGTTGGTGGCGGCGGTTTTCTTTTCAGCCAAGGACGAGCACGGCGTCGGCCTCGACCAATGCGCCTCGCGGCAATTCCTTGACGCCGACCGCCGCGCGCGCCGGGTAGGGCTCGCGCAGATACTGCGCCATGGTCTCATTCACCTTGCCAAAATTGGACAGATCAGTGAGATAGATGTTGAACTTGACCACGTCATTCAGGCTGCCGCCTGCGGCCGTAGCGACAGCCTTGAGGTTGTCGAAAACACGCACGATTTGCGCGTCGATACCTTCGACCATCTGCATCGTGGCGGGGTCGAGCCCAATCTGCCCGGACAGATAAACGGTATTCCCGGCCTGTACGGCCTGGGAGTAGGTGCCAATAGCGGCCGGAGCATCGCTTGTTGAAACTATTTTACGGGTCATGATGTCATCCTGTTCTGTATGGTTAAGCGAGACCCCGTGTTAGAGGCCGAGATCTTTCAGTTTGGCTCGCGCTGCATCTGCTTCTTCCGGGGTGCTGAATGGGCCGACAAATACGTGTGTCCCGGTGCTGATGGTCGAGGGCAATCCAGAGGTTTCAAGTTTCGCGCGCAGGTCTTCAGCCTTGTTGATATCGCTGTAGACACCCAACTGCAGCAAGTGGCGCCCTTCGCCGTCTCGCACAATGGGGACACCTGTTTTGAGATTATCTGCCTGCTGCGCGGCCTTGGTCGACTCCGCTGGCTTGGCGCGTATCGGCTGGTTCGAGATATACACCGAGCGGAACATCAGCAGGCTGCCGAGTACCCCGACCACGATCAAGGCTCCGACGGTTATGCGGTTGAACAGATTCCGTCTCGCGGCTTCTTCGGCGGTGAGTCCGGATTCTGGATCAGGTACTGATTTCATTTGCTAAAACGCCTCATTTTCAGCATGGGTGTCCGACTTCGCCAATATCGTTTCCGTTGACCGGATAGCCTCTCGGAACGCTGCCTCCGGCAGCATCTGCCAGCCGGATCGAGCAAGCGTATTGCGGACAATACCAGATCGCCGCCCTCTGCTCCCGTGAGAGCGGCAATGGCATCGCCGGCGCTGATGTCGGCGAGAAAGCTAGCTCCATCGGTGCATCGCCAGGAACCTATCAATGTCCATCACGACTCTTTTCAGCCTACCCGACCAGAACAAGCATGCTTGTTCAATTCAGTTTGCGTCGATAATAACGGCCCCGTCATTCCTCCAAGGCGCGAGCAGCCCTTCTTTTGGACAATGTTTCTACTGAAAAAGCTGATTGCTGCATTGATTCTGCCGCCCGCCGGGCCAGTGCTGCTGGCATTTCTGGGACTTTGGCTATCCCGCGCCAAAAGTCGGCGCTGGCAATACGCCGGCCTTTGGCTGGCGAGCTTGTCCTTGATCTCCCTGCTTGCCCTCTCGCTACCCCTGGTGAGCAGCGCACTAATGGCGCCACTGGAACCCTACTCACCAATCACGGCTACACAGTTGAAACGCGTACAGGCCATCGTCGTTCTCGGCGGCGGTACTTATTCCAACGCGCCCGAATATGGCGGGGATACGGTCGGAGCCGCGACCCTGGAGCGGGTAAGGTACGGTGCAAGACTGGCAAAACAATCAGGCTTTCCGTTGCTGTTGAGCTCCGGCGCACTGTATGGAGGCCGCGCCGAAAGCGAATTAATGCGCGAAGTATTTGAGCAGGACTTTGGTGTGAAAGTGCGCTGGGTGGAAGCGAGGTCCCGCGATACAGCCGAGAATGCGCACCTGTCAGCGAAAATGCTGAAGGCCGCTGGCGTCAATCGGATTGCCCTGGTCAGCCATGCATGGCATTTGTCCCGAGCGATTCCGCTGTTCGAACGCGAGGGTCTCGAGGTCGTCGCCGCGCCAACCGGTTTCAGGACTATTTCACCGTCACTGATAAAAAATCTGCTCCCTGGCGAAGCTTTTGGCACCAGCCGAGTCGCAATTCGTGAATACCTCGGGCAGTGGTACAACCGTTTCAAGGAAATCTTATGAACGACGAACTTCTGATCGGCCTTGTATCCATTTCCGACCGCGCCTCCAGCGGCGTCTATGAAGACAAGGGCATCCCCGCGTTGCGTGAATGGTTTGGTCTTGCGCTCAAATCGCCCTGGCGCATGGAAACGCGACTGATCCCGGATCAACAGGCGACCATAGAACAGACACTGATCGAGCTCTGCGACAGCGCCGGCTGCGATCTGGTGTTGACCACCGGAGGCACCGGCCCGGCACCGCGCGACGTAACGCCGGAAGCCACGCTGGCCGTGGCGCACAAGCTGATGCCCGGATTTGGCGAGCAAATGCGACAGATCTCGCTGGCCTTCGTGCCCACCGCAATCCTGTCACGGCAAGTCGGCGTGATCCGGGGCAAGTCGCTGATCCTCAATTTGCCGGGGCAACCCAAATCGATCAAGGAAACGCTCGAAGGCGTCAAGGATGCCGATGGCAACCAGAAGGTGGCGGGTATTTTCGCCGCGGTGCCCTACTGCCTGGACTTGATCGGCGGGCCATATGTCGAAACCGAAGAGACTGTGGTCAAGGCATTCCGCCCGAAATCAGCAATTCGGCCACCGCAAAACACTTCCACCTGAACGATTGTTTGCACCGGCCAGCGTGACCGGGAGCGATCAGCTATAGGACTGGACGAAGAAGTTGGCAATAACGAAGTTGTTGCCCTTCTCGATCGTCTCACGCGGATGCAGGCGGGCATTTTTACCGTCGATGCTGAACAACAGCGCCACGCCCTCCTCAAGAGCGTCTGGGGCCAAAACCATGCGTGCGTATTCTCCGACCTCGGGCACATCTAGCAGCAGCGCTTCGGTCTGCAGGCCGCCGGCATCGGCAAATACCGCGCGCGGCGCCTTGGAAATGGTTTCTATGCCCACAGAACCCTTGTTCGATGAAATCCGGGAATAGCGTCGGACGATGCCGATCAGCCAGTTGTCGCCGCCATCGGGCTGCAAAGCCACCAGGCCGCCGATTCGTATCCAGTCCTGGCGAGTCACGGTGGTTTGTGCGCCCAAACCGCCCTGGCTGACATCATCGACAACCCAGGTTTCGACACCCTCACCCCCTGCTGCCGGTCCAGACAAATTTTGCCAGGCTGCGGCGAGTCCATTGACGACTTTCAGGGGCGAATTCATCCTGTGCCTAACGGTATTGCGCATCGGCGGCTTGGGTGCCCAACACACGGCCAGATGTTCAAGCACGGGAATGACCACAGCCGCATCGTACTGCGCACCCAGGTTAATGCCAGCCGGCACTCGACCTTCGGCTCGAATCTGCGCGATGGTTTTTTCGACCGCCTCCTTGCCCCGTGTGCCATTGAAGAAACGCAGAGTCGGACTGACTTGTGGCAATTTCGCCAGCCGTGTCGGCGGCAATGGTTTGGCTGCGTCCACCCAATAGACATTTTCTGGTCGAAGTTCCCTGATCAGCGAGAAAAATGGCAAGAAATAGGCAATGAGACGCTCACCGATTTCTATCTCGAGAGGCTGCAGATTACCCATCGAGGTGGCGTGGAACACCAGCACCCGAAGATACTCCGCCTCAATGGTGGTCTCCGGGCTGCCGGGATACAAACGCAATTCCTTCTGTGCGACCTTCGCTTCGACAGCGGCGAGATAGACGCCACCGAGATCACCCCAGAACTGCGGGTCAACCGGTCCATAGCGGAACTGCTTCCATTTGAGCTGAACCGCCAGAGCATTGATCAGCCGCGCGTAAATCAAAGGGAGTTGCGGCCGAACCGCGTCACGCTCCTTCTCCAAAGCGTGATAACGGGAAAGACAATCCAGATAGGCCTCGGCAAGTTGCTGCCAATAGCCGTGGCCGAGTTCCCACTGCTTGGACTCCTGCGCCCGGCCGGCACTGCACATCGCGGGATAGTCGCGACCGAGACGTCTGGCCTGCGCCACGGCAGCTTCGTCAAGCTTGAAAACCAGATCAAGCCGAGCGGCAAACTTGAAACTCTCATCGGCTGAAAGCGACTCCAGCCAGGCACCCGCATCCTCCACCGCCGCTTGCGGTTCTCTGCTGGCGATCTCGGCAAGAATGCGCTTGGCTTCGCGCGTATCAGCCAGAGGATGTGACGATTTGTTGGAGAAAAATCCGAGCATAATTGCTAATCAGTTTACCGACGACAGGAAGGATAACGTTTCAAATGGCGCTTGTCATTCCTGTCTCGAAGGTTGAGAAATCAAGATTGGGTTCCAGACGACGCCGGATCCGCTGAGATCGGTTTCAATCGCACCCGATTCACAGCGGTAAATCTGCCCGCATAATATTGAACCGCCATCAGGCTGCCAGCCTAAGCGCGGCTCAATTTACCCCCGGGTACCGGTGTGTCGGCTTCAATGCTTCGCGGTCAAGCTCAATGAACAATTCCAGTAAAATCGAACGTCGATTATAAGTCCCGCCACCATCTGCCATGCGCCCCTACCTCGACCTGATGCGCCACGTACTCGACCATGGCCAGGAGAAATCCGACCGCACCGGTACGGGAACCCGCTCGGTTTTCGGTTGGCAGATGCGTTTCGATCTGGCCGAGGGCTTTCCGCTGCTGACCACCAAGAAGCTGCACCTGCGCTCGATCATCCATGAGTTGCTGTGGTTTCTGCAAGGCGATACCAATATCCGCTACCTGAAGGAACATGGCGTTTCGATCTGGGACGACTGGGCCGATGCCAATGGCGATCTCGGCCCGGTCTATGGTCACCAATGGCGTCACTGGCCAGCCGGTGACGGCACGGAAATCGATCAGATTGCACAATTGATCGAGGGGCTGAAAAAGAATCCGGATTCGCGAAGGCATATCGTTTCAGCCTGGAACCCGACCGATATTCCGCAAATGAAGCTGCCACCCTGTCACGCGCTGTTCCAGTTCTATGTGGCCGATGGCAGGCTGTCCTGCCAACTCTACCAGCGCAGCGCCGACATCTTTCTCGGCGTTCCATTCAACATTGCCTCATACGCACTCCTGACGTTAATGGTGGCCCAGGTCTGCGACCTCACGCCAGGCGATTTTGTGTGGACCGGCGGCGATTGCCACCTCTATACCAATCATGTCGAACAAGCGCGCGAACAACTGTCGCGAACGCCACGACAGCGCCCGACCATGCAGCTGAATCCGGCGATCAAGGACATCTTCGGCTTTCGCTACGAAGATTTCACGCTGCAAGGCTACGATCCGCTGCCGCACATCGCGGCGCCGGTGGCGGTTTGAAGATGCCATGAGCACCACCTCCCCCATCGCGTGATCGAGCCAGAATTGGTCCTCGTCGGCGATATCGGCGGCACCAAGACCCTGTTGGGCGTCGCGCAAAAAAGCACGTTGGTGGTCAATCGCCGTTACGCCAACGCCGATTTTTCGGACTTCGACAGTCTGCTCGCCGCCTTCCTTGCCGAAGCCCGGATTGATCCCTCCCATGTCGCCGGCGGTTGCCTTGCCGTGGCAGGCCCGATCGCCGACGATCGGCGCAGGGCACGCCTCACCAATCGGCCATGGACGATCGATAGTGAAGCGCTGTCACAACGATTCGGCCTGCCGCTTCTGCGTATCGAGAACGACTTTGCCGCCGCCGCACTGGGTGCTGTCACTGCGCCCGCGTCACAACGACTCACGCTGCAACACGGAGAACCGCTGGCTGACGCACCCTGCCTTGTCATTGGCGCGGGTACAGGCCTTGGCATGGCTATTGTCTTGCCCGATAACGGTCATTGGCGCGTTATCGCCAGCGAGGGGGGCCACGCCGCTTTCGCACCTGCTGACGAGCAACAGATGGCGCTTTGGGCCTTTCTTCACCAACGGCATGGCCGGGTTAGCTGGGAACGCGTCGTGTCGGGACCCGGCCTGACGGCCATTCACGAATTCCTGTCGGGCACGGTGCTATCGCCGCAGGAAATCACACGCCGCGCCCTGAGCGCCCCGCAAAGCGCGGAACGCCAGGCGCTGAACCTGTTTCTGGACGCCTATGGCGCCATTGCCGGCGACATGGCCCTGGCCTGCCTGGCGCGCGGAGGGGTTTTCCTGGCGGGCGGCATCATCGCCACACTGCTGCCGGCCTTGCCCGCCAGCGGCTTGCTTGCCGCGTTCAACGCCAAGGCCGAGCATGCCGGAATTGCGGCCAGTCTGCCGGTTCACATCGCCACCGATCCGCTACTGGGTTTGCATGGAGCACTCCAATTCACACACGAATAAAACTTGACGATTGTCAATAACTTGTCATGTGACTAGCGCAACATGTGAATGAAATATTTCAACAATTTTGAGGAGGCGTCGATGGCAAATACCACAAGAACTGTGAAGAGTCCGCCCAGCAAACCTGCGGCTCCGAAACCGAAGCAAACCCCCGCCGAAATCAAGCCTGCGAAAGCCAAGCCCAAGACCGAGGCGAAAGCGGCTCCCGCAGTCAAGCCGGCGGTCAAGAAACCCGCCAAGCCGCGCAGCAAGAAGCCGGTGCTGGTACCGCCGGAGCAACGTCGGTTTTACGTCGAGGTAGCCGCGTATCACATTGCCGAACGGCGCGGATTTGCTGCGGGCGACCCGCTGGAAGACTGGGTTCAGGCCGAAGCAGAGATTGACCGGCTGCTCGCGGCAGGCCTGTTGG
This sequence comes from Sulfuritalea sp., assembly GCA_021738385.1. Taxonomy (GTDB): domain Bacteria; phylum Pseudomonadota; class Gammaproteobacteria; order Burkholderiales; family Rhodocyclaceae; genus Sulfuritalea. The sequence continues at coordinate 633 of JAIPCF010000129.1, read as the reverse complement.
GCAACTGAGGCAAGGCCGGGCACCGGCCATATAAGGCGCGGTGTTCGCAGAAAGGGTGGCCCCGTCGCCCGGCGCTTCATGCCGGTGTTGGCGAGTAGTCGCCTGATTTGACGCTCCTGATGTCTGCTTGAGTGCACCTGCCACTGCCTTGGTAAAACCGACAGTCAAGCCAAGGGGTTATATTTGAAGGCTGATCACTCCGCAAGTGATCACGCCGAATGAGAACACCGCCAGGCAATCGATACATGAGTCAATCAGATCGCGGACACCGTGTCCTGACCAAAGCGAACAGGGGAAACTGCCTATGAATACGAATGAACTGACACGCAAGACCTTCGCCATCGTACTGGCCGGCGGTCGTGGCACCCGCCTGATGCAACTCACCGACTGGCGTGCCAAACCCGCCGTGCCTTTCGGAGGCAAGTTCCGCATCATCGACTTCACGCTGTCCAACTGCGTCAATTCCGGCATACGCCGCGTCGGTGTTGCGACACAGTACAAGGCACAGAGCCTGATCCAGCATGTGCAACGCGGCTGGAGTTTTCTCGACGGCCGCTTCAAGGAGTTCATCGACATCCTGCCCGCGCAGCAACAGCTCAGTGAAGACTGGTATCAGGGTACCGCCGACGCGGT
>JAIPCF010000128.1 GCA_021738385.1 Sulfuritalea sp. | reverse complement strand
TTACCAAGGAGGTTCTGGTGGATATTCCCGCAGCGGATCTTTCCGACCCCATGGTGCTTGCCGCCGCCGTAAGCAAAACCAACGCGGTAGCGCGAACACTGCTGACGTCAAATGGAAAAGTTCTTGATGTAACGGTGGGCGGTCAAATTGCCGCATCCTTCGAAGGCATACAGAAGAGCGCGACAAGCTACCGACAGGTGTTCGCCAGCAACGAGTTCGTCAGTTCGCCGGCACGCCTCGGGATATTGTCCACACAAACCGTCAGCGGCTTGGCCAACGTAAAACCCTGGAGCGACAATAAGGTACCTAAGCTCCATGAGGCGGTCTTTCTAACGCCGCAAAACCTGCCCGTGATCAAAGACAGCGCTCCATTCAAGCTTGACCCGCGCGGCAAAGATCTGGTCAAGGACAGAATTGACCTCAAGTCGCTTGAGACAGCGGTGCATCTGAAAGCAGTTAACTAGCGCGGAGGACAGTTCCAGAGTGACTTGCGATCCCAATGCGATCCAAAAGGGTCAGAGTGATTTAAAAAATCGGCGCTGATGAAACAAAGCGCTACAAGGCGGTCGAGCAAAAGACGCTCAGCTTTGCAGACTTGGGATTCCGCTTCGCGGGCAGGTCTCCTCGCCGTAGTGGCTTTTCAATAGCCCTTCCCCTCCTTACCCCCACAAAGCTTTCCTTCCCGGTATCCTCCGCATGTTTCGGGCGCGACATCAAAACTGATGCCGCGCCCGCGTTTTCGACTTGAGACTGCGCTATCGCTGTGTCGATGCTCGATTCTTCTCCAAGCCTTGCCACGACCTCATGCATCTTTCTCCGCGATTACTGGTCTATTTGATACTTCCGCCGCTGTTATGGGCAGCCAATGCAGTGTTTGCGCGGCTGGCGATCGAGAGCCTCGGCCCGTTGTGGCTCAACGCGCTGCGATGGGGTCTGGCGCTGCTGATCCTGCTGCCGCTGGGTTGGCGGGCGCTGGCGAGCGCCGAGGCGCGCGCCGCCGTGCACGCGCGCTGGGTGTATCTGGGCATTCTCGGCCTGATCGGCGTCGGCGCCTACAACGGTTTGCAGTACCTGGCCTTGCGCACCAGCACACCGGTGAATGTGACGCTGATCGCGTCCAGCCTGCCCTTGTGGTCGATGCTGGTCGGTGCGCTGTTTTACGCCGTGCGTCCGACGCGACGGCAGTTAGTGGGTGCGGCGCTTTCCCTGACGGGGGTACTGACGGTGCTCTCGCGCGGCGATCCCGGCGTGCTGTTGCGTATCCAGTTGGTCGAAGGCGATTTGCTGATGGTGCTCGCCATCGTCGGCTGGGCGGTGTATAGCTGGATGCTGGCGCGCCCGCCGGCGAGCATGCGCGGCGCGGCGCGGCCCGATTGGGGCTGGGCGGAATTTCTGCTGGCGCAATGCATTTTCGGAACGGTGATTGCGTTTGCTGCCGCCGGCCTGCACGAGGCTGTCATCCCTTCAGTGACGCCGGACTGGAACGCGGGGCTGCTGGCGACTATCGTGTTCATCGCGGTCGGCCCCTCGGTGATCGCCTATCGATGCTGGGGCCTGGCGGTGGCCGAGGGAGGGCCGGCACTGGCCGCCGTGTTCTACAACCTGACACCGCTGATCGCCGCCGTGCTGTCGGTGCTGGTCATCGGCGAATGGCCGCAGCCCTACCACGGTCTGGCCTTCTTGCTGATCGTGACCGGTATCGCCGCCGCCGCGCGCAAGAGCTGAGGCGGAAACTCGGCGCTGGCGATACGGCAAACAGAAAAGTCGGCGATGGTGATACGGCGGGGTGGAAACGTGAAAAGAATAGCAAACGTACTGATTGTTGGGTCCGTGCTTTTGATACTTTGCTTTTTTGCCGGGCACGACTTTGTTAAGTTCCATCTTGGTGGGAAAACGGAAATCCTCGAGGCTGGGGCGCATATCAACAAGCTATGCAACGCCAATGGAGCCCTGCTCTGCACTGCCTTCGTGCCGTCGCCATCACTTTTGCTTTCCGAGGGCTGGCCAGTGCGATCCGGGTCCAAAGCGTTCGACCAGAAGGTCGACGAAACTGCGCACCTTGGGTGGCAGGTATTTTCGATTGGGATACACCGCAAACATGGACAAGCTGTCGGTTTCCCAATCGGCAAGTATTGGCACCAGTTGTTTCCGGCGTAGCGCCTCATTCACCAGAAAGTCGGGTTCGACGATCACTCCCAGGCCGTCAATCGCGGCGTTGACGAGAATGTTTCCATTGTTGACGCGCAGGTTTCCGGAAATCCGCACGCGCTGCTCGATGCCGTTTTGCCGGAAGCGCCACTCATGCTGCCAGTTCGCGTGTGCATAGGTCATGCAATTGTGGCCGGCAAGCTGTGCGGGCGAATCCGGTGTCCCGTATTTCTTGAGGTAGGCGGGCGCGGCACATGCAATGGTGCGAACACCCGCAAGCCGGCGGGCAATCAGCCCGGGGTCGATTTGAGCGGCAATACGTATTGAAAGATCGAATCCCTCTTCGACCATGTCAACCACACGCTCATTCAGCGTCATTTCGACCGCCACCTCGGGATGGGCTTGCAGATACTCATTGACCATCCGGCCCAGATGAGGCATTGCCAGGCCCACCGAGGTGGAGATGCGCAACACACCGCGAGGCACCAGGGATTTTTGTGCCGCCGAACTTTCGGCTTCTTCGACCATCGCGAGTATCTGGGTCACATGCCGGTGGTAGTCGCCACCCGCGTCCGTCAGCGACAATTTGCGCGTGGTCCGGTTGAGTAATCTCACGCCGAGATGCGCTTCCAGTTGCGCCACGTAGCGTGTGGTCATGCCCCGCGACAGGTCGAGTTTCTCCGCTGCGCCGGCAAAGCTTCCGGCCTCCACCACGGCAGCAAACACCCGCATGCCTTCCACAAGATTGATCGGCATAACTATTGAGTAATAGTAAATAGTTCATTCCAATTTTGACGGTTTATCTCCTGATGTGCAATTGGTTAAATGCAGTCGTCCGCTGCCGAAATGAATCAGGCGCGGAACCCACTAGACTCCAGAGGAGAACCGCCATGAAGAATCAGCCATTCGTTGTGACACCCGACACCTATCCGGCCCCGCTCAATGTCATCGGCGTGAAAGTTTCCGTGCTGGCTTCAAGCAGCGCGACGCAGGGATACGAAATCACCCTTCAGGAGGGCGATGAGGGTTCGGGGCCGCCGCCCCACAGTCACCACTGGGACGAGTCGTTCTATGTCGTCGGCGGAACGGTCGAATACGCCTACGGCGACACCCATTTGCTGGCCGGTCCCGGTACGCTGGTGCACATGCCGGCCGACACGGTGCACAGTTTCCGCTTTGGCAAGAACGGCGGCGCCATGATCGAAATCAGCGGCCCGGGCGGCTCCGCCTCGAAAATGTTTGCGAATATCGACAAGGAAATTCTTCCGGGCCCGCCCGACATTCCCAAACTGATCGGAATCCTTCAACAACACGGGGTTAGCGTCGCGGCCTGAGTTGAGACGTTGAGTGTATCAACGGCCCGCTCGGAACCAAGGGCCCCGGTAGCCGGCCGGTTTAGCGACCGGCTACCGGGGGCCTTTCGCAGCGAGTGCTGCCTTCAAGGCCGGAGCAGCGGACTCATTGGCCAAACCCGCTCGCCTGCACGAGCAAGAAGGTCGATCGCCCGCCGGGGCGCGTCCCGGCATGGGAGTTGAGGGCACAGCCACAAAAGTCGGCGCTGGCGAGACGGCATCCATTGCGATGCATGGAACCTGATTTTCGCCAACCGATCCGGCGGGCCGCATCCGCCTGTACTCAACCGCTTCGCTCGATCAAAAATATCCGTCTTTGTTGCGTCGTTCTGGCATTCTTGGGGCTGAGCAACCGGCGGACCTCCCGAGAGCTGGAGTTTGGAGCACTTCAGTGTTGCGGAATCCGCCCAGCGACAAGGCAAGCCTTTGAAACCTTACATTTTGGGAGAGCATCCGTGACCATACTTGTAGCCTACGTGCCCCGTCCGGAAGGACAAGCCGCCCTGGAAAAGGGCATCGAAATCGCAAGTCGACGCAAGGAACATCTGTTGGTGGTCAATGCCAGTCCGGGTGGCAACAAAGAAGACCCTTCGATGGCCGGTACATCGGATGTCGAGCGCGTTGAAAAACTGCTGGCGAACGCCGGGATCGAATCGACATTCAAGCAGTATGTTCGAGGTAAAAGCACCGTCGAGGAAATTGAAGACATGGTCGACGTGCACAAGGTGTCGCTGCTGATCATCGGCCTGCGCAAACGAACGCCCGTGGGCAAGCTGTTTTTGGGCAGCGTGGCTCAGGAGCTTCTGCTTTCGGTCCCCTGCCCGGTTTTGGCGGTGAAGGCCAAATAGTTTCGATAGTCCACTGGGGGAGTTCAGGCGCACGTTTGCCGACAAGCCACTGAAAACGCCCTCAACGTGGCGCTGGTGACGCGCCCGGCAGCACCGGGTTATCGGCTGTCAAGGTAGAGCGGTCTAAGCGGCCAGCGTGGCGCCGCGCTCCTTGAGCAGTTCGCGCAGTATCGAGCGATGGCAATGCGATTCGTCCTCGCAGTAGCAGCCCATCGAAAAGTTGCCCTGCGTTGACAGCAGGGCCAGTACATCGAGACTGCGCGACGCATCGGGCCGGGACATCTCCGCCCGGTACTTCTTTGCAAATTGCGCCCACGCCCTGGCGTCCTGCGCCTGCTGGCCGAGTTGCATGGTTTCAACGCTCGGCGCGAGATTGGGATACCAGACGTCATACCAGTTGCCACTGGAAAATTCGGCTTTCGGTACGCCGCGCGGCGGGCGCCTCACGGTACCGATGCGCAGCCCTTCGTCTTTGACGCGTTCCGTACCCAGTCTGACAATTCGTATCGCCATCGCGTTCTCCTCCGTGTTCAGTGGGTTTCGGCCGCAGCCAGTGTTGCCGCCGCGACGGCCAGGTCCTGCTTCAGATCGGCCGCCAGCCTGGCCGCCATCGACCCGTGCGCCTTGCGCCAGACCGGAATCGCCCTGGCGAGTGTGCGCGCACCGGCTTCGGTCAGCCAGACGGCACGCCGACGCTTGTCTTTTTCCACCACAGCCACTTCCACCAGTCCGGCGCGAACCAGCATGTCGATGTTGCGCGACATGCTGGACTGATTCAGTCCCGCGGCCGGGGCCAGACTGCCCAGCGTGTCATCGGGCGCCGAGGCGACCAGGCACATCAGGCTGAACTGGGTGCTGCTAATGTCGCAGGCCGCCATTTCGCGATCGAGATACGCCGTCACCCGACGCGCGACCAGGCGTGAATGCCATCCCAGATCGGCGGCGATCGCAGCGGTGGCGTCGCTGCGCAGCGTACGCGGTGTTGCCGGAGCTTGCTTTGCCTTCTTCATTCCGCCTATTATATGCATCTACATATGTTTTTTCGCCCCTGATCAAACGGACGGTTCAACCATGACGGACTACCACTACGGACTGGCGAATCCCAAAGACGCCGGGAGGGTTCGCGCCGAAGCACGGGTGACGTCGCAGGGGCGGCAAATCATTTCAGCCGAGGCCAAGGTGCTCGCCCGGGACGGCCGCGTTCTGGCCCACGGCACCTCCACGCTCATGGTGCTATCGAAAAACTGAGTAAACACCCCGCGACGCCCCACGCGGCGAACCTGGGCAACCCGACGAGTAGTCTACAATCCAGCGCCTGACCTCCCCTGTCCTGGCCAAGCCCTCCGTGCCCGCTACCACCACATCCCTCGAACTGCTCGCTCCCGCCCGCAATGCCGATATCGGCATCGAGGCGATCCGCCATGGCGCCGATGCGGTGTATATCGGCGGGCCGGGCTTTGGCGCACGTCACGATGCCGGCAACAGCATTGAGGACATCGAACGGCTGACGCGGTACGCACACCGTTTTCACGCCAAGATTTTCATCACGCTCAATACCATCTTGCGCGACGACGAACTCGACGACGCGCGACGCCTGGCCTGGCAGGTGTATGAAGCCGGTGCCGATGCACTGATCGTGCAGGACATGGGCTTGCTGGAACTCGACCTGCCGCCGATCCAGTTGCACGCCTCGACCCAAACCGACATCCGCACACCGGAACGGGCAAAGTTTCTTGCCGAAGTCGGTTTCTCGCAAATCGTGCTGGCGCGTGAACTGTCGCTACCGGAAATTGCAGCAATTCAGGCAAAAGTTATGCGAAGCGGTATCCACGCGGACGGCACTGGCGAGATGGAAAACTTCACGCCGCCCATTCTTGAATTCTTCATCCACGGCGCGCTGTGCGTGGCGTTTTCCGGGCAGTGCTACATCAGCCATGCGCACACCGGGCGCAGCGCCAACCGTGGCGAGTGCTCACAGGCCTGCCGCCTGCCCTACAACCTGGAAGACAAGCAGGGGCGCATCGTGGCCTTCGACAAGCACCTGTTGTCAATGAAGGACAACGACCAGAGCGCCAACCTGCGCGCCCTGATCGATGCCGGCATCCGTTCCTTCAAGATCGAGGGCCGGCTGAAGGACATGGCCTACGTCAAGAACGCCACCGCGCATTACCGGCAGTTGCTCGACCGCATCATCGAGGCCACGCCCGACTATTCGCGCGCGTCCTCCGGCCGCTGCACGCATACGTTTACACCGCGTCCGGAAAAAAGCTTCAATCGCGGCGCCACCGACTATTTCGTCAATGGCCGCCACGCCGACATCGGCGCTTTCGATACGCCCAGCTTTGCCGGAGAAGCCAGCGGCACCATCACGCGCATCGGGCCCGACTGGTTCGAGATCGACAGCAAGGAAGAGTTCGCCAACGGGGATGGCATCAGCTATTTGTCGCGCGGCAGAAAGCTCGCCGGTTTGCGCGTGAATGTGGCGAAACGCGTGACCGGGGGCCAGCGTCTGTTTCCCAATGAAATGCCGGATGACCCCGAGGGATTCAGGCCCGGCATCGAAATCCTGCGCAACCGCGACCAGACTTTTGAGCGCCTGCTGGAAAAGCCCTCCGCAGAGCGCCACATGCAGATGCGCATCGAACTGGGCGAGACGGCCGACGGCTTCGCACTGACACTGCGCGACGAAGACGGCATCGAAGCACGCGCGGCCGTCGTTCACGCCAAGGAGACGGCGAAGGACCCGCAGCGCGCCCTGGTCAGCCTCGGCGAAAACCTCGGCAAGCTCGGTGCCACGGACTTCAAGGCCGGCGAAATCAGGCTGGTGCTGAGCGAGCCCTGGTTTCTGCCCGCCGCCACCGTCAATGCCCTGCGCCGCGATGTCATCGAAAAACTTGTCGTCGCACGCGAAGCCGCGCGTCCACGGCTGCTGCGCACCCCGCCGCTCGAACCGCCGAGCCCCTATCCGGAAAAGGAGTTGACCTACCTCGCCAATGTGCTCAACCGTGCGGCCCGAGACTTTTATCGCCGTCATGGCGTCGAACTGATTGCCGATGCCTACGAGGCGGACACCACACCCGGCGACGTCTCGCTGATGATCACCAAGCATTGTTTGCGCTACAGCCACAGCCTGTGCCCGAAAGAAGCCAAGGGCTGGGTCACCGGCGTCAATGCCGAACCGATGACGCTGGTTAACGGCAAGGAAAGACTGACGCTGCGCTTCGACTGCAAGAAGTGCGAAATGCACGTCGTCGGCCGCATGAAGAAGGGGCGGCAGATCAGCATCACGCCGCTCGCGCATTGATCTTGCCAACACCTCAAAACTCGGCGATGGCGAGACGGCTCCGATCGCTCGCTCCGAGTATTTCAACATGAGCCGCGTGATTCTCGCCCCCATGGAAGGCCTTGCCGACGACGTGCTGCGTGCGGTGCTGACCTCGGCCGGGGGTTACGACTGGTGTGTTACCGAGTTCGTGCGGGTCACCAACACCGTGCTGCCACACAGTTGCTACACGCGCTTCAGTCCGGAGCTGAAGAACGGCTCGCGCACGGCCTGCGGCACGCCGGTACGCATCCAGTTGCTCGGCTCCGAGCCGACCCTGCTCGGCCTGAATGCGGCACATCTGGCACAACTCAAGCCGGCCGGCATCGACCTCAACTTCGGCTGCCCGACGCCGCTGGTGAATCGTCATCGTGGCGGTGCCGCGCTGCTGGACGAACCGGAATTGCTGCACAGCATCGCCAGTGCGGTGCGCCGCGCCGTGCCGCCGGAGATTCCGGTAACGGCCAAGATGCGCCTCGGTATCGAAGATACCCACCGCGCCCTCGACTGCGCCCGCGCGCTGGAGGCCGGCGGCGCCGACGAGCTGGTGGTGCACGCCCGCACCAAGGCGGACGGCTACCGGCCGCTGGTGCGTTGGGAGCATGTGGCGCGTATCCGCCAGGTGGTGAAGCTGCCCCTCATCGCCAATGGCGAAGTGTGGACCCTGGCCGACTACCGCAACATCCGCGCCGCCACCGGCTGTGATGATGTCATGCTCGGCCGCGGCGCCGTCGCCGACCCGCTGCTGGCCAGTCGCATCCGCCGCGGCGATACCGAACACGCCAGCACCGCCGACTGGGAAGCGATCAAACAGCTGATCTCGGAATTCTGGCTGCGGGTGCAGCGCAAGCTGCCCTCGCATCAGTCACCGGGACGCCTGAAACAATGGCTGGGCATGATGCAGCGCAGTTATCCGCAGGCGACCGAACTCTATCGGGGTATTCGCGAAATGCGAAATGCCGCCGAGATATCCATTGCTTTGCAGCGCCAGAATCTTGAACTGGACCTGGCCCATCCGGGCAGGATCTGAGCCATTCCCGGTTCGCGCAGGCCGCGACTGTCATCAAACCGGATTGAAAAAAGCTGCCACGCGACCCGTGCCGGGCATCCAGACCAGGGAAGCCGCCCGGAACCCCTTTGCCGGCGTCTGTTAATCTGTCAGAGATTGGCCCCAAGGAGAAAAATATGCTGGATCATCTTGAAGAAAAGAAACAGGATATTCTCGCCGCGGTTCTGAAACTGGCCGTAGCACGGCTACCCCAGTCGAAGCATGACGAAGCCAGAAACTTCATCACCATCTACTATGCGCAGATAGACCCGGAGGATCTGCTGGAGCGCAGCGTCGAAGACCTTTACGGCGCGGCCATGGCCCACCTCTCCTTCGGGCGCTCCTTCTCCGGCGGCGCGCCCAAGCTCAGGGTGTACAACGCGCAGATCGACGAACACGGCTGGACCTCACCCCATACCGTCATCGACATCATCAACGATGACATGCCCTTCCTGGTGGATTCGGTGACCATGGAGGTCAACCGCCAGGGCTATACCCTGCATCTGCTCATCCACCCGGTGTTTCCGTACCAGCGCGATGCGAAAGGGAGGCTGAAATCCATCGCGACCGCGGGAACCGGTAGCAAGTCGGAGTCGTTCATGCCTGTCGTGATCGACCGGGCGACCGTTCCGGGGCGGCTGA
>JAIPCF010000127.1 GCA_021738385.1 Sulfuritalea sp. | reverse complement strand
CACGGTTGGCCAAGTTGCCGGAAGTGAGTCCGACCCTGCGTTTCTTCAATGGCACGCGGGCCAAGGAGGCGGTCGAAAAAACCATCGATCAGATTCGCAGCGAAGGGCGCGTGCCGGCGGGGATCAATCTGGGAGGGCAGTACGAGGCCGCCACGGTCATTCCCGTCCTTGAACATCTGGCAACGTGCTGGGCACCCAAGCCACCCATGCGCAATACAGTGCGGCACAAGATGAACTCGCCCCTGAAAGTCGTCAACGGACTGGCGGCGACCTGGCAGAAGCTTTCCGGGCCGGCAAAAGGCGAAGAGGGCATCGAAACTTGGATTGTCGATGATGTCAGCCTGGGTGGGCTGGGTGCAAAAACCACCGTAACGCGTCAGGACTGGATTCGAATCGGCGGTTTGGTGGCGTTGCAGCCCGATGGCGGTGACAACTGGCTGATCGGTATCGTCCGGCGCTATTCGCGTGTTACGTCGAACAAGGGTTCAGTCGGTATAGAAACCATTTCCAAGGCACCGCGCGCAGTTTTCGCCGACGCTGGCGGGTTGCACACCGAGGCCTTGCTGCTGGACGTTCCCGAGGTCGGCGAATACGCACGAATGATTCTGGCTCCCGATGCTCTCGAAGCGGGGGTCGCCCTGATGTTCAGTGTCGATGGCAAAAATGCCCGCCTGCACCCACGCGAAACCATCGAGAAGGGCAATAATTTCATCATCGCCAACTTCTTCGTTCAGTCCTATAGCTAGAAGCCGGCCTCTCGCCGAGTAGAACGGCTCGAGCACACGCTCAGGCAGAAGAATTCTTTTCGGGACGAATCGCCGATTTCGGCCGGAACGCCTTGACCACCGACCCATTGGTTTCCACATAGGGTCCGCCAATCAGATCGAGGCAGTAGGGCACGGCGGCGAAGATGCCGGGCACCCGCTGGCTGCCGTCGGCGTCCTTGACGCCTTCGAGTGTTTCCTTGATCGACTTCGGTTGTCCCGGCAGATTGAGTATCAGGGATTTGCCGCGAATCACGCCTACCTGCCGCGAGAGAATCGCGGTCGGCACGAAGGCCAGCGAGATTTGCCGCATCTGCTCGCCAAAGCCCGGCATAAGTTTGTGTGCCACGGCCAGTGTCGCTTCCGGTGTCACATCGCGCGGCGCAGGACCGGTACCGCCAGTGGTCAACACCAGATCGCAGCCGACGCTGTCGCAAAGCTCGATCAGGGTCTGTTCTATGCTTGCCTGCTGATCCGGGATTAGCCTCGTTTCCATGCGCCAGGGTGATTTGAGCGCAAGCTCGAACCATTCGCGCAGCGCGGGAATGCCCTTGTCTTCATAGACGCCGCTGTAGGCGCGGTCGGAGATAGAGACGAGGCCGATCAGGAGTTCGTCTTTCATAATTTTCCCTTGATGCGGTTGTAGATCTGGCCGAGGTATTCGCGTAGGGCGACTCGGCTAGTAGAAAAACCCTCGCCGTTTGGAATCAGATTTTCGACCAGCGAGGGCGAAATGGTGCTGAATCCGGTCGGAGCGGCAATGACTCTGAGTCCCTCGTGTTCAAACAGCGGGATCGCACGGGGCAGATGCCAAGCATGACTGACCAGTGCAACTCGGTTGATGCCGGCGGCTTTCAGCATTTTCGCAGACAGACGGGCGTTCTCGGCAGTATCGCGGGACAGCGTTTCAACCCAGCGCACTTTGACACCGAAGTCCCGTTCAAGGACTTCGCGCATTGAGTCGCTCTCGGCTCGGCCTCCGTAGGGAGCTCCCGCGCTCAACAGCAACGGCAAGCCCGATTTCTTAGCCAGAATTGCGCCGTAGCGCAAACGTTCAAGGGTTGCAGATACCGCGGTATCGCCGCCATATTCGGGCGCATTGGCATAGGTGCCTCCGCCGAGAATGACAATAGCCTGAACCTGCTTCAACTGCACCGCAGTGATGGGTGGCAGCGGTTCGAGCGGCATCATCAGAGCGTTGCCCACAATCGGCAGCGAAAGAACTATCAATCCAAGCAAGGACAAACTCGTCAGCCACAGGCCGGCGCGTCGCCAACGATGACTTCGGGTGCGGGCCAGCCAAAGTCCCACAAAAGCCAGCAGCACCGGCCCGGCGGGCGGCAGAATCAATGCAGCGATTAGCTTTTTCAGTAAAAACATGGGCCAAATGAAGGGCTGCTCACACCTTGAGGGAGTGACGGGGCCGCTATTATCAGCGCAAACCGTATTGATCGTTTGCACTTGATTCCCTGATCGATCGCCGCAACCATTTCCGGTTACGAGAATTCCGTCCATGCGCTGGCGGTATGGGGCCGTATCCACCGCCGCAGGCAAGAGGGGTTTTGAGATTGGTGCCGGACGAGAACTCTGGAGTACCGGCATTTGGAAGGAATTCAAACCTGCCAAAGTACCGTTCCGAATCAGGGATTTCAGCCTCGGTCGTTCCTATGTCATCGTCTTTTCCGGAAAATACGGGTCTTCTATCTGGTATCGTTCGCAACACGAGTGTTCGGATCGGCTACCGCAAGTATCGACCAATGTTCTGCAATACACGATGGTCGCGGAACCGCACCTGAAAAGCCGGGAAACCAAGCAGCAAAAGAGGCGTACGTAGATGGCAACGAAACCAACACCTGATCAGGACGGGCTGACGGCTGAAGAAGCGGCCAGGCGGAGCCTGTTCAATCGCATTACCATTGGCGCCCTGATCCTGGTTGGAATACTCGGCAGTCTGCTGATGTTCAGATCGGTGTATATCTCGAATCAACCTGCCCGCATCAAACCTGCCGAACAGACCAAGGCCGCTCAAACCTCCGGCAAACCCAAACCCGATATCTCCGTCGTGCAGGACAGCAAGGGAAGCCATTTGCTGCAACTGGGCGTCTTCAGTGACGTCGCCAAGGCCGAAGAACTGCGCGGAAAGCTTGAAAATGCTGGAATATCTTCGACAATCAGTACCGGCTCGCATGTATTTGCCGGCCCATTCGGCAGTCAGGAAGAAGCTGAAGCCACACGTACCAAATTAAAGGCACTCGGCCTCGACTTCTGATCCCCGCTCAACCACATTCAGTGAACAGGATGGCCCTATGAACCGCAAAATTGTTTCGACACCCGATGCACCGGCCGCCATTGGCACCTACTCTCAGGCCGTGCAGGCCGGAAGCACGGTTTACCTGTCCGGGCAGATCGGGCTCGACCCCCTGACGATGCAGATGGTCGACGGAATCGACGCGCAGATCGTGCGTGTCTTCGACAATCTCAAAGCGGTCGCGGCGGCGGCGGGTGGCAGCCTCAACGACGTGGTCAAGTTCAACATCTATCTCACCGATCTGGCCAACTTTTCCAAGGTGAACGAGGTCATGGCTAAATATCTGAGCGAGCCCTATCCGGCACGTGCGGCGGTCGGCGTCAAGGAATTGCCGCGAGGCGCATTGGTCGAGGCCGATGCCGTGCTCGTCCTTGGCTGAAAAGAAGCCCGCCGGCGCCAACACGCTAGCGGCCCGCCTGTCCAGGCTCGGGCTGCGCAGCGATGCCGATTTTGTCCTGCACCTGCCGCTGCGTTACGAAGACGAGACACACATCACTGCTTTGTGTGACGCACGGCCCGGCGTCGCAGCACAGTTCGAGGTCGACGTCGTCGACAGCGAAATCGCCTATCGGCCGCGCCGCCAGCTACTGGCCAGGGTTAGCGATGCCAGTTGCAGCTTGAGGTTGCGCTTCCTGAATTTCTATCCAAGCCAGCAAAAAGCCTTGCAGCCGGGTGCTCGCCTGCGGATTTTCGGCGAGGTTCATGACGGGTACCTCGGCCCCGAAATCATCCATCCGCGTTTTCATGTCGTCGGCCGCAGCGAGAGCTTGCCAGAGCGCCTGACACCGGTATATCCGACCACGGCCGGGCTCGGTCAGGCCACTTTGCGCCGCCTGATTTCCCGCGCTCTGGAACGTACAGCGCTTGCAGACACGCTGCCGTTGGCACAGCGCGAACGCTTGCGATTGCCCGAGTTCGCTGATGCAATCCAACTGTTGCACAACCCGCCCCCCGACATTGCTCAAAACATTCTCGAATCACGCCATCATCCGGCCTGGCGCAGGGTGCAGTTTGACGAACTGCTGGCGCAGCAGCTCAGCCTGCGACGCGCTTACACGGCGCGACGTGCACGCGGCGCCCCCCCGCTGATACCGACAGCGACTCTGACTGCTGCGCTGCTGGCCTCGTTGCCATTCAAACTGACCGCTGCGCAACAGCGCACCTGGGGTGAGATTGCGAGCGATCTTGGTCAGCCGCATCCGATGCAGCGATTGCTTCAGGGGGATGTCGGCAGCGGCAAGACGGTAGTCGCTGCGCTGGCAATGCTGCAGGCGGTCGAGGCTGGCTGTCAGGCGGCGCTGATGGCCCCCACCGAGATCCTCGCCGAACAACATTACCGCAAACTCGCCGCCTGGCTGCAGCCGCTGGGCCTGGATGTCGCCTGGCTGACCGGCAGCCTGAAAAAGCGCGAGAAGTCTGCGGCGATTGAAAAAGTCGGCTCTGGTGAGACGGCGATCGTGATCGGCACTCACGCCCTGATCGAGGACAAAGTCGAATTCCCGCGGCTGGGCCTGGCGATTGTCGACGAACAGCACCGTTTCGGCGTCCGCCAGCGACTGGCACTGAAGGACAAGGGTTTGTTTGCACACCAGCTGGCGATGTCGGCGACCCCTATTCCGCGCACTCTGGCGATGAGCTACTACGCCGACCTCGATGTGTCGGTGCTCGATGAACTGCCGCCCGGACGGAGCCCGGTGACGACGAAGCTGGTATCCGAAGCACGTCGCGATCAGGTCGTTTCGCGAGTGCACGGCGCTTGCCGCAGCGGACGCCAGGCTTACTGGGTTTGTCCGTTGATCGAAGAGAGCGAAACCCTGCAACTCAAAACTGCCGAAGAAACCTTCGCCCGACTCCGCGCCGACCTGCCCGATCTGCGCGTAGGCTTGGTGCACGGCCGGCTCAAGAGCGATGAGAAAGCGGCAGTGATGGCCGCCTTCGTGCGTAACGAGGTGAACGTACTGGTCGCCACCACGGTGATCGAAGTCGGCGTCGACGTACCCAATGCCAGTCTCATGGTGATCGAACACGCCGAGCGTTTCGGGCTCGCGCAGTTGCATCAATTGCGCGGTCGCGTTGGGCGCGGTACCGAGCAGTCGGCCTGTATCCTGCTCTACGCGCAGCCGCTGGGCGAACTGGCGCGGGCGCGCCTGAAAGTCATTTTTGAAAGCACCGACGGTTTCGATATCGCCCGCGAAGATTTGCGCCTGCGCGGCCCCGGCGAATTCATCGGCGCACGGCAAAGTGGGCTGCCGCTCTTGCGCTACGCCGATCTGGAAGACGCGGCATTGGTGGAACAGGCGCGCGGCGTGGCGGAAGAAATGCTGTGCAATGCGCCGCAGGCCGCCGAGGCACACCTCGAGCGCTGGCTGGGCAGTCGTGAAGAACTGCTGAAAGCGTAAAATTTCACCCATGAATTTCGCTGACATCAAGCACCGTCTAGACCTCTATGAAAAGCTGATGCGGCTGGACAAGCCGATCGGTTCGCTGCTGCTGCTGTGGCCGACCTTCTGGGCTTTGTGGATCGCGACAGAAGGGCATCCGTCGTGGCTGCTGGTCTGGATTTTTGCCCTGGGTACCGTGTTGATGCGTTCCGCCGGCTGCGTCATCAACGACTTTGCCGACCGCGATTTCGACCCGCATGTCGAACGCACCAAGGGTAGGCCGCTCGCAGCGCGACTGGTATCGGTTCGCGAAGCATTGACGCTCGCGGTGGTGCTGATGGTCTGCGCTTTTCTGCTGACCTTGCCGATTATTCGTGATGTATGGTGGCTGGCGTTGATCGCCGTTTTCCTGGCCGCCAGCTACCCCTTCACCAAACGTTTTTTTGCCTTGCCGCAAGCCTATCTCGGTGTTGCCTTCGGTTTCGGCATTCCGATGTCTTTCGCCGCTGCCACCGGTGAAGTGGGTAGTTTGGGCTGGACCCTGCTGCTCGCCAACGTGTTCTGGGCCTTGGCCTACGACACCGAGTATGCGATGGTCGATCGAGAGGACGATCTCAAGATCGGCATTCGCACCGCCGCCATCACCTTTGGCCGTTTTGATGTCATCGCGGTGATGCTTTGCTACGCCGCCACGCTTGGCATACTCGCCATCATCGGCTGGGACTTGCACTACAGCGCTCGGTACTTTTCCGGGCTGATTGTTGCCGCCGTTCTGGCCGGCTACCACTACACGCTGATCAGCGAACGCGAACGTGACGGCTGCTTCGCGGCCTTTCGGCACAACAACTGGTTCGGTGCGGCGATTTTCGCCGGCATTGTCGCGGAGTTCAATCTGCGACCCTGGCTGGGCGGCTGATGGGTATGAGCGTGCGCAGTGCCAGCCAGACCGCGCTCGCCACTGCCGCGGCGCGGGCGCTGCGTGCCCATGTTGTGTTGCGTTCCCGCTTCGCCGAAGATCGTCTGGCCGAAGCAGCGAACGACCCGGTGTTGCCCAATAGCTTCGAAAAGTTGGCTGCGCGTGTGGCCGGAGCTGGAGAGCCCTTTGTCAGCCACTTCACTCCGGAGCAGATCGAAGCCCGGTTGTACGCAGCTGGTTTCGGTATGGTCGAATTTCTGACACCGGAAGCTGCCGCGACTCGCTATTTTCTCTGTCGCAAGGACTTGCCGGAGCCGCGACGCACTACCATTGTTGCTGCCCGGGTATGAGAGAGGGTTGCTCGCTTGCGAGTCCTATCTTCCTGTTGAAAGATTAGACTGACACCATGAAATATACCGATCTGAGGGACTTCGTTGCGCAACTGGAAACCCTTGGCGAGCTGAAGCGGATTTCCGTCGAGGTCGACCCTCATCTGGAAATGACGGAAATCGCCGATCGCGTGCTGCGTGCCGGCGGTCCGGCGCTGCTTTTTGAAAAGCCCAAGGGACACTCGATGCCCGTGCTGGTCAATCTGTTCGGCACGCCGCGTCGCGTCGCACTCGGCATCGCGGCGGGGGCGGACGGAAACGGTGACGCGGATGCAGAAGGCGACTGGAAGCTGCGATTGCGGGAAGTCGGCACTCTGCTCGCCTATCTCAAGGAGCCAGAACCGCCCAAAGGTTTGAAGGACGCCTGGGACAAATTGCCGGTACTCAAGCAGGTGCTCAACATGGCGCCCAAAGTGCTGGGTTCAGCGCCGTGTCAGGAGATAGTCTGGAAAGACCAGGAGGTCGATCTGGCCCGCCTGCCGGTACAGACCTGTTGGCCCGGCGATGCTGCTCCCTTGATCACCTGGGGTCTGGTGGTTACCCGCGGCCCGCAAAAAGAGCGACAGAACCTCGGCATTTATCGCCAGCAGATCATCGCGCCCAACAAGCTCATCATGCGCTGGCTGGCGCATCGCGGCGGGGCGCTGGATTACGCCAATCACTGCGCCGCGAACCCCGGCGAGCCTTTTCCTGTGGCGGTGGTGATCGGCGCCGATCCGGCGACCATTCTGGCCGCAGTTACCCCGGTGCCTGATTCGTTGTCCGAATACCAGTTTGCCGGGTTGCTGCGCGGTGCCAAGACCGAAGTCGTGAAGTGCCTGGGTTCGGATTTGCAGGTGCCCGCATCTGCCGAAATCGTGCTCGAAGGCGTCATTCATCCCGGCGAGATGGCTGCAGAAGGCCCCTTTGGAGACCATACCGGCTACTACAATGAGGTCGCCGAGTTTCCGGTATTCACCGTCGAGCGCATCACCCTGCGGCGCGACCCGATGTATCACTCGACCTATACCGGCAAGCCGCCGGACGAGCCGGCAATGCTCGGTCTGGCGCTGAACGAAATCTTTGTCCCGTTGTTGCAAAAACAATTTCCCGAGATCGTCGATTTCTATCTGCCGCCCGAGGGGTGTTCCTATCGTATGGCGGTGGTCAGCATCAGGAAGCAGTATCCGGGTCACGCCAAGCGGGTGATGTTCGGCATCTGGAGTTTTCTGCGGCAGTTCATGTACACCAAGTTCATCATCGTCACCGATGACGATGTTGACGTACGCTCCTGGCAGGAGGTAATTTGGGCGTTGACCACTCGGGTGGACGCCGCACGCGATACACTGATTGCCGAGAACACGCCCATTGACTACCTTGATTTCGCTTCACCAGTTGCCAGTCTTGGTAGCAAAATGGGCATTGATGCGACGAATAAGTGGCCAGGAGAAACCACCCGTGAGTGGGGCCGGCCGATCGCCATGGATCCAGCCGTGACGAAGCGCGTTGACGCGCTTTGGCAACAACTGGGATTGTAGGAGAGAGACATGACCGAACCTGAAACTGTTCCGGCGCAAAACCAGGCGGGAGTTCCTCTGGATGTGCAGATGGAAGGTCCCCGCGCCTGGTGCCACGTGATGTACGGACTGCACGCGATATCCGCCGCGTCCGGGATTCTCAGCTCGGCGACCATCATCGGTGCTTTCGTTTTTGGATGGCCGTCGATCATCGCGGTGATCATCAACTATGTCACCCGTGACCGGGTACGCGATACCTGGCTCGGAACCCATTGGCGCTGGCAACTGCGCAGCTTCTGGTTTGCCGCGCTCTGGTTGCTGGTGGCAGGATTGTTGGCTTTCACTTTGATTGGCATCCCGGCAGCAATCATGGTGATTGTCGGTACCGGATTGTGGGTTCTCTACCGCGTGATTCGTGGCTGGATGGCGCTGCTCGACAGGCGCGGAATGCCGGTGCCCGAGGCCTGAACGGCCGTCCCTTCGCGGCCTTGGCCGGTTGACCGGTGACGCAACAGATAGCTCATGAGCCTGTCCACCCTTGTCGCCTGTCTGGAATGCGATCTTTTGCATCGCCGGATTCAACTGCCGCCTGGCGGAGAAGCGCGCTGCGTGCGTTGCCGGGCACTGCTCTACCGCGCAACCTCGCCGAACGCCAATGAGCGAGCGCTGGCGCTGGCGCTGGCAGCCGGTATTGTGATGATCGTGGCCAATGTTTTTCCCATTGTCGACCTCGAATTGCAGGGCGTGCATAACAGTGCGACGCTATGGGAGGCGGTGAGGTCGATGTGGGACGATAAGGCACGTGCCGTTGCCGTACTGGTGTTCGTTACTACCATCTTCGTGCCGCTGGCCGAATTGGTCGGCCTGATCTGGGTTCTCGCGGCATTGCGTTCCGGCATTCGTGGCTATGGCACCGTGCCGATACTGCACTTCATAGAGCGTGTGAAACCTTGGGGCATGGTCGAAGTCTTCATGCTTGGCGTGTTGGTGTCACTGGTCAAACTCGCACATGTTGCAAGCATTGAGCCGGGCGCGGCATTGTTATCCTTTGCCGTCCTGATGATGCTGATCGCCGCAGCGGCGGCGGCTTTTGACGCCGATGCCGCGTGGGAGCAACTGGAGGCCACCCTATGAAGGCGGTACCGACAGCAGCACGATTTGGCCTGCTCGTCTGCGATGTATGCCGGCTGATCAGTCGGGCCCCGGCGCC
>JAIPCF010000126.1 GCA_021738385.1 Sulfuritalea sp. | reverse complement strand
CATAAAAGGGAAAGCGCCGAAACGCTTTCCCTTGGAATTCTGGAGCGGCAGAAGAGTCTCGAACTCTCGACCTCAACCTTGGCAAGGTTGCGCTCTACCAACTGAGCTACTGCCGCAGAACAGCCGCGCATTATAGCGTTCGCTCTCTATGTGTCAACGACTGCGGGCCGAGATTTCCGGCCACGCTTTCTGTAAATAGTAGCCCATCGACCAGAGGGTCAGCGCCGCCGCCACCCAAAGCGACCAGACACCAAAAAGATGCACATCAATAGGGCCGATCGGCGTGTGCCAAAGCAGCATCGGTATCGCTGTCATTTGGGCGATTGTTTTCAGTTTTCCGATGAGAGAAACGGCAACGCTCCTGGCTGCTCCGATATTTGCCATCCACTCGCGCAATGCTGAAATCGCGATTTCGCGACCGATGATGATGAATGCCAGCATGGCGTCTACGCGGCTCAACTCGACCAGCATGACCAGCGCGGCCGCGACCATCAACTTGTCCGCAACCGGGTCAAGAAATGCGCCGAAGGCCGAAGTCTGATTCAATTTGCGCGCCAGCCAGCCGTCAATCCAGTCGGTGATGGCGGCCACAAGAAATGCCGCCGTGGCAATAAAGTTCTGCTCCGCGGCGGTAATTGGCAGGTAGAACACGCCCACGACCAGCGGAATGAGAAGAATGCGTGCCCAAGTCAGCAAATTTGGAATATTCAGTGGCATGTCATCTAAATGATTTGTGGATTTCTTCGGCCAACCGCCGGGAAATCCCGGCGACACGACACAGGTCTTCAATCGTGGCCGCCTTCACTCCATCCAGACCACCAAACTGCGCCAGAATCTTTCGGCGCCGAGCGGGGCCAACCCCCGCGACATCCTCCAGCTTGGACCGCCCTCGAGTCTTGGCCCGCCGCGCCCGATGACCAACGATGGCAAAGCGATGTGCTTCGTCACGAATTTCCTGAATCAGATGAAAGCCTGGATGGTCCATGCCCAATTGTAGCGGCAGCTTATGTGGCCCGGTTGGCCCATGAACGAAGAGCGTCTCCAGTCCTGGCTTTCTGTCTTCGCCCTTGGCTACGCCGATGCTGGTCAGGCGGTCCAGCCCCAGTTCGGCAAACACCTCGCGCGCCACTCGATGCTGGCCTTTGCCGCCATCGATCAAAACCAGATCGGGCGCCGGCGTTTCGCCGGTCGCGACCTTCTCATAGCGCCTCGTCAGCGCCTGACGCATCGCCGCGTAGTCATCCCCAGGCGTGATGCCTTCGATGTTGAAACGGCGGTAATCACTTTTCTTCATTGCGCCGTCAACACAGACCACACAGGATGCGACAGTGCCCTCGCCCATGGTATGACTGATATCGAAGCATTCAATGCGATGCGGTGGATCGGGCATCTCCAGTGCCTCCTGCAAGGAGACCAGACGACCACTGCTGCGCGCCCTGGCTTGCCGACGCGCCTGCACGGCATGGCGCGCGTTGGTCAGCGCCATCTCAAGCCAGGCACGTTCCATTTCGTTTCTTGGCGCGCCCGCGTTGAGACCTTCAGGCAAATCCTCAACCGGAAAAGGACTCAGGATCATGCGCGCCGGCGCGGCTTGCTCGACATAGTGCTGGGCAACAAACGCGGCCAATGCTTCTGCGGCTTCAGCATCAGCGGTCGCCTGCGGAAAGTAGGCACGATCACCCAGATGAAGGCCACCGCGCACCATGGCCAGATTGACGCACAGACTGCCGCGTTCGACCACGGCAACAACGATGTCGACATCAGCTTCCCGCGTCGAACTGACGTACTGCCGATGCAGCACCGCCTGCAACGCCTTGATCTGATCTCGTATGGCAGCCGCCTCCTCGAACTGCAGTGCAGTTGCAGTTGTGGCCATCAGCTGCGATAGATTGTCGATCACCTCCGAGTGCCTGCCGCGCAAAAACATCTCGGCCAGTTTCACATCGGTGGCGTAGTCCGCCTTCGATATCAGGCCGACACAGGGCGCCTTGCAGCGCTTGATCTGATGCATCAGACAGGGCCGCGAGCGATGGGCGAATACCGCCTCTTCGCAGGTGCGCAACAGAAAGGTCTTCTGGATCAGTTGAATGCTCTCGCGCACCGCCAGGCCGTTGGGGAAGGGACCGAAGTAGTGCGATTTCTTTTCGAAGCCGCCACGATGGTAGAACAGGCGCGGAAACTCGCCACCCGAAAGCCCAATATAGGGGTAGGACTTGTCGTCACGAAACAGGATGTTGTATTTCGGCGCCAGCTTCTTGATCAGCGTGTTTTCCAGGATCAAGGCCTCGGCTTCGGAGCGGGTTGCCGTAACTTCCATGGCCGCCACCTGTTGCAACATCAAGGCGATACGCGGACTGTGTCCGGTTTTCTGAAAATAGGATGAAACACGCTTCTTGAGATTTTTCGCCTTACCGACATACAACACTGCCCGGTCTGCATCGAGCATGCGATACACGCCGGGCGCCTCCGTCAGACTCGCCAAGAATTCCTTCGAATCAAATCCCGCATCTTGCGTGACAGGTTTCCCGGATAGCGGTTGAGTGTTAGCTGGCATCGAGTTCGTGGCGAATAATCTGGAAAACACGCTGAAAGTCGGCACTGGTGAGACGGCGGGTTTGGGTGTTGTAGCGGCTGCAATGGTAGCTGTCGACCAGAATGCGTCCATCCGGCAGCTCATGACGAGCGGCGTGAGCAAAAGCCAGCGCGGACTGCTTGAGCCCCAGCGCCATCAGCACTGCCTTGTGCGCCACCAGGCCCAAAGCGAGTATCACCCGTACCTCCGGTGAAGCTCTCAGCTCCTCCGCCAGATATCGGTTGCAGGTCTTGATCTCGCTCGGCTCCGGCTTGTTTGCCGGCGGCAGGCATTTCACCGCATTGGTGATGCGGCAATCTTTCAGGCGCAATGCATCATCGGCGGCCAGGGACACCGGCTGCGAGCCAAAAGCAAACGCGTGCAGCGTCTCATAGAGAAGAATGCCAGCGTAGTCGCCGGTAAAAGGGCGGCCGGTGCGATTGGCGCCGTGCATGCCCGGCGCCAGACCGACCACCAGCAGGCGCGCATGAGAATCGCCAAACGACAATACCGGCCGGGCATGGTATTCGGGCTGACGGCTGCGAACGTCCGCCAGGAAGCCCGCCAGGCGAGGGCAGTCGGTACAGCTTAAAAGTTGGTCCATTGGGCTAGGATACCGCCTCGCCATGATGAACAAGCCACCTCACTGCGACATTTTCTGCACCGTTGTCGATAACTACGGCGACGCCGGTGTCTGCTGGCGTCTTGCGAATCAACTGGCAAGGGAACACGGATGGCGGGTAAGAGTGTGGATTGATGATCTGAAACCCCTGCAGCAACTCGCACCGGATTGCGCAAACCCGCCGCTTGAGGTCTGTACTTGGCCAAGCCCCTGGCCGGAAACGGCGGACACTTCCGACATTGCGGATATCGTGATTGAAGCCTTTGCCTGCGATCTGCCACCTCGATACATTGAGAACATGGCCACCTGTGAAAAACAACCGGTCTGGCTCAACCTGGAGTACCTAACGGCCGAAAGCTGGGCAACAGGCTGCCACGCCATGAAATCGCCCCATCCGCGGCTACCGCTGCTCAAGTACTTCTTTTTCCCCGGCTTTGACGATGCAAGCGGAGGGCTGCTGCGAGAAGCCGACTATGACGAGCGGCGCAGACAATTTGACGAATCTGCTTTCCGCGCCGAATTCGGTCTGCCGCCTCGCGCCGCAGGTGAACTCACCATCTCGCTCTTCAGTTACCCAAACCCTGCTTTGGACGATCTGATTTCCGCCTGGCAGACCTGGGCTCGCCCTGAACGCCCGCTTTGCGTTTTGTGTCCGGGCAAAAAGGAGCCTGCAAGAACCGAAGGCAGCCTGACTCTCCAGCCTCTTCCCTTCCTTCCCCAAAACCGCTACGACGAATTGCTGTGGACCTGCGATCTGAATTTCGTGCGCGGCGAAGACTCGTTCGTCAGGGCGCAATGGGCGGCCAAGCCCTTCGTCTGGCAGATTTATCCGCAAGAGGGTGATGCCCACCGGGTCAAACTCGATGCTTTTCTTGCACTTCACCCGGCAGGCGCCGATCTGATGCCTTTCTGGCACGCCTGGAACGGCTGGGGCAAGCCCGACTGGCAGGCGTTTGCCGGCAGCCTTCCGGCTCTCGAAGCACCCATTCAGCAATGGGCCAATACGCTCGCAGCACGTCCGGACCTGGCCAGCACGCTTGTGCAGTTCTGCCTTGAGCGACTAAAATAGGCGGTTTATTTTTCGCAGCAGAAAGCACACACATGAAAACCGCTCAGGAACTCCGCGCCGGCAACGTCGTCATGGTCGGCAACGATCCTCTCGTCGTGCAAAAAACCGAATACAACAAAGGTGGCCGCAGTGCTGCCGTGGTCAAGTTCAAATTCAAGAATCTGCTTACCGGCGCCGCATCAGAGTCCGTCTACCGGGCCGACGACAAGTTTGACCAGGTAGTGCCAGAGCGCAAGGAATGCACTTATTCCTACTTCGCCGATCCCATGTACGTATTCATGGATACCGAGTACAACCAGTACGAAGTCGAAGGCGAAAACATGGTCGATGCGGTTAGCTATCTTGAAGACGGCATGCCTGTAGAAGTCGTGTTCTACGACGGCAAAGCCATTTCGGTTGAAATGCCCAATAGTGTCGTGCGCGAAGTGATCTACACCGAACCGGCCGTCAAAGGCGACACTTCAGGCAAGGTCATGAAGCCCGCCAAAATCAGTACCGGGCTGGAAATTCCGGTCCCCCTGTTTGTCGAAATCGGAAACAAGATCGAAATCGATACGCGCACCGGCGAGTATCGCAACCGGGTCAAGTAGTCGAATCGGCTTGTTGCCGAATCAGCATTCAAACGGGCGGCTTTGGCTGCCCGTTTCCAATTTCAGGCCAGCGCCCGCTGCGCAAGTTCCGCCCAGTAGCGAATCCCGGTGGCAATGATCTCGTCGTTGAAATCATAGTGCGGGCTGTGCAGCATGCAGCCCCCCTCGCCCGGGCCATTCCCCAGCCAGACATAGCAGGCTGGGACAACAAGGGCCATGTAGGCAAAATCCTCGGCGCCCATGCTGGGTGGCAGTTGTGTCATTACCTGGGCGTCTCCCACCACATGGCGCGCCACTTCGCATGCAATCGCCGTAGGCTTGGCTGCATTGACCGTCGGTGGGTAGCCACGCTGATAACTCAGATCGATGCTCACCTGATAAGTCGCCTCGATACCGCCGCAAATCCGTCGCAAGCCTTCCTCGAGCGCATCTTGCAAATTACCGTTGAGCGTGCGCACCGTACCACCGAGTACCGCCGTCTCGGGCAGCACATTGTCTGCATGACCGGCATGAAAGCGGGTCACACTCACCACCGCCGCATCCAGCGGATCGGTATTGCGCGATACCAAAGACTGTACTGCCTGAACCAATGCACTGCCGGCCAGTACTACGTCCACCGCCTGATGGGGCATCGCAGCGTGACCGCCACGCCCCGTGATTTCAATCTCGAAGCGGTCTGTGCCCGCCATCACCGGACCTTCGGTCACCCCGAAACTGCCCGCCCGCATACCCGGCCAGTTATGCAGGCCAAACACCATGTCCATCGGAAAGCGATCAAACAGACCCTCCTCGACCATCACCCTGCCACCGCCTTCATGTTCTTCCGCCGGCTGAAAAATGAAATACACCGTGCCGTCGAAATTGCGCATTTGTGACAAGACCTCTGCCGCCCCAAGCAGCATGGCCGTATGGCCGTCATGGCCGCAGGCATGCATTTTCCCTTCGAGTGTCGAATGATGAGCAAAGGTATTCAGCTCGGCGAGGGGCAATGCATCCATGTCTGCCCGCAGACCCACGGCTCGCTTGCTGGAGCCAAGCGATAGTTTCGCCACCACCCCGGTACGAGCAATTCCGCGATGGACTTCCAGGCCGAGGCCGTCAAGATAGTCCGCGACCTTTGCTGAGGTTCGATTTTCATCGAAAGCCAATTCGGGATGGGCGTGAATATCGCGTCGCAGCTTGGCAATCTTGGGTGCCAGGGCTGGCAAAATTTCATCGATCATGACTGAGTCCACATATTGAGTCCGGCATTTTCAGATACGACAATCCTAGCCTAAACCAGCGCCGCTCAAATTCACTTTCAGTTTCCGGTATCTTTCCGTGTTGATGGATACGCCACGCCGCCGCATTGCCCACCTCGACATGGATGCCTTTTACGCGTCGGTCGAGCTCCTGCGTTATCCGGAGCTACGCGGCCTACCGGTAGTTATCGGTGGCAGGCGGATTCATCAGCCCGAACTGCTGGACGACGGCAGCCGCCGTTTCGCCCGCCTGCGAGACTATGTTGGACGCGGGGTAATCACTACATCCACTTACGAAGCACGCGCGCTTGGCGTGTTTTCCGGCATGGGCCTCATGAAGGCAGCTCGCCTGGCGCCGGATGCTTTTCTGCTACCAGTGGACTTCGACGCCTATCGTCATTATTCGCGCCTGTTCAAGACTGCCGTCGCATCAGTCGCATCCCATATTGAAGACCGTGGCATTGACGAAATCTACATCGATCTGAGCGATCTGCCCGAAGATACGCTGACGCTGGCGCGCGATATCAAACAAGCGGTAGCGCAGGCCACCGGGCTTTCCTGCTCGATCGGGATCAGCCCCAACAAACTTCTGTCGAAAATCTGCTCGGACCTTGAAAAGCCCGACGGACTCACCCTGCTCGAACCCGGAGATATCCCGTTGCGAATCTGGCCACTCCCCGTTAGCAAGATCAATGGGATCGGCCCCAAAGCTACCGAAAAACTCGCTGCGCTGGGTATTGCTACCATCGACCACCTTGCGCACGCCGATCCCTCGGTACTGCAAACCCAGTTTGGCCGTAGCTACGCAGAATGGCTTTGCAATGTCGCCCAAGGGATCGACGTTCGGCCGGTAGCCACTCGCAGCGAACCGAAATCGATCAGCCGGGAAACCACTTTCGAACGCGATCTCCATCCTCGCAACGACCGCACCACACTGACCGAGGTATTTACCAAGCTATGCCATCAGGTTGCGGCTGACCTCCAGCGCAAAGGCTATCTCAGCCGCACCATCGGCATCAAAATCCGATTCGATGACTTTCACACGGTGACCCGAGACTTGACTCTGCCCAACCCAACCGCAGACCCGGTCACCATCCGGCGGGCAGCAGGCGAATGTCTGCGGCGAGTGAGCCTGGACCAGAAACTGAGACTGCTAGGGGTGCGCGCTGGCGCAATGTCGTCCAATGCGGCTCCAGATGTGTGGGGCGAATCGACGCAGGGAGAATTGCCTTTGGTTCAAGCGACTCGTGCTGATGATTGATTGAAAGGGCCCCAACTGCTTGACAACCCTTGGCACAGTGTGAAAATTCACATATATGTACTACATCCATTAACGTGAATCTTGTGTAATCATAGGCTTCGTTGCTTTCAGCTCGGTATCGAAACAAGTAGAAAAGATCCGAGTCGGAACAGAGATTGCTGAACCCAAAGTAGTCGGGGAATGGAGGAGTTCAAGTTGCCCAAGGCGGTCATCCCATCGGTGCTGAAAGCCGCACGAATGCTGGATCTCGTTGCTGCGTCCCGCAACCCCTTTACGCTGGGAGAATTGAGTAAAACCCTGGCATTGCCCAAGAGCAGCACCTTGAGCATATGCACCAGTCTGACGAGAGCCGGTCTGCTCACGCGATTTGACGATGGCACCTATCATCTTGGTACCCACCTCGTTGACCTGGCCTATGCTTACCTCTCCCGCACCGATCTCACTCAGGAATTTGGCCGGGCCTGGGACTCACTGCATATGATGCCCGAGGAATCTGCCGTACTTGCCGTGATGGATGGCACCGATGTTGTCTATGTCGCCTGCCGCAACGGCAGCCAACCCTTCGCGTTGACTTATCGCATAGGCATGAGGCTACCCGCACACTGCACGGCTACAGGCAAGGCTTTTCTCAGCACCATGACTGATGAACAGATACGCCAGCGCTACAAAGGCAAAAAACTGGAACGACTGACGCCAAACAGTCTGACAACCCTCAAGATATTGCTACCCAATCTTGAGACTGCCCGCAAAAACGGCTTTACCGTGGATGACGAAGAAGCGCGAGAGGGAATGCTTTGCTATGGCGCACCAATTTTTGACGCGAGCGGCAACCAGGCTGTGGCCGCGGTAGCGCTAAGCATGATGAAGACGCCCGCTGCGGTTCGTGCCGCAGATCTCGCAGCAAAAACTGTCCACGAATTGGCTGAGTTGATGTCACACCGACTCGGCATGATTCCCGGAGGTAAGTAGAACGTTAACATTTCGTGGATAGCAGAATCATTGGTTTTTTACAGGGCAAGGGTCCCTGGCCTTTCCATGGCAGTTAGCCCTTATTGTTCAATTGTCACGAGGAGAAGAACCATGAAGGAATCAGACCAAGTTGCACAGACGGGCAGCGACGAAGTTTCAACACGACGGAAGTTTCTAAGGGCAGCTGGAGGAGCAGCGGCAGTGGCGACACTGGCAGCCTGCGGCAAGACTCCGGAAGCGCCCAAAGCAGCCGCACCTGCCGCACCCGCGGTCATGGCAAAACCATCGACCATTGTCCTCAAGATGCAAGGTGCCTGGGGCGCCAAGGACATTTTCAACGAAATGGCCGAGGAGTACGTCAAGCGAGTCAACGAGATGGCGGAGGGTCGCCTGCGCATTGACTATCTGATCGCCGGGTCGGTGGTCAAGCCCTTCGAAGTGATGGACGCAACATCCAAAGGCGTGATCGATGGCGCTCACTCCGTAGCGGTTTACTGGTACGGCAAGAGCAAGGTTGCTTCGATGTTCGGCTCCGGCCCGATCACCGGCTGCGACGCCACCCAGAATCTGGCGTGGATCCACAAGGAAGGCATGCCTTTCTACAACGAGTTGATGCAAAAACTTCAGCTTGACGTGGTCGGCTTCTTTGCCATGCCGATGCCAACCCAGCCGCTTGGATGGTTCAAGAAACCGATCAAGTCAGCGGCGGAACTGAAGGGCTTCAAATATCGCACCGTGGGCCTGGCCGCTGATCTGATGCAGGAAATGGGCATGAAAGTGACTCAGCTACCGGGTGGCGAGATTGTGCCCGCCATGGAGCGCGGCGTGATCGACGCGTTCGAGTTCAACAACCCGACATCAGACCGCCGGTTTGGTGCCCAGGACGTGGCCAAGAACTACATGATGGGCAGCTATCACCAGTCCATGGAGTTCTTCGAAATCATTTTCAATCGCAAGAAATATGAAGCGCTGCCCAAAGACCTTCAGGCCATCCTGCGCTACTCGGCGGAGGCGGCTTCCACCGCCAACTTCGCTACCGCGATGGACAACTACTCCCGGGACTTGCAGGAACTCAAGGACAAGGAAAAAGTGAACATCCTGCGCACGCCGCAAGGCGTTTTCGATGCCCAGATCAAGGCTTGGGACAAGATTGTTGCCAAACTGACTGCCGAAGATCCGTTCTTCAAGAAAGTATGGGATTCGCAATTGGCGTGGGGCAAGCGAGTCGGCTATTACCATTTCTTCAACAACGCCGACTACAAGGC
>JAIPCF010000125.1 GCA_021738385.1 Sulfuritalea sp. | reverse complement strand
GGATTTCGGCGAGCGCATGCGCACCCGTCGCATCGTGCGCAATTATGAAGAAGTGCTTGCTCACTACCAGGGAAATGGCTGGGTACTGGCGAGTCTCGACAGAATCGCTACTGACGAAGGCGTTCCTGCGGAAGTTGCGGAAGAAGTGCGCGGTCGCTATCGTCGCTGGCACGACGCGGCCCGCACACAACTCGATGGCGTTGGAGAGCAGTTTCCGGAATTCGTCAGCGCCATGCAAAAACGCCTGAGCCGGCGCATTGCCTTGCTGGCCGAACAGGAAGCCACTGAGGCGCAGGTCGAGCACGGTTTGCTGCCACCGGGTATCGGTGAGGCCCAACTTGCGCTGGTGTCACGCCAGTTGAACGCACTGCGTACGCCTGAAAATACCCAGTTGCGAATTGATCCCGCCGAGTTGCTGCGTAAGGTGGCCTTCTTCCAGCATCTGACTGCCGAGGATTTTGCAGAAATCACGCCGCTGCTCAAGCAGCGCACGGTCATCGAAAACGAAGCCATCGTCACCCAGGGCGAATCCGGAGACGCGCTCTACCTGATCGCACGAGGCGTGGTTCGCGTGCTGCGTGTCGAAGAAGGAAAAGAGCACGCGCTCGGCACCCTGCTTGCCGGCGATATCTTCGGCGAGCAGGCATTGCTCCATGAAGAGCCGCGCAACGCGACGTGTCGCGCTGTCACTCCCTGCGTGGTCTACTTTTTGCGACACTCCGATTTCGAGCAGTTGCGTCGCCGCTGGCCGGCCATTGATGACGCCGTGACTGACGCCGACCGCGCCCGGCAGGGAAATTAGCAAGCGTGGTTTGACCGCACGGTTGCCAAGACAGATACTCGCGACATGACGTCGCCAACTCCAACTCCAACACCAGCGAAACGCAATGCATACAAAGGCGTGATATTCGACTTCGAGGGAACGTTGGTGGATTTTCAGTGGCAATTACGGCCAGCCGAAATGGTTCTGCGCGCGGCTTTCGCTGCGCTGAGTTGCCGCGATGATGTATTTGCTAACGGCAATTACGCAACAATGTGGAACGCAGCGGCCGACAGGTTTGCGCCGGAAGGCCGCCTGGACGATTTACGCCAGGCGTTGTGCCCGATCTACGACAAATGGGATACCGACGCGCTGAGTCGATGGGCGCCGCGGCCCGGTGCCGCGGAAGTGCTAGACCGCTTGCGACGCAGAGGCCTTTTGGTGGGCATGGTCAGCAACATCGGGCGCACCGCACTGAACGAAGCCTTGACGCGCTTCAACTTCGCCGACTGCCTCTCCCCGATAGTGAGCCGCGACGATGTGAGCTACATGAAGCCACGCGCCGAAGGCATCCAGCGGGTGCTGACAGAGTGGCGGCTGATAGCCGACGAGGTGCTTTTTGTCGGCGACAGCATGGCCGATGTTGCTGCGGCGCGGGCAGCCGGTATTGCCGTGGCGATCATTCGTGGTGGCGAGTGTGACGAATCCGTATTCGCCGACACTCCGCCGGACTATATGATTTCCCGACTCGACGAACTTGTCGGTCTTGTGGCGGGAACGCAAACTGCGAGTAGCCGGTCTAATCGCCCATGAGCATGAGCGCGAACAGAGTCCTTCCTGCGAAAGACCGGCCCGACATCGACAGGCGGCGACTGATCCGGCTGCTGACATTGCTGCCACTGGCCGTGCTGCTACCGCAAGCGGCCCGGGCGAAAACAGCGCTGGCACCGACCCCGCGCCAGGCACTCGGCCCCTACTACCCGTTGCACCCCGATGCGGCGGCGGGTAACGATCTGACCACTAACGACGGTGGGGGCCGAGCCGCAGGTACGCCGCTCACCATAGTCGGCCGGGTGCTGGACAGAAGCGGCAGGGCCGAAACCGGCGTGCT
The DNA here is from genome assembly GCA_021738385.1 of Sulfuritalea sp. Classification (GTDB taxonomy): domain Bacteria; phylum Pseudomonadota; class Gammaproteobacteria; order Burkholderiales; family Rhodocyclaceae; genus Sulfuritalea. The sequence goes on along the minus strand of JAIPCF010000125.1, from coordinate 7,719 downwards.
GGTCGAAATCTGGCAGACCAACGCCCACGGCCGCTACCACCACCCGCATGACTCCAGCCCGCAGGCACTTGATCCGCAGTTTCGCGGCTACGGCCGCGCCACCACCGCCGCCGATGGCAGCTACCGCTTTCGCAGCGTCCAGCCAGCCGCCTATCCGGGCCGCACGCCGCATGTGCATTTTCGACTCAGCCGTGCCGGCCGCGAACTGCTGGTGACGCAGATGTACCTGCAGGGCCCGGCGGGTGGCAGCAACCAGAAAGACGGCCTGTTCATGGCCCTGCCCGACGCGGCCACGCGCGCCCTGCTGATTGGTGTACCGCAGGCCGATGCGGCGGAGAACCTGCGCTTTGACATCGTGCTGGAAACCGCGCGCTAAAGCGCGACTTGTCGAGACTCGGTGCCATGCCGTCGCGCTGTTCGCTGGCGAGCAAGAGGCCTTGACCTGCGAGACCTTAGGGAATCACGCCTCCGATGGACCGAATTGGCCATCCACGTAATACCAACGTCCGTCTTCATGCGCAAAGCGGCTGATCTCGTGCAGGCGGTAAGCGCGTCCTCCAACACGATAACGGGCGACAAATTCAACACTCGCTGCATGACCCACCGGGTTGCGCGCTGAGTTGTGCACCCTTACCTCCAAGCCCAGCCATTTCGCCGCAGGTTCGCCGCCGAGATCAAGTGAGGCAGGACGGGTTGAAGCATGCCAGGTCGCCAGCAGGTAGTCCTCCCGACCTTGCACATAGGCGCTGTAGCGCGATCGCATCAGCGCCTCAGCGTCGGCGGCTGGCGCACCGGCATGCAAGGCGCCGCAACAGGCGGCGTAACTTAGCGGCTTGCCGCAAGGGCAAGCGTCGCCGGCATCACTTCGCGCCTTGCTCATATACCCAGTCCAGCAGCGCGTCCTGTGCTGCCTGCGCGTTGCCGGCGTTGGCGTGATTGACGAAAAACACCACGACCCATCGCCGGCCGCTCTTGTCCAGCACATAGCCGGCAATGCTGCGCACGCCTTCCAGATAACCGGTCTTGACGTGCGCCTGGCCGGCAATCCCATTCTTCTTGAGGCGCTTTTTCATGGTGCCGTCGACCGCCGCAACCGGCAATGAGGACATCAGTTCCGACATCACCGAGCTTTTCCAGGCCGTCTGCAGCAAGCGGCCGAGACTGACTGCTGAAATCCGCTCGCGGCGCGACAGACCCGAGCCGTTCTCCAGTTCCAGTTCCGGTATTGCGATGCCGCGCGCATCGAGCCAGGAACGGATGGCGGCATCGCTGCCTTCCGGCGTCGCCGGCCGCTGGCCGGACTCCATGCCCAACGTCAAAAAAACCTGACGCGCCATGACATTGTTGGAAAACTTGTTGGTATCGCGTACCACCTCGGCCAAAGTCGGCGATGACAACACGGCGATTGCCAGTGCCTCATCCGGAACGCTGCCTTCGCGCAAACCGCCGCTGAATGTACCGCCAAGCTCGGTCCACAATTGGCGGAATACGCCAAGCACGTACAGAGGATGATCCTGCGCCGCCATGTTCCAGTAGCGTTCTCCGCAAGCCTCGGGAAAGACGCCGGTCAGCACAATACGCGTCATTTCGCTTCGACTGAAGACGTCGGCACGCAGCCGTTCCCGCCAGTCGCCGCAAACTTTGCCGTTGCCAAGCGACATTTTGTTGAGCACATCGAGATTGGACGACACGGGCTCGGTTATCACCGTCACGGCATGCCTTGCCGGATCGGGAATCAGTTGCAGGGTGGTGGCCTTGAAGTTCAGCAACAGCGCATCGGGGGCCACGTTGTAGGGACGCATCGGCTTCGCGTCGAACTTGCCCGGGTCAGCCTGGCTGATGATAAACGCGCTGCGATCCAGCACCAGATCGCCACGAATCTCGCGAATGCCGCGCCCGCGTAGCTGGCGCAACAGGCGGCCGAATTGCTCGTAGGTCAATTTCGGATCGCCGCCGCCGCGCAGATACAAATCCCCGGCGAGCACGCCGTCGCTCACCACGCCATGAGCAAAGACTTCGGTTTTCCAGACATAGGCTGGGCCGAGTAAATCGAGCGCGGCATAGGTGGTGACCAGTTTCATGGTCGATGCCGGATTCATCGATTCGCGCTCGTTCCAGGCCAGTCGCGGTTTTGCCGCGTCGACCTCCTGCACCCAAAGGGCTGTCGCGGCCAACGGTATGTTGGCATCTTTCAAGGCGCGTGATACGGCCGCGGGAATTTCTCCCGCTGCTGCCGGCAGCACCCAAAGTAAAAGCAGAGATAAAAGTATTTTTAGCATCAATCAATCTTATAGAATCAACTGCAAAGCAGGCTGGAGATCAGGCATCAATATTTCCGCGAACAGCTTACAGATGCTAGCGCAGAAAATCCAAAAGCAATCCAGGAGCAAGACATGCAGCGCACCCATTTCTCTGCCGAAGAAGCACGCAAGATTGTCACCGGTTTTGATTTGCGCAAACTGCCCGCCGATTTCTACGACAACCCCTACCCCTACTACCACGCGCTGCGCGATCTGGACCCGGTGCACCGGATGCCGGACGGCTCGTTCTTTTTGTCACGCTATCAGGATTTGCTGGCGGTATACAAGGACACCGCCACTTTCAGTTCCGACAAGAAAAAGGAATTCAAACCCAAGCTGGGTGACTCGCCGATCTATGAGCATCACACGACCAGCCTGGTGTTCAGTGATCCGCCCGCCCACACGCGCGTGCGGCGCCTGATGGCGGCAGCGTTGACGCCGCGACATATCGCGGCGATGGAGGCGGGACTGGAAGCCCTGGTCGGCGGCCTGCTCGACAAAATGGAGGCCAAGGGCGAAGTTGACCTGGTCGACGACTATGCCGGCGCAATACCCGTGGAGATAATCGGCAACCTGCTTGGCGTTCCGCAGGGACAGCGTGAGTCACTACGCGAGTGGTCGCTGCTGGTACTCGGCGCCCTGGAGCCGGTGTTGACGCCGGCGCAACTTGACCGCGCCAGCAGAGCTATCGTCGAAATGGAACACTACCTGGGCAAGGTGATCGACGACCGCCGCCGCAACCCGGGCGACCCGGACACCGACATGCTCTCGCGGCTGATCGCGGGAGAAAACGGCGAGCAACTGGAACCGAAGGAGCTGATGCACAACTGCATCTTCCTGCTCAATGCCGGCCACGAAACCACCACCAACCTGATCGGCAACGGGCTGGTCGCGCTGCAGGAATGGCCCGAGCAAAAGGCGCGACTGATTGCCGAGCCGGAACTCATCAAGACCGCCGTCGAAGAATTTCTGCGCATGGAAAGTTCCAACCAACTCGGTAATCGTCTGGCTACTTGCAACACAGAAATTGGTGGAGTCAAGATTCCGGCGCAGAGTTTCGTCACGCTCGGCATCGGTGCGGCGAACCGTGATCCCGAGCAATTCACCGATCCGGATCAGATGGACATCACGCGTGCGCCCAACCGCCATCTGGCCTTTGGTTCCGGTATTCATCAGTGCGTTGGCATGGCACTGGGGCGACTCGAAGGACGCGTCGCCATCGGCCGCTTTCTCGAGCGCTTCCCCAACTACACGCTGCTACCCGGAGTGCAGCGTGGTGGGCGCGCCCGCTTTCGCGGTTTTCTGCACGCGCCGGCGCGCGTCAGACCCTGATCGCCGTATCACCATCGCCGAGTTTTTAGGCGTCGGTTTTCGGAGTCTCTGTTCACCCGGATAATTTCAATGTGAAATGCCTGCATTGAAGGACAAACCAGCCCGTGGCAAAACCAATGTTCTGGTTCAACTCTCAAGCGCGATACGGGCATTGAAACTATAGAGGACGGATCTCCGAGATAGTGCTGCCGCCGGAATGTTGGAGCGGTTTGATCCTATGTGACTGCGATAGAAACCACGGCGCCGGTATCGCCTGTTTCAGCCTGCAAAAGATCTTTAGAATGATTTTCGGGTGAGCCGTCTGCGCCGGGTCGAATCTGGATTCATTGACATGCCTTTGTACTACAGTGATTTGTCGACTGCGACTTGCCTGCGCAAGCCCGACCCCGATTCGGACCGGAAGGGACGTCATGAACCGTAGTGAAAATGCAACAGCGCCTGGCGACCAGCACCGCATTCCGCTGGAAGCGCTACAGCAGCGCCTGTGCTGCACAGGAGAGGGCCTGAGCACGGCCGAGGCTTCGCAACGCCTGGTCGAGTTCGGTGGCAACGAACTGCATGTACGCAAAGAGACGCCCGAGATCGTCAAGTTCCTGCGCCAGTTCACCAACTTCTTCGCGCTGCTGCTGTTCGTCGGATCGGCACTGGCGTTCTTCGCCGATTACCTGAAGCCGGGCGAAGGCAACTTCTACATCGGCGTCGCACTGCTGGTGGTGGTACTGCTTAACGCGCTGTTCACCTACATTCAGGAGCACGAAAGCGAACGCATCATGGAGAGCTTTCGCAACATGCTGCCGCAGATGATCACGGTGCAACGCGATGCACGGATATCGCGCATCGAGGCACGGCTGGTGGTGCCGGGCGACGTGATCCTGCTGGAAGAGGGCGATCGGGTACCGGCCGACGGGCGACTGATCGAGGTGAATCAGCTCAAGGTGGATCATGCCTCCCTTACCGGCGAGAGCGAACCGCAACTGCGCAAAGTGGCCTGCACCCACGACAAACTGATGGAGAGCCGCAACATGGTGTTCTCCGGCACGCTGGTGCAAAGCGGCAACGGCCGCGCCCTGGTGTACGGCACCGGCATGAACACGCAGATTGGCCAGATCGTGCAAATGACCAAGGAAGCGGGCAAGGCGGAGACGCCGATCCGCAAAGAGCTGCGCCATTTCATCCGCGTCATCTCCGCCATCGCCATCGGGCTTGGTGTGCTGTTCTTCGCGCTCAGCGTGGTGCTCGGCAACCCATTCATCGGCAGTCTGATCTTTGCCATCGGCATCATCGTGGCCAACGTACCGGAAGGCCTGTTGCCCACGGTGACGCTGGCGCTGACCATGGCCTCCAAACGCATGGCGAAGAAGAACGCGCTGATCAAGAATCTGGAAGCGGTGGAGACGCTGGGCTCGACCACGGTGATCTGCACCGACAAGACCGGCACCATCACGCAGAACCAGATGAAGGTCGCCACGCTGGTGCTGGGCGAACGCGAATGGTCGGCCTATCAGAGCGGCCTGTCGCAAGCGGAAGGTTTCGCCGAAGCCTGGGCCGCCATGGTGTTGTGCAACAACGCACGGCTGACCGACCATCACTATCTGGGCGACCCGACCGAGGGCGCACTGCTGGTTCTGGCGCAACGTTTGCAGTCCATCGGCGATCTGGCGACACGCTTCCCGCGCCTGCACGAAAGCCCGTTCGACTCCGCGACCAAACGCATGATCACCACGCACAGAGCCGGGAAGGGTCAGCCCAATCTCGCCTACATGAAAGGTGCGCCGGAGATCGTATTCAAGAAATGCACGCATCGTTTGCATCAGGGTGCACAGGTCAAGTTCGATGAGACCGCTCGCCGCAAGGCGCTGGAACTGTACGAAGTGCTGGCAGCGCGCGGCGAACGGGTGCTGGCGCTGGCCTGCAAGACAACCGACGCCGATGCGGCCACCGATGAGGAATTCGCCTATCTGGGATTGGTGGGCATGCTCGACCCGCCACGCCCGGAGATCGCCGAAGCGGTCGACAAGTGCCGCAGCGCGGGCATACGCGTATTCATGATCACCGGTGACTACCACACCACTGCCGAGTCCACCGCCCGTCAGGTCGGCCTGTTCACCGGCCATGGCCGGGTGATCGTGGGCGAAACATTGCTGGCGATGAGCGAGCAGGAACTCTCCGTTCTGCTGGAGTGTCGCGAGCTGGTATTCGCGCGTTCCACACCGATGCAGAAGTTGCAGATCGTCAAGGCATTGCAGAAGAAGGGCGAGATCGTCACCGTCACCGGTGATGGGGTGAACGATGCACCGGCCTTGAAAAACGCCGACATGGGCGTGGCGATGGGTGTATCCGGTACCGAAGTGGCGAAAGAGGCGGCGGACATGATCCTGATGGACGACAACTTCGCCACCATCGTGCACGCCATTGAAGAGGGGCGCACCATCTTCTCCAATATCAAGAAATTCATCGCCTACATCCTGACCAGCAACATCCCCGAGATATTGCCCTTCATCGCCTTCGTGGCGATCGACGCGCCGCTGGCGCTGACCGTGGTGCTGATCCTGACCATCGACCTGGGTACCGACCTGTTGCCGGCGTTGGGGCTGGGACGCGAACCACCGGAACAAGATGTGATGAAACAACCGCCGCGCCAGCGTGACGAAAGGCTGCTGACCTGGCCGCTGCTGGGCATGAGTTACGGCATTATCGGCATGCTGCAGGCCGCTGCCGGTTTCTTCGCATTCTTCGTCGTGCTGCATCAGGGCGGCTGGGTATGGGGCACCGAACTACCGACCTCGGGATTGCTCTATCGGACTGCGGTCACGTCCTTCTTTGCGGCGGTGGTGATCTGCCAGGTGGCGGATGTGCTGATCTGCCGCACGCGCCGGCAAAGCATCCTGTCCGCCGGCATCTTCCGCAACAAGCTGATTTGGGTGGGTATCGCGGTGGAGCTTGGACTGGTCGCGGCGATCTCGCAGATCGAACTTTTGCAGCCATTCTTCGGTACCGCGCCAATAGGCTGGTTCGAGGTATCGCTGGCCTTGCCGTTCGCGGCAGCGATCCTGTTGGGTGACGAGCTGAGACGCTGGCTTATTCGGCGTGACAACCGCTTCGTGCAGCGCTGGTTGACCTGGTAGCCCCGCAGCACAGCTCTGCTTTGGATCGTGATTTCTTCGCGGACCTGGATCACCAGGGGTGACCACCGCCTCTCGTTCCCTGCGTCCCAACACCCGATAGCGGCCCTTCGGCGACGCGGCTTTCGGTAAGGCTTGATGACGCTTGCCGGACCGCTCCGTGCCGCGAACCAGGCAATGGCTCCGGACTCAACGGCATCAGTTGTTCTCTTCCTCGTAACTCGACGGGCTAACTCCGGCGTGAGCCAAATATTCCCGCAGTTGTTTGATGGTTTGCTTGTCGCAGACATTGCTGTGGTGAGGGTGGTGAAAGAAGCCTTCGACCCGGTTCAGCATGACGCGAAAACGGGCGCCGTGCGCGGGCTCGATGGTGGCTCCAAGGTGATTCAGAAGCGACTCGATTTCGCGCCAGTGGATATTGCCGCTGGGGGGAAGTTGAAAGATGGTGCGCAGCAGATTCTGATGTTTATGGCTCATGGCAGCTCTTCCCCTCAATCCACTCACTGACGATATCGTGAAACTCGCTTTGCATCAGCCCATCCTGCCGCTCGCCGGATGGAATTGCAACTGGTAGCGGTGGCTTTCGCGACTATCGGCCCGCACCAGGCACGCGCCAACCATTTGGCGCCGTATCACCATCGCCGAGTTTTCATGATACCCGCTCCGGGTTCAGTGCTTGATGCGGAACACCTCTGCAATCATGGCTCTCGACTCAGGGCTGTCCCAGTCCCTGGCGCCATAGGTTTTGCTCAGCACGCGACCTTCTGCATCAATCAGCAACGTCAGCGGCAAGCGGTCGGCACCCAGCAGATTCTCCAGCATCAGCCGGCTGTCGATGTAGTGGCGGAAACTGGTCTTGGCCTGGTGCAGGAAGGCCTCGGCCTTGTCGCGATAATCGTCGGTGGAAATGCCAATGACGCGGAAGCGCTTTTCCCAAGTCTTCTAGTACGGTCGCACACCGATCA
>JAIPCF010000012.1 GCA_021738385.1 Sulfuritalea sp. | reverse complement strand
CCGTCGAGCAACTGGTACACCCCTGACTCGATCTGCACACCAGCAACGTTCTCGGCATTCAGCTCCAGCCAGGACTCCGGCGGCAGAACCATGTCTTCGATCTTCGGCGCAAGATTGCATTTCAGACAGCGCAAGGCCTCGGCACGCGCTGTGGCTTCGTCAAACCCGAGTTCGACTTCGTCCCAGTTGTTGCGCTTGGCGGGATCGATGAAGATCGGATGAAAACGTTTCGTGCTGTTGAAACCCTCTTCGCGGCCGATGTAGGGATCGGTGTCCCAATCCGGCAGCAGCTTCTCTTCAATGTTGCCGTCACCGCCAAGGAAAGCATCCATCGCTGCTGCCGCTTTTCGGCCTTGGGCCACGGATTCGATCAGCGTTGATGGGCCGAGCACGCAATCGCCGCCGGCGAAGACGCCGGGACGGCTGGTGAGCATGCTGTCCTCGCGAACCTGGATGCGATTGTTCTTTGCGATCTGTACACCGTAGCCGGTAATTTCCTCGGGACGCTGACCGATGGCGGATATGACCAGATCGACATCTTCGGTGAACTCGCTGCCGGCCACTTCCATCGGCCGGCGCCGACCGGAAGCATCGGGTTCGCCAAGTTCCATTTTGACGTAGGTGATTCTCAGGCGCGAACTGCCGGTGTCGTTGAGTTCAATCTTCTTCGGCGCCAGCAAAAAGCGGAAATTGACCTGCTCGTCAATACAACCCTGCACCTCATCGTCGCGCGCCGGCATTTCCTCGCGGGTGCGGCGATAAACCATATCAACAACTTCGGCGCCGAAACGCTTGGCGGAACGAGCGTTATCGGTGGCAACGTTGCCGCCACCAATCACTGCTACGCGCTTGCCGATCACGATCGCTGCGTCACTCGTTGCCGTATCACCAGAGCCGACTTTTCCCGTTGTTGCCGCGTGCAGGAAGGTCGGGCTGTCGATGACGTTCGGCAGGCGATCGCCGGGGACGCCGAGAGGGTCGCCGCTTTGGGCGCCAATGGCAAGGAAAACCGAGTCGAATCCCTGTGACAGCAAGTCGTCGATGTTTTCGATGCGGGTATTGAAGCGGAACTCGACACCGAGCTTTTCCACTTCGGACACTTCCTGATCAATCACGTCCAACGGCACGCGGTAGGAAGGAATGCCGTAGCGCGCCATGCCACCTGCCGCCGGCATGGCATCGAACACGGTAACCCCGTGTCCCTTCTTCGCCAGATAGTAGGCGGCCGTCAGCCCGCCGGGCCCTGCACCGACCACCGCTGTCTTCTTGCCCGAAGACGGCAACTGGTAGGAATACTTGCGCCACAAACCGGTATCGTTGTCGGCAGCGATACGCTTCAGGCTGCGGATCGATAGCGGATCGTCAAGATCCTTGCGCCGGCAAGCCGACTCACACGGACTGAAACAGGCGCGGCCGAGTATGCCGGGGAAGGGCAACTTTTCACGAACCACCGCCACCGCTTCGCTGTACATGCCCAGACCGACCAGTTGCACATAGCGCGGCACGTCGATACCGGCCGGACACGTTGCCTTGCACGGCACTTGCGTTTCTTCCAGATGCGCCGGGTCCAGCGTACGATCCTTAAGCGCACCGGTGGGGCAGACGGTGACACAGGCACTACAAAACTTGCAGCCGGATTCGAGCAAGGTTGGTGCAATCGTGCCGACCCAAGTGCGCCCATCGGTATTCTTGACTTCAAGGCAGCCTACTCCGCGAACCTCATTGCAGGCCACCAGGCAGCGACGGCAGTCAATGCACAGGTTGTAGTCACGGTCGTAAAAAGGCTCGTCCTTGATGACAGGCAATTGAACATGCTTGTAATTGGGAGTCGTCGGCGGAATGCCGACGTAGTCGGAAACCTTGCGTAATTCGCAGTTGCCAAAGATGGAACAGCAACGCTGCTCGACCGGATTGCCGAAGGAACACGTGGTGCGGCTACAGCCTTCCCGCTGCGGGCAGGTCAGACATACATGGGGATGCGTGCCCAGCGTCTTGGCGATGCGCTCCTTGCGCAACTTGTCGATTGCCGGAGAAGTGGTGGTGACAACCATTCCCGCTTCGACCGGGATGGAACAAGAGGTACGCATGCCGGTGGTGCCGGCAATTTCGACCACGCAAAGATTGCAGCCGCTGTCGCCACCTCCGCGCTGCGAACTGGGCGGCAGATCGGGATGAGCACAAAGCGCGGGAATATAGATTCCGGCCGCACTCGCTGCCGAGAGCAATGAAACACCCTCTGGGGCATCGACGTCCTTGCCGTCGATGCTCAGGCGAACCATGGCGCCTGCGGCAACCGCTTCGGGCGCCTGCCGACTCTTGTACCACTTGATCTCGGACGTCTGTACGGCTTGCATTGCTTCCTCCTTGATACAAGATCTGCTTGCTCTTTAAGAATGCGTGCTCGGCACTGTGATTCCGCGCTGTCCCGCTTACCCCTGAGCCGCCGCATATGGCGCGTAATAAGCCCCACGGCAAGCGCCAGACTTTATGGCAGCGATAAAACTTGCCATGTCATGCACGGACTCTGAAAACTCTGTTGCGCAGCGACCCACGGCGACTGTTTTGTGGCAGTCGCTGCCGCCAAGCGACGGCAGTTTCATGTGTGCCGACGCCGTGATCGCCAGATCATTGTCGCCGTCGTTGTTATTGCCGTTGTGCGTCTCGACCGCTGCAATTCCCTGCAAATCCAGCAAACCTTCGAGCAGACTGGCGAGCCCGACATCCCTGAACGGGTGCGCTGGAACGCAGATGCCGCCAAGTTCGTTGATCCGTTCGATCACCTCGCCCATCGGCAGATAGCTATCGCGCCCCCAGCAGTTCCAGCCGTCGTCTTCTACTCCGTAAGCCAGCATGTGGCCACGATCAGTGGCGATCTCCACACCTCGGAGTATCAACAAGCCCTCTTCCCTGCCAATCTTTTCGACAGGCTCCGACGCCTCATAGGAGTAATGCTCGGTGATGCAAACACCATCAAGTCCGAGTGCCTTTGCGCGCCGGATCAGATCAAGTGGTTCGAGCCAGTTGTCGTACGAATATTTCGTATGACAATGGGTATCGATCCACATGACCTGTTTGCCTCAATGTCACTGTCTCAGGGAAGAACGCACTCGAGATTGATACGCTTCGAGGGAACAAACTTGTTGCGTGAGAAGAACTTCTCCAATGCGAAGTCATCCCAATTCACCAGGGTATAGACCTTCTTCACTCCGGCAGCCTTCATGTTCATCATGAACTGATCCAGCATTTCGGCGGCAATGCCGTGCTTCTGATACTCTGGATTCACACCCATCGTATCGATGGTCGACGTCGCGTCGGTAATGCCGAACTCGCCGAAAAACAGGTAGCCCATCATGAAACCAACGACCTTGCCGTCGACTTCGCAAACGATCGAGGTATTGATGTTGGCGTTTTTGTTGAGGATACCGGCGAATTTGCGCTCGTAGTATTCGCGGCGCGGCTCTCCGGTGGTGAGTGCATCGATCGCGACTACTGCATCCAGATCGCTTTGCTTCAGCACACGCAATACTCGTTTCTGTTCAGCCATTCCAACTCTCCTTTAATTGGTTCGCGCCGCCTTTTACCGCGCCGCAATTCTTAAAACAGTTCGTCTTCACCCGCCGGCTCGCCGCGCTTTCGCACATAGACCGTGCCGTACATGAAACCCATTTCCTGACCCGCGTCAAAACAGGTGGTGCAATCGGCGCCTTCCGTCTTGAACTCCTCGACATGGACCTCGAAGCCCATCGCCTTATAGTTCTGAACGATCTCGGTCAGGCGTGGTTCCCCGATGGTGGTCTGCCTTACCCAGCCATCCTTGATCAGGACATCTTCGACGCTGACCTCCTTATGCTGAGCGATCGGAATGACAAACTTCGGGGGCTGCGCCTTGGGTATCATCGCGCTCACCATGAATGCTTGATCGCACCTGGTGTGCAGGCGGTGATGCAAGGCAGGCTGGTATAGCCAGAAGACGGCTTGCAATCGGCACAGTCATAGGCAAGGGTGCGGCAATTCGGCTTCTTGATCCAGGCGACCTGATCATCGTAGTCATCTTCGATGATCTCGAACATCTGCTTCGGACACGCGGTCAGGCAGGCACGCTCGGCCGCGCAGTCGATGCACTTGTCGGTATCGATGCTGATGTAATACTCACCCGAGCCGTCCTTGTATCCGTAATTGGCGATCATGTCATTCCCTTTCTGGTCAAGTTCGCAAGGTGGCCGGCAACAGACCGGCTACCATGCGATGCTATCAGGCAGCAGCTGCAGCGGCGGCTTTCTTCGATGCCAAGGTATAGCCAAACAACGCGGCACCGAGGGCACCGGCGATCTGGCTATCCACTTTGGTTTCCATCGCCTTGATGCCGAGCAACTTCTCGATGCGCTTGACGACACCCGGGTTCTTGGCGATGCCACCAGTAATGAAGAAGCCTTCCTCAACACCAATACGTTCGAGCAGCGAAACCACCCGCTCAGCCATCGCCTGACAATAAGCAGCGATCACCTTGTTCTTGGTGTAGCCGGCCTTGAGCAGACCGAGAGCCTCGGACTTGGCAAACACGACGCAAACCGACGACACGGCCTCGACATCGCTATCGATGTCGAATGAACGCGGTCCGAGTTCGGCGATCGGGATTTGCATCAAATCGGAGATCACCTCCATGCCGCGACCGGTGCCAGCAGCGCACTTGTCGTTCATCAGGAAGTTGGTGACTTTTCCTTTCTCGTCACAATGGATGGCTTTGCAGTCCTGGCCGCCCATGTCGAGAATGGTACGCACACCATTGCCGCCCATGTAATTGGCACCACGAGCATGGCAGGCGATCTCGGTAATGGCCTTGTCCGCGAAAGGCACATTGACTCGGCCGTAGCCGGTTCCCACCACAAAATGGATATCTTCCTGCTTCATGCCGCACTTATCCATGATGCCGGCCAGCGCGTTGGTGGCCGAGTCCGGCGAATTATTGCCGGTACGCATGCTATTGAAGCCATATAGTTCGCCGTCGACAACCAGTACTGCCTGGGACGATACGGAGCCGACGTCGATGCCGCAGGTCACGATTTTGGCGGTCTTCCAGTCTTTCGTTTCGTCAAACCAGACGTTTTCCTGCCAGCGCCAAAATTCCTTCTTTTCCGGGGCGGTTGGTGCAGTTGTTTCAGTGTTCATTTTTCACTCCTCTTTCTTAAGGGTTCATCCGTAGCGGCGAGGTCAGTGTCTTTTGCTGGCCCGCCTGCTACGCAGCGGACTCATCAGTGCTGACGCTCGGCGGCGATCATCGCGCAGCCCAGTGCGCTGATGTACTCTGGCATGTCCGGCAGGGAAATCGTATCGACGCCCATCGCATTCTTCAGCGAGCTGACGAAGCCGGCGTTATGCACCATGCCGCCGATCAGCACCACTTCACCTTCAATACCAACCCGACGCACCATGGCGCAGACGCGGCTGGCGACCGCATCCAGCACGGCCTTGGCAATGTCGTTCTTGGGGGTCGAGGAGTGAATCAGCGAGACCACTTCGGACTCGGCAAACACCGTGCACTGCGCGTTCATCGGAATGGACTTGTCGGACTGCAAGCTGGCCTCACCAAACTCCTTGAGCGACATCTGTAGCGCCCGCGACATGGCCTCGGCAAAAGAACCTGCTCCCGCAGCACACTTCTCGTTACCGGCAAAATCGATCGCCTTGCCTTCGGCGTCGGTCTTCATACCGCGACCTTCCTCAGCGCCAACATCGACCACGGTACGCGCCGCCGGGTACATGAAAACCGCACCCTTGGCACCAGCTGTCATTTCGGTAACACCTTCCTTCGCAAAAGCAACCTGCTTGCGCCCAGCACCGGTGGCGAACACTGCCGACACATCCTCGCGCTTCAGCCCAGCCTCAGCCAGGGCCTCATCGTAGGCCTTCTCGGCTGCCACGTCCTGATCCATGTCGCCAGGCATCATGATGTACGCCTTCTTTACACCATATTTCAACTGTGGCGCACCATTTACGTCAAGCTCTTCCAGCAGCACTACTTTGACGCTGCGCGAGCCCATATCAATTCCAGCGGTAATCATCCTAGATTCCTCCTGTATGTATCTTCAACAAATTAGGCAGCTTGACGGCGCAAACCGAGCTGTTCCATGAAAGCATCTACCCTGGCCTGCGTTCGCGTCTCGTCAAACTCGCGTTCGTCGCCCATGTTGCCTTCGAAGGTCATGATCGGCACACCGGCCTTGGCGATACCACCACGGTTTTCCATGATGCCGAGCGACAAACCTTCGCAGCCGCGGTTGAGGTGCAGCATTACACCGTCGACACCCCATTCCTTGACGATGCGCAGCATCATCGCGGTCTTCAGGCGCGGATCGAAGAAGTGCTGCCACTGCGGCTTGGAAAGATTCCAGTCAGCGTAGAGGCGCAGAATTTGATCACGGGTATTCATCTCGATACCCTTTTCCCAAGGCAAGGAACGACCGCCCCAACTGCCATCGGGCTTGTCTTCCCAGATTCCTTCGAGGGCAAAGGTGTAGAGCGAGCCGATCGACACCGCACCGTAGGTTTCAAGGTAGCGGAAGATCTTCAGGAAGGACCAGGGTGGCTGCGTGTCGGACATCATGCGGCAGGTTTCATTGGGCACTGCCGCGATGCCACGGGCGACGCGATCTTTGACTTCTTCGTAAAGCTCGTCGTAGAAGTCGGCACACCACTGCGACGACTTCGACAACGTGGCCAGCACGTAGAGTGAGTACATGGTCTTCTCGTCGAGCGGTGCCGGCTTGGCCTTGTTCAGTGCACAAATATCAGCCCAGCGACTGGTAGAGCGCATCTCATTCTTGACGGCCTTGAGGAACTTCTCGTCGTCGAAAGTGCGACCGGTCGATTTCTCGAGGAACTCGATGCCATCGTGCAACTGATTGGTGACGTAATCGAGACGCGCCTCGTTCATGTCCTTGTAGGGACCGACACCGACGTCCACATAAAACTGGGGAATCTGCTCTTCCTTGGCAACGTGCTGGTACCACTTCGAATGCGAGCAGCAGATCTGTGTCTGGAAAATGAAGTCGGCCTTGGGAAACTTGCCACCATAGAGGTACTTGTCGAGGTGCATACCACCCCAGTAAATACGCATGTAGGAGCACAGGTCACGAGCAAAGCCCACCGACTCGGCGGCATCCATGCATTCCTTGGCAAACTTGGGATCGTGAGCGACAGCCGCCGCGTAGGGCTCGCCAGTCAGCGAATAGACGTCATCGCCAAGACCGGCCGGCAGGGCGTCCAGCGCCCAGGCTGAACCGGACCAGCGCAAGCCGCCTTTGTCCTTGGCATCGGCGTAGTTCTTGTAGTACTGCTCGCGCAGCTGCTTCGCCTTGCCCCACAGCTTGAGGGATTCGGTCGGATATTTGTTTGGTGCGGTCATCTTGCTCTCCCGTCTGGTTAGAACAGCTCTTCGTCGCTCATCGTCTCGAGGAAAGCCTCGATACGGATGCGGAAGGGGCCGATGGGGTTGGTAATGTCGAATTCCAGGAACAGCGTTGGAATACCGTTGTCCTCAAGATGCTTTTTCAGATCCGGATAATCACCCTCGTGCGGATCGCAGAACTTTTGCTGCAGGAAAATCGCGGCACGAGCATTGAACTCTTTTGCCAGGCCCAGAACATGATCATAGCGAGTGTGAACCGGGTAGTCTTTGGTCGGACAGGCCGGACGGTCACAGTATCGATCGGCAATCGCCTTGATTACATCATCTTCCGGCTTCGACTGATTCCAGAAGTAGCGGGTACCGGAACACTGGTCGTCAATCACAATCGTGGAACCGACCGACTCGACCATGGCCATAAAGGCAAGGTCATCGTTTTCCGAGCCGATGGTCATGAAACGCACACCTTCGGGGCGATTCAACTGACGGGTCGGCAGAGCAGCCAACACTTTCTTCAGCATCTCGTTGTGCTCACGCTTGTCTACAAACTGAGCCGTAATGGAAGCGTACAGAGCCTCACAACCGGTAACCTTCGGATTGGCCTCCTTGCGATACTCGAACAGTTCGCGCAACAGGCGGCGGTTTTCATCAACCACTGCGAGCGCTTCTCTGAGCATCTCGTCAGTCAATTCCTTGCCAGTCAGTGCCTGCAGGAATACACGAAAAGCCTGAATTTCCGCGTAATGCGCCTTGCGCGCATGCGGTGACTGCACTTCGTTGGGCATCGGTACAAAATAGTCCCACTGCACGGTAGGAACATTGCTGCGCCAGGAACTGAAGGTCTGCCGATACTGAATGCAGGATTGGGTCAATGTCACGCCCTCGGCGTAGTCAAAACGCTCCAACAAACCCTGTGCCAGCGAATCGCGGCAGAAGGGACAGAACATGCCGAAAATGTGCGGCTCGGTTACGTTCTGCGGTTCATGAGCACCAAGCACACGAACCGGAAGCATTCCGGCGGCGATCAGCAGCTCTTCCGCCGTGTAAGTGCACATCGTTGCCACAACCTGACCACCTGTGCGTGCTTTCCAGTCACGTGCGTAGTCGTGGCGCTTCTCATACCAGTTTTGAAACTGGTCGAACAAACCATCAGCCATTAGTGCCTCCTTAGTAGCGATCCGTCACACCTTGGCGTTCAGGACGCGTTATCCGTTAGACTCGGAACTATTGTTCCAGTAATGAACCATACTGCAGTGCTGGACGAATTATTATCAAAAAAAACCTTGCCGTCAATAGTCTTATGCATTATTTCGCATCATTCCATCAAAACTTTTTTATTACTTTTTTTCAATAAGTTACAGTCTTTACATCGTATTTTTACATTAGATATAAAAGAATTATGTTGACCTGTATCAAAGATAGGCAATATAGTGCACGAAAGTACAGCGCTCATTTAGTTGAACTCAACGGGTAAGCAAGAATATGGGATCAAGCGAGAAAACCGAAGCAGTCGATCGCGCAAGTTTGGTTGATGAGGTTGCCGACACAGAGTTCATTCAAGCATTGGGCTTTCGTGTCCGCGAATCGCGTGCGAGGCGCGGCATGTCGCGCAAGGCGCTGGCTATGAATTCCGATGTTTCGGAGCGATACCTCGCGCAGGTGGAAAGCGGCGAGACCAATCCTTCCATCATAGTGCTGCGCCACGTTGCACATGCGCTGGGAATTTCCCTAATAGAACTGCTTGAGCCGCAACACAGTTCTCCCGAGTACCGCTTGATATTCCATTTCCTCGAACAACTTCCGCCAGCCAAACTCGAAGAGGCCCTGCTGCGTCTGATGCGCGATTTCGGCAAGGAAGATGCGGCGCGCAGAAAACGTGTTGCGCTGGTAGGCCTGCGCGGTGCGGGCAAATCGACATTGGGTCGCGTTCTGGCGAAAGAACTTTCGACACCATTTGTCGAATTGAATAGCGCAATTGAAGCCGAGGCCGGCATGAGCCTCAACGAGGTTTTTCAGCTTTACGGCCAGCCGGGGTATCGTCGCCTTGAGCGACGCTGCCTGGAAAAGTTCATCACCCAGAATGAATCGGCCGTCATCACCGTCGGCGGCGGCATCGTGTCCGAAACCGAAACGTTCAATCTGCTGCTGATGAACTGTTTCACGGTTTGGGTAAAGGCAACACCCGAAGAGCACATGGCCAGGGTTGTTGCGCAAGGAGACTTCCGCCCCATGGAAGGCAATGCCGAAGCCATGGAAGACATGCGCCGAATTCTTGTAGCCCGCGAACCGCTGTATTCAAAAGCGGATTTCACTCTGGATACCACCGGCCAAAAGCCGGAGGAATGCCTCAAGCAGTTGCGTCAAGTTGTCAGAAACTAATCATAAATTTAGATAACGGAGAAGCGAATGACTTATCCTGAAGCCCCCCCGCAGACCATCACGTATGACACTCATCCTGACCAGTACAAGCACTGGCGCCTGACTTTTGACGGCCCGGTGGCAACGCTTAGCCTGGATATCAACGAAGACGGCGGTATCAAGCCGGGTTACAAACTCAAGCTCAATTCCTACGATCTCGGCGTCGATATTGAATTTCATGACGCTCTGCAACGAATCCGATTTGAACATCCCGAGGTCAGAAGCGTTGTCATGACCAGCGGAAAGGAACGTATTTTTTGCTCGGGCGCAAACATCTTCATGCTGGGCCTCTCGACGCATGCCTGGAAAGTGAATTTCTGCAAATTCACCAATGAGACGCGCAACGGCATTGAGGACTCCAGCCGCCATTCAGGCCTGAAATTTATCGCCGCATGTAATGGAACCACTGCAGGTGGCGGCTACGAAATGGCGCTGGCCTGCGACGAGATCATTCTGATTGACGATCGTTCTTCCGCTGTCAGTCTTCCGGAAGTTCCGCTGCTCGGCGTACTGCCAGGCACAGGCGGACTCACCCGGGTTACCGACAAGCGCCGGGTCCGCCGCGATCATGCCGACATATTTTGCACGTTGACCGAAGGCATACGCGCACAGCGCGCCAAGGAATGGCGCCTCATCGATGACTACGCCAAACCCCAGCAGTTTGCCGAAAAGGTGCAACAACGCGCCGAGCAACTCGCGGAATTGAGCGATCGCCCGAAGGATGCCCAAGGCATCGCGCTGACTCCAGTCAAGCGCACTATTGATGATGTCGGCTATCACTATGAAACCGTGGATGTCGTCATTGATCGCACGGCCAGGAAAGCCACCATCAATGTTTCGGCGCCCATAGCCAAGGTTGCTGACAGCGTCGACGCCATTGTTGCCGACGGTGCTGCCTGGTGGCCGCTCAAAATGGCACGAGAGCTTGATGATGCGATTTTGATGCTGCGCACCAATGATCTCGAAATTGGTACCTGGATACTCAAGACCACGGGCGACGCACAATTCGTACTTGATGCGGATGCGTCGATGGTCAAGCATCAGCAGCACTGGTTCGTCCGTGAAGTCATCGGCATGCTGCGCAGAACTCTGGCACGCCTCGATGTCACATCGCGCACTCTGATTGCTCTGGTTGAGCAAGGCACTTGTTTCGCAGGAACCCTGGCCGAGTTGTTGTTGGCTGCTGACCGCAGCTACATGCTATCCCTGCCCGACACCCCAGAGCAGGAGGCCAAGGTCGCGCTGTCCGAAATGAACTTCGGCAGTTATCCCATGATCAACGGCCGTTACCGAATCGCTGCACGGTTTTACGACGAAGAAGGACCGATTGCAGCCGCGAGAAATGCAATCGGCAAGACGCTTGGCGCGGCGGAAGCGTCAGAACTTGGTCTGGTGACAGGCACGCCAGACGACCTGGATTGGGAAGACGAGATCCGCATTGTTCTCGAAGAACGCGCCAGCCTCTCGCCAGACGCACTCACTGCGATGGAGGCCAATCTTCGTTTTGGCCCAGGTGAAACCATGGAAACCCGCGTTTTTGGCCGCCTCTCGGCCTGGCAGAACTGGATTTTTATCAGACCCAACGCCGTTGGCGAAACCGGCGCGCTGAAAATATTCGGCAGTGGCAACAAAGCGAAGTTCAACTGGGAACGCGTCTGACGCGGTCCCACAAAAAATGCACCCCCAACCCAACAGGAGAATGCAATGAGCATCGATTACAACCAAAAAATACCGAACAACGTAGGACTCTCGGACAACAAGACGCTACAACGCGCCCTCGAGCACTGGCAACCCGAGTTCATCAACTGGTGGCAGGACATGGGCCCCGATGGCTCGCAGAATTTCGACGTTTATCTGCGTACCGCAGTCAGTGTCGATCCCGGTGGCTGGGCGCACTTCGATTACGTCAAGATGCCCGACTATCGCTGGGGAATCTTTCTCAACCCGGCGGAGGAAGGCCGCAAGGTGAATTTTGGTGCCCACAAGGGCGAGGCTGCCTGGCAGGAAGTTCCTGGTGAGTACCGCAGCAACCTGCGCCGCCTGATCGTGACGCAGGGCGACACCGAGCCCGCCTCCGTCGAGCAGCAGCGCCATCTGGGCCTAACCTGCCCTTCGCTCTACGACATGCGCAACCTGTTTCAGGTGAACGTTGAGGAAGGCCGCCACCTCTGGGCCATGGTCTACCTGCTGCACGCCTATTTCGGCCGCGACGGACGCGAAGAGGCCGAAGCCTTGCTCGAGCGCCGCTCTGGCGACGCCGACAATCCTCGCATCCTCGGTGCCTTCAATGAACGCACACCGGATTGGCTGTCCTTCTTCATGTTCACCTACTTCACCGACCGTGACGGCAAGTATCAGCTTTGCTCACTGGCTGAGTCCGGCTTTGATCCCTTGGCGCGCACCTGCAAGTTCATGCTGACCGAAGAAGCGCATCACATGTTTGTTGGAGAATCCGGCGTCGGCCGCGTCATCCAGCGCACCTGCGATGTCATGAACCAGCTCAAGACCGACGACGTAGCGAAAATCCGCGCCGCCGGCGTTATTGACTTGCCAACCATTCAACGCTATCTCAACTTCCATTTCAGCGTAACCATGGACCTGTTCGGCGCAGACGTTTCGTCGAATGCCGCGACCTTCTATAACACCGGACTCAAGGGCCGATACGAAGAAACCAAGCAGGATGATGATCACTTGCTTAGCGATGCGAATTATCCAGTGCTCGAAATCGCCGATGGCAAGCTCGCAACCATTCAGGCTCCCTATCTCAATGCGATCAACGAAAAGCTGCGTGATGACTATGTTGTCGACGCCAAAACCGGCATTGAACGCTGGAACAAGATCATCCAGAAAGCTGGCATTCCGTTCAAACTGTCAGCACCCCACAAAGCCTTCAACCGCAAGATCGGTCCCCTGTCAGCGGCCAAAATATCCCCGACCGGAAATGTGGTGTCGGAAGCGGAATGGACACACCATCACCTCGAATGGCTGCCTTCGGTTGAGGATCGGGCTTTTGTCAGCTCCCTTATGGGTCGTGTCGATCAACCCGGCAAGTACGCGAACTGGATTGCACCTCCGTCGCGAGGAATCAATAATCAAGCGATAGACTTCGAGTACGTCCGATTCAACTGAGTCGAAGGAAGTAAATATGGCTGCCAATGTCGATGGAGCACCATCGGTGGCGATCCTGCGTCAGCACTTGATCGACCCCGAAATTTGTATTCGCTGCAATACCTGCGAAGAAACCTGTCCGGTTAATGCGATCAGCCACGATTCACGCAACTATGTGGTCGACGTCGAGAAATGCAAACTCTGTTACAACTGCATTTCACCCTGCCCGACAGGGGCCATCGACAGTTGGCGTAATGTCCATACTAGCGAGGCCTATTCTCTCGCCGACCAACTGCTATGGGACGAGCTGCCCGTGCAGCTCGCTCTTGAGGAGGGTCATACCGCTGACGCGGAGGAGACTTCGACTACCTTCCCCGATGACGTAGAACGAATTGCCGCCGCGGCTACGTCCGGACAGGGTGGTGTCGCTCCACCTCCGTGGTCTGCCGCACACCCCTACGTCAATCTCTACTCGATCCAACGACCTACCGTGGCCACTGTCAGCGGCAATTTTCGCCTGACAGCGGAGGACGCCTCAAGCGATATCCGCCACATCGTTCTCGATTTCGGAAACGCTTCCTTTCCGGTTCTTGAGGGGCAAACCATTGGTATTCTTGCGCCGGGAGTCGATGCCAGCGGAAAACCGCATCATGTCCGGCTGTATTCAATAGCCAGCCCGCGCGACGGCGAGCGACCCCATTACAACAATTTGTCACTTACGGTAAAAAGAGTCACCGCGGATCACGACGGCGCCCCCGTCCGCGGAGTGGCTTCAAACTTCCTTTGCGACCTGAAGAAGGGCGATACTGTTCAGGTTGTTGGTCCCTACGGCACCAGCTTCCTGATGCCGAATCATCCAGGCAGCAAGTTGCTGATGATTTGCACCGGTACCGGATCTGCCCCAATGAGAGCGATGACCGAACGACGACGGAGGAAGTCTGCGACGGGCGAGGACGGAAATTTGACGCTGTTTTTCGGCGCCAGAACTCCAGGAGAACTGCCCTACTTTGGCCCGCTGACACGGTTGCCCAAAGAGTTTCTCGATATCAACCTGGCTTTTTCAAGAGTTCCGGATCAACCCCGGCAGTATGTCCAGGATCTGATCCGCGCACGAGGAAAGGATGTCGCCGGGCTTCTACGAGATGAAAACACTTATCTTTACTTGTGCGGACTGAAAAGCATGGAGAAAGGCGTAGACGAGGCATTCAGCGACATCTGCGACGAGAACGGACTTGACTGGAAAAAACTCAAGATGGAGCTGCTGCAACACGGTCGCTACCACGTGGAGACCTACTGAAGCTCCCGCGCATCGCTCGTGTTTGTATCAGACAAGATAGCCCGCGAAAAACGGGCTATCCCGGCGTCACATCCTGACTCCGCCGGCCTCACCGCGAACCCATACATACCTGCTATCCCGGTCGGTCGCCGTGTTACCAGCGCCGACTTTTTTGAATTGACCTAAAAACTCAAGGCAAACAAGGCTATCGAAGGGAAGAATACCAAAAGGACAATGCGCAAGACGTCTGATGCCAGAAACGGGACAATGCCCTTGAAGGTTTCCTTCATCGGAACGTCCTTGGCCATGCTGCTGATGACATAGACGTTCAAGCCAACCGGCGGCGTGATCAGGCCGACTTCAACCACCATCAGCGACAGAATGCCGAACCAGATTGCTTTGGACTGTTCATCGAGGCCCCAAAAATCGGTACCCATAATGATGGGAAAGAAAATCGGGATGGTCAGCAGAATCATCGACAGACTGTCCATGATGCAGCCAAGTACCAGGTAGATGATGATGATGGTAAACAATACCAGCAACGGCGACAAACCCATGCCGGTGACCCAATTTGCCAGTTCGGCCGGCAGTTGAGTCAAGGCGAGGAATACGTTCATTATGTCGGCGCCGAGCAGGATGAAGAAGATCATCGCCGTGGCCTGAGCTGCGCCGTACATGCATTCCAGAAAGCCATGGCCTTTCAGTCCGCCTGTTTTCCACGCGACATAGGCGGTTGCCAGTACCCCTATCGATGCTGCCTCCGTGGGAGTAAAGATACCGCCGTAGATACCGCCAATTACAGCGGTAAAAATCAGTAGTACCGGCCAGGTTCCTGCCAGAGCAAATAGTCGCTCCTTGAACGGATGCCGCACGCCTGCGGGAGCCTGACTGGGATCAACGCGAGCGACGATGCCGATAACCACCATGTAGCCAAGCGCGGCAATAATTCCTGGAATAAATGCGGCGACAAACAGTTTGGCGATATTCTGTTCCGTGATGATGGCGTAGATCACCAGCGGCACGGAAGGTGGAATCAGAATACCCAGCGTGCCTCCCGCGGCAATGGCCGCAGTAGCAAGACGCCCCGAGTATTTGTGGCGGCGCAGTTCAGGCAGAGCCACCTGCCCCATGGTCGCCGCCGTTGCCAGCGAAGATCCGCAAATGGCGCCGAAACCGGCGCTTGCACCAACAGCAGCCATGGCCATGCCACCACGCCAGTGACCAATTAGCGCATTCCCGGCACGGAACAGTGACTTGGAAAGACCGCCGTGCGTGGCGAACTGACCCATCAGCAGGAAGAGCGGCACCACCGACAGATCGTAAATCGAATACCGGGCGTAGGCTGCACTCTTGAAGTAATTCATCAAGGTGTCGAAATCGGAAAGCCAGACATAACCTATGGAACCGGCCAGCATCATGGCCATGCCGATGTGCACCCTCAGAGCCAGCAGCAGCAACATCAAGCCCCCGATTAGCAATCCTTGTTCAATACCGGTCATGCGGAAGCTCCCGAGAAATCGACCCAGGCGGTATAGAGCGCAGCGCAACCGAGCAGGAAGAACGATGGGACCATAGGCAAATAGCCCCACCAGGTCGGAATGTCGAGCAGCATCGATGCATCCCGATTGGTAAGCATGTCATTGAAGCCGACGCCAATTCGCCACGTTAAGATAAAGGCAGCTGTCGCAAGCAGAAGACTTGCAACAATGTCCAGCATCTTGTTCGCCTTTGCAGGCAAGCCAGTAGAAAAAAAATCGACAATGATATGGCCGCGACACGTCTGACAGAAAGGCAGGCTCATCGAGACCGCAATCGCGGACATGATCTGCACCAGTTCGTAGTCGCCAAGAATTGGATGCTGAAAAAATGTGCGGCCGACAATACTGGTCAATGACATCAGCGCCATCAATATCAAAATAATGCCAGCGCAAACAGCGAAAAATCGGCAGACCTTAAAGAGAATCCGACCGACCAAGGCATTGGGTCGCAGTTGGCGATCAACAAATAGTGCGTCGGCCATCGATAACTCCTCGGCTGGGGATACTGGAAGGGGAACGACTGATACAAGCCTCAGTCAATAAAAACCGAGTGCCGGCAAGGCCGGCACTCGGGCAATGTTAAACAAAAACTACTTCGTGTACTTCTTGACTAGGTCACGCGCTGTCTGCAGCATCTTCTTGCCATCGAGCCCCTGGCTGGACATGGACGCCGCCCATGCATCATCGATGTTGTCAGTAGCCTTCTTCCATTTTTCAAGTTCCGTAGCCGGGATCACGTTGATGGCAACACCCGAGTCGACCACTATCTTGCGGCCATTGACGTCGTCACCCTCTTGCGTGCGACCCATGAATGCCGAGAATTCCTGGCCCGAGTTGGCGTCAAGCACCTTCTTCAGGTCGGGTGACAGTGAGTCGTACTTGGCCTTGTTCATGACTACAAAGAATACCGTGGTGTACAAAGCGTTGTACTTGGGATCGGTTTCTGCAGCAAACTTGACCAACTCGTTCACCTTGACGCCAGGCGCCACCTGGTAGGGAATCACGGCGCCATCAATCACACCTTTGGACAGTGCTTCAGGAACGGCCGGAACCGGCATGCCAACAGGTGTCGCGCCCATTTGCCCAAGCATTTTCATGATTGTCGGCGTAGGGCCACGTACCTTCAGACCCTTGAAGTCTGCCTGAGTTTCGACCTTGTGCTTGTTGGTGAAAATTACACCAGGGCCATGGACGTGAACGGCGAGAAGATGGACGTCCTTGAACATATCCTTGGCATACGTTTGCGTGAAATCCCAAGCCGCGCGACTGGTCGCATCCGCATTGGTCATCATGAAAGGCAGTTCGAAGACCTGCAATCTTTCAAAGCGCTTACCCATGTAGCCACCAACAATCCAGGTTATGTCGGCAATTCCATCCTTGGCTTGATCGAACAATTGTGGGGGGCTACCACCCAATTGCATTGCCGGATAGATCTGGCACTTGAGCTTATTCGCTGACTGCTTGGCCAGTTTGTCACACCAAGGCTGGAACATGCCAGTCTGGATGACTGACGTTGGTCCCAAAAAGTGATGGACCTTCAGGGTGACTTCTTGTGCCTGCACCGCAAACGCGGCCCCGGCGATTGATGCAGCAACCAGCGTTTTTGCCAGTAGTTTATTCATACGACCCTCCTCGTTGTTTGACTACAAGAACTGCTTTAGAAAAACCAATCGGCTCGATGGATGAAGCATGTTCAACGTCAATCCCGAGCCTGCGAATATACCCCCACTTATCCTACGATCATTTCCGCAAATCCTGCCTCTTGTAAAATGCACTATAAATCATAAAGTGTGAAGAAATGGTCAATAATGCAGTCCATTTCCACTATTGCCCGTCTATTTTGACCTGCGATCAATTACCCGGCGGGCCTTTCCTACCAATGTTCTTTCAACCTTGTCGGTCTCGACCACATGAACATCTGCGGTAACCCCGACTAACACTTTGATTTGCCGCTGCATTTCGGCACCTATTTCGTTTCGCTTGATCTCACCGATGTTTTCTGAAAGATCGCTGCGGATCTCTACATAGACATCTAGCTTGTCCAGGTGTCCCTCACGGGATACCTGCAACTGATACTGGGCGCAAAGATTTGGGTTCTTCAGCAGGATTTCCTCAATCTGAGTCGGGAAAACATTGACACCGCGAATAATCAACATGTCATCACTACGCCCGGTGATCTTCTCCATCCGCCTCATACTGCGCGCCGTTCCTGGCAACAAACGCGTCAGATCGCGCGTACGGTAACGAATGATTGGCAGCGCTTCCTTGGATAGTGATGTAAAGACCAGTTCGCCCATTTCACCATCGGGGAGCACTTCTCCGGTTTCCGGGTGGATGATCTCCGGGAAAAAGTGATCCTCCCATATGTGCGGGCCATCCTTGGTCTCGACACATTCGCAGGCGACGCCAGGTCCCATCACTTCTGACAAGCCATAGATATCGACAGCATCGAGACCCAAACGCTCTTCAATCTCTTTACGCATTTCGTTGGTCCAGGGCTCCGCACCAAAAATACCGACTCGCAAACTGGTTTCGTTCGCCTTCAAACCCTGCTTGACCATTTCATCGGCGATTGTGAGCATGTAGGAAGGGGTCGCCATGATGATGGTGGGCTTGAAATCCTGGATCAATTGCACCTGTTTTTCCGTCTGCCCGCCTGACATGGGAATCACGGCCGCACCCAAACACTCGCCACCGTAGTGGGCTCCGAGCCCGCCCGTGAAAAGACCGTAGCCATAGGAATTGAGGATGATGTCGTCAGGCGTCCCCCCGCAAGCGCGCAAGGACCGGGCCATCATGTTGGCCCACATTGCGATGTCGTTTTTGGTATAGCCAACTACCGTCGGCTTGCCCGTGGTGCCCGAAGATGCATGAATACGCACCACGTCGCGCATTGGCGTTGCGAACATGCCAAAAGGATAGGTGTCTCGCAAATCCTTTTTTGTCGTATACGGAAACTTGGCGAGATCCGACAATTGACTCAGGTCATTCGGATGCACGCCGGCGTCATCGAACTTCTGCTTATAGTGCGGCACGTTGTCGTAGGCATGTTGCAAGGACCATTTCATGCGCTGTAGTTGCAATGCTTGAAGTTCGTCCAGACTGGCTTTCTCAATGGGCTCCAATTCACCGCCCGACATGTCGTGCTTGCTCATTTTTCTTTCCTCAATGTTCTTTTGCCTTTACCCGTGAGCCCAAGAGTATCAGGCTCAAGGCTCCTCAATTAAACCTCAGTTTTCTCGATGCGCCATCTGCTTCACGAATGCGAGATTCTCTACGACCTTACCCTGTATGTGTGAAATCTGATCCGGGCTCAAATGGCGGAAGCGTCCCATTGCCTTCAGATACTCGGTAACTGGCAGGGGCTCGTCAGCCGAATGGGTAAAGTGAAGGCCGTCGGTTGGGTTGTACTCCCACAACATGACGAAGTTGGTTTCGACCGCCTTGCGTGCCACCTCCATATTCTGATCTGTAGGGAAGCGCCAGCCTGTGGTGCAAGGCGAGTACACATGAAGATAGGCAAATCCGCGCTTGGAAGCGGCAATGGCCTTGTCCAGTTTGTCGTACAAATCCTCCATGTAAGCGGTGGATGCCGTCGCGACATATTCGCAGCGATGGTTAACCATGATCAGCGGCAGATTTTTTGCGTCCTGGGTTTTGCCCTGTGAGGGCATACCGCCCGTCCCCTGACCGATAGGCGTGGTTGATGTCCAGGCTCCATATGGCGTGCAACTCGAGCGCTGCATACCGGTGTTCATGTAACCCTCGTTATCGACGACCATGAACAGTATCTGTTCGTTGCGCTCCGCTGCAC
Organism: Sulfuritalea sp.; assembly: GCA_021738385.1. GTDB lineage: Bacteria > Pseudomonadota > Gammaproteobacteria > Burkholderiales > Rhodocyclaceae > Sulfuritalea. The sequence goes on along the minus strand of JAIPCF010000012.1, from coordinate 29,719 downwards.
CCGACAAGGACTGGAAGCCAACATCCGAGGCACCGCCGTCTCCGGCTATCGCAAGCGCGGTAACATCGCGCCCGACGCGCTTGTACTGGCGTTTGACTCCCGCCAGCATGGCAGCCGTGTTGGTTAGCAGCGGATGGAAAACCGGAATCTTGGTACCGGTGGTGCCGTTGAAACCCACCGAACCCATACCCGGCACGCAGCCCGGTGGCGTGGCCAGAACCGTCTCAGGGCCTACCCGGCGCAAGGTATGGCGCATCAGCAACTCGGTGTTGCAGCCCTGACACCCTGCCAGACCCGGCGCAAACAAATCTTCCCAGTCGCCGACCTCGTTGTAGATGCGCGAGGTGGTGATATAGGTCAGCGCATCATGCGGACAAGCCGGCACACAAGCAGGAGCGCCTTCGCAGGTATCACACTTGGCAACGTGTCCCGTACCGGCATCGAGAGCGATCCCGGCATAGGCGCAGCCCACCGTACACAGCAAACAATCGACGCACTTCGTGTCGCTCCAGTCGATGACACCGCTATCAAAGTTCTTGGTCAGCGCACCTGCAGGGCACACGGTGACACACTTCGGGTCGCCGCACTGGCGACACAGCGCCAGCTCAAACCCATCGGCTTCACTACCTACTATCTGAATTCGCGAGCGCGTTTTGTCATCGGTGCCCGTTTTTGTTGTTGCGCAGGCGGTCATGCAATCGCCACAGCCGTCACACTTGGCGGAATCGAAAGCAATGGTGTTGTAACTTTTTCCCATAATCGTCTCCTAGCGCCAGATTCTGGACATTAATTCGCGGCCGACTGTCAGCGGGTCCGCCAGGAAGCGCTCCTTGACGGCCGACAAATCAACACGCCGCAGAATCAGTTGGCACATGACTCCACCATCGAAAAACTCATTGACGCCATAGATACCAAGCAGGCGGTCATCCTTGAATATCGCCTTGAGATACCGCCCGCTGACTTCATCGAAGCGCGTCACGACTTCGCCACCTTCAGGCACCCGGCTTGACCCCACCGAAATCGCGTGACGGCCAAAGAAGTGATAGGTATTCAGCGGCACACCACCGGGATAGGCCTTTACCCCAGGGTCACCTGCCATCGCCATGCCGGCAATACGTCCCTGCTCGGTCGCGTCCGGCAAGATCGCGTTCATTACTTTGTCTTCTGTATAGAAACCCTTGGCCTGCGCGCAGTCGCCGGCTGCCCATACATTGGCAACATTGGTTTGCATGGTGTCGCTGACAAGAATGCCGCGCTCATGTTCAACGCCTTCGCCTTGCCCTTCAAGATAGTCCATGTTCGGCTTGACGCCGGTGGCGACGAGTAGCAAATCAGCCTCGAGCGTGGTGCCGTTCTCCAGCGTCAACAATGCACCGATGGCCGATGGTGCAAGTTTCACAACGCGGCTGCCGGTCAGGATGGTGGCGCCGTTGTCTGTGAATGCCTTCTCGATCATCTGCGCCGCTGTCGCATCGAAATAGCCGTCGGTCAATTGCTTGGCCATTTCCACGATGGTGACCGAGGCTCCGGCTTTGACCAGATTCTCGGCGGCGTGCATGCCCACCAAGCCCGCACCCAGTACTACCGCATGTTTGGACTGCTTGATCGCGGCGTTCAGTTTGGTCGCATCGTCGAGCGTGCGCAACACATGGTAGGTAACCTGATCAAGGCCAGGAATCGGCGGGATCGCCGGTGCTGCACCGGTTGCCAACAGAATCTTTTCGTAGGCAATCTCACTCCCGTCAGCCAGTTCAGCCGTATTGCGTTCGGCATGCAGGGCTTTCAATGCCGAGCCACGCTTGTATGCCACCCGATTTGCCTCAAAGAACTCTTCATCGCGGAGGAAAATGCTATCCGCTGGCGAACGGCCTGAAACCACGTAGGGCAGTACGGTTGGCGAGTAGGGCAAGTGAGTATCGCGCGTCAGCAAAGTAAGACTGCCTTCGGTATCGTGCATGCGAATCGCGGTCACGGCTTCGAGTGCGGCATGGCTGCTGCCGACTACCAGGTATTTTGTCTGTTCCATGACTTCCCCTAATCGCGCTCGTTAAGCCAGACTGGCTCGATAGGCGCAGGCTTGGTTAGCAAGCTTTCCGTCGCTTCAATGACGCGATGGAAATGTCCAACGGTGATGTCGGCACCGGCCAGACCACCGATGAAACTCATTGACGGCAGACTGGAACCGGTTGCGGTCACGTGACGATAGAGCACGCCCATGGTCTCCTGATACATCGGCCCGCAATTCCAGCGGAAGCCTACGGAACGATCGACCACACCCAGCGCTCGAATTTTCTTCAGGGATTTGAGCAAAGCCTCGACAGGGAATGGACTGAAAGTTTTTATCTTGATCAGTCCGACTCGCTTGCCGGCATCTCGCGCTTCGTCAATCGCGTCCTTGGCGGCGCCGGTCATACTGCCCAGAGTCATGATTGCGTAGTCCGCGTCATCCAATCGGTATTCCTCGACCAACGGGGCGAAACTGCGACCGAAGCGTTGCGCCCATTCTTCATGCACCTCCTCGATGACGCGCAGCGAATTTTGCATTCCGCGGCACTGTCCTTTGCGATAACGAACAAAGGTCGACGGTCCTTTGCCGGTGGTGCCACCAGTGAGTGGATCCACCGCCATAGGCCGGTGCGGGTCAAGCGCTACGTGCCAGTTGACATCCTTCACGCCCATGAACGCGTCGACTTCAGCCTGATCGGGCAGTTCGACGCGTGAGGTGCCGTAGGAAAGGTAGTTGCCATCGAGGCAGACATTGACCGGCAGCATCACGTCGTGATGCTCTGCAATCTTGAACGCCATGACGGTGGTGTCGAGCACCTCCTGCACGGTTTCGCAATACACCTGTACCCAGCCGACTTCGCGCACCGTCATTGCATCCTGATGACCGCCCCAAACCGATTGGGGCGTAATGCCATCGCGGGTGACGATGGACATGACGATGGGCAGCCGCATACCGGAGGTGCGAAAGTACGGCTCGAACATGAATGCCAAACCCGGTCCGCAGGTCGCGGTATACGTTCGCGCACCGGCCAGCGCCCCGCCCTGCAGCACGGACAATACCGAATGCTCGCCCTCGGCATCGACGATGTCGGCATCCATGCGGCCGTCGGCAATCAGCGCAGCGACGTGCTCGACCAATGAGGACTGAGGCGTTATGGGATACACGGCCACCATGTCCGGGCGCGCCAAAGCAACCGCCAGGGCCGCGGCTTCGTTGCCCTCACAAAGAATGACTTTTTGTTTAGCTGGCGAGGCCTGAGTTGGCGTTTCAAGAGTGGCTGTCGTCATGATGCCTCCGGAAGCTGAATGCAGCTGAAAAACTCGGCGATGGTGATACGGCGTTGAAACTCGGCGCTAGCAACACGGCGCTGAAACTCGGCGATGGTGTGCTCTGCGCACCTGGGATTGCGCGGCGCAGGCAAGTGACGGCGGCCGGCACTCATGTCGCCTCCGGAATCATGGTGATTGCACGCTGCGGGCACTCGTTGGCGCAAATTCCGCAGCCCTTGCAGGTCGCCATGTTGAAGTCGAACCACGCCGCCTTTTCCTCGACGCATTGCACCGGACAGTACAACCAGCACACAGCACATTTGACGCACTTGTCTCGATCAACGACCGGCCGCATGCTGCGCCAGTCACCCGGAAGCATGGGACTGACATCGGTGGCAACTGGACACAAGTCATCCGGGACATTGGCCTTGACCAGATCAAACAATGGATAACTGGTATGCCGACTCATGCTGCAACCCTCCGCTCGATGGTGTGCACTGTCGTTTCGTCGTAACCGCGCTCAAGCGCAAGCAAGTTCTGGGCGAGTCCTGCATCGCGGAAGTCGGAGTGTTCCAGCGAACGCTTTAGCGCGTCGAGAGATACTACTCCTGTGGTCTTCGCAAACGCTCCCAGCATCAGGGTATTGGTGATCGGACGCTTGAATATTTCCAGCGCAATATTGACAGCGTTGCACAAACCCACAACACCAACTGTATCGGCCATGATTACCTCTGCCAGCGGCTTGTGTGTTGCCTGCACCAGAGTGCCGCCCTGCTTGAGACCGCTGAAAATATCAACCGACCTGGCCAGCGTCGGGTCGACGCATATCAGGCAATCGGGCGTGTAAATGTTGGTCAACTGACGAATCACCTTGTCGCTGCAACGAAGGAAAGAAACCACCGGCGCACCGCGTCGCTCGAATCCGAAAGACGGGATAGACACCGCGTACTTACCCTCTTCAAGCAGGGCAGCGGCGAGCATCGATGCCGCGGTAACGGCACCCTGACCGCCTCGGCCATGAAAGCGCACTTCGTACATCTTGCCTCCTTCGATCCGATGAGGCTGCACTGCCCCATCTTGTTGTTATTCCCTGAAATTGACTATCCGGTCTAGGTGCCGGTCATTGTCCAGCCCGGTTTGGCGGCAGCTCCGGCCACACCACAGCCGCGTACCGGTAAATGCCTTAGAGCCAGTCCCTGCGTAAAAGCAGCGCGCAGGACCAAAGTAAATTTCATCGTCCAGCCAGCGGCAACCATCAGGATTCCTGCAACAAACAACACACCGGACTGAGCCGGCATCCCAACCAGCGTCGCTACGATAGCAACAACCGGCAGAACGTGGCCAAACATCAAAAATCGCCCGTCAAACCCGTTCAATACGCTCAAAGCTCCATCGGGCGCGCCATCGGCATGCAGCCCTCCAAGATAGGACTTCCAGAAATATGCTCGAACGGCGATCAATGCAATGGCACCGACAAGACCCCACGTTCCTATCATCTGGGATGAAAGCGACGCGACACAAATCAGGAAGCCGATGCCTTCCGCGAGGCCGGTAGATACCATTAGCGAAATGCTGCGTGGATGGCGCCAGGTCGGTATGCCCTTGTTGGCCGCCAGAATTCGAGCCTGGGTATACAGAAAGGCCGCGCCCAATGCGCCCACCACGACGACCAGCCATGGCGCAGCGGTAAGCAGCGCCAAACCCCCAACCGGGAAAAGTACCGCAGCAACCATGGCCTCGCGCGTCATCCAGGATGTCGCAACGTGCTTGTAAACATTGAGCGCACGCCACGGCCGGCCGATCTCGAACCAGACGCAGGTCAGCCCGGCGCCAATCAGCATCAGACCAAGCAGAATCGCCATCCGCGTCGCGCCGGAAGAAAAGCCGGCAAGCGCTGTCCATAGCAGCAAGCTGCCCCCCGCGCCACCGGCAATGAAATTTGCAGCTGCACGCCAATCCCAGTTTCGCTGCTGTTTTGGAGACAGCAGATCCGCTGATTTCTTGGTCAGTTTTTTCATGACTTATCCCATATGTAATACACGCCGGGCTCGGTGCCGAGCTCTTCGTGCATGCGGTAGTGCTGCGTTTCATCCAATAGCCGGCTGACGTTGCTTTCCGGATCCTCGATATCGCCAAACTCCATCGCACCTGAAATACATGAATTTACGCAAGCCGGGGTCACTTCCGGATGGATACCGGGTATCCGCCCGGTAACTGACGCTTCATCAATGCGATCCTTGCAGAAGCTGCATTTCATCGACACCGCAACGCGCGCCGGATCGAAGCGCGCCGCCTCCGAGGGCATGGCCGCATCGTCATAGGCGTAGTGCGCGGCATGAACAATCGAGCGCGCATCGTAGGGACAGGCCATTACGCAGTTGGCACAACCAATACACAGGTCGTAGTCAATCGCCACCAGGCCATCGGCGCGCTTGGTCGTCGCCTTGGTCGGACAAACCTCTTCGCAGGGTGGATTGGCGCAGTGCATGCAGGCCATGGGTAGAAACGTCCGGCTGACATTCGGAAACTCGCCCGTCTCCAGATCAAGCACCCGCCTCCATTGAATCCCGGGGGGCGTCGCATTGGCGTGCTTGCAGGCAGCGGTGCAGGTTTGGCAGCCAACACAACGACGCAGATCAATGCTCATCACATAGCGTGTCATGCTGACACTCCTTCAACTTTGTGCAGTTGCACCTTGACAATATCCGATCCCGAGCCGGTCGCATCGGTCAGCTCAATCGACATCGGCGCTATGGTATTCAGGCTGGGCATGCCGAGATCCTTGGCAAAGGCTTGCGCCCAATGATCAAACTGTCCGAGGATAACCAGGGTATCGGGCCGCACGCCCTGCGCGAGAACCGCAGCACCAAATGTTGAACCGATATGTGACCGAATTTCGACCTTGTCGCCATCGGCGATACCGTAGCGTGCAGCAGTTGTTGCATTGATGATGACTCCGGAATGGCCACGGATATTCATCGAGACCTCCCTCATCAGCTCAATGCCTACATTGCCGCCGGCGTGGTACTGCATGCTCTTGGTGGCCAGCAACCACAGTGGATAGTCCTCAACCTTGGCCCCGGAATTCACCAGCGCAGCGTCCCAGCGCCCGGGTACATCGTGCCATTCCGGCAGTGCAGCGTACTCGGATAGCTGCTCGTCCCACCATGTCATTTTGTGTTCATGCAAACGATTGCCGAGTTCCCGGCCGACGCGTAGCAACCGCTCCTGATAGGGAAGTTCGTAGCGCAGACCCTGCTTTTCCATGGTCGGCGACAGATACCATTCCAGTCGCGACATCGGCACGGTGTAGAAGCCGTGCTCCTTGAACCATTCCAGGTCATGTGTCTCCTTGCCTTTGGACAAGGATGTCGTTGCAGCGCGACAGACGGCATCCCAGATAACTTCCGGTGCGTGCTCCTTCGTTGGATCCAGACTGAAATCGTAGTCCGCCCCCTTGAGTGGCGAAACGCCGGCGGCCCCACGGTTGATCGCTTCGTTATAAGGCTCTAGCAAACCGGTACGCTTGGCCAGCTCGGTGCTGATCCAGCTGAAGTCACGCGTGTCACCCTGAGCAGCGACGACGGGCTGACGCAATGCCACACCTTTGGAGTCCCAGAACTGCTCCATGAACTTGGTACCACCAACGCGGATCATCTGTACCGACTCCAGATCCGTCGCTTCGGGCAGCAACAAATCAGCCATGTAGTTGGTTTCATCCAGCAGATAGGCGAACCCGACCGTGAACGGGAAGGTCGAGATGGTTTTGACCAATGTCGGCGTATCCCAAAACGAAATTGCCGGATTCGTTCGATAGATGAACCAGACGTCGGGCAAGGTCGGCTTCGCCATATCCGGCGAGGGCTGTTCACGCTGGAACATCCAAGCCAGTTGCGTCGGACCGAGCGCCTGGCTCCATGCGGTATTACCCACAATCGGTACCAGCGTACGGTGCATGTTACGGCCGGTGGGCTTGGCGACCCAACTGGCCTTGTCGGTCGGGTTGAATTTCTGTGCCATGAAGCCGTCTTCGCCCGGCACAACGCTGGTGTGGCGATTGTCATGGGGACGATTCAGACGCACCGTGGTTCCCACCGTGCCACCAGGATTTTCAAGTGCCCCCACCAGGACCGCCAGCGTGGTGCGTGCCCAGCAGCATTCGTAGGCGCCCCAGCCGTTGTTGACTGATTTGCCTAATACGACCGCAACCGGCCTTAGAGGCAGCGTAACGCCATCGATCACTGTGGTTTCGCCGACGCTGGCCGCTTCAAGATATTCGTTGGCTATACGGCGAATCGTCTCCGCTGGAACATCGCAAATCCCCGATGCCCATTCCGGTGAATACTTTTCAATATGCTCGACGAGTTTCGAGAATGCAGTGACCCCCTCGGCATCGCCCATGGTGGTGCAGGCATCATCCGCATCAACACTCACGGCGCCGCTGACGGGGAAGCGCCCGGAAAGTGCTGGAAACGCACCGGCAGTGTCATGGGGTACGGCCTTCGCCTGATTCAAGTCCCAGATCAGCGGCTTCCTGCTTTCCGCATCCCGCAGATACAAGCCATCCGGACCTACCAGATACGGCGAGGAAGTTCTGTCACGCAAGAATGGAACGTCCAGCTCATCTTCTTTGTGCTCAATCAGGAGCACGTGCATCAGGGCGAACATGAAGGCAGGATCGGTCTTCGGCCGAATAGGAACCCACTCTGCCGAACATGCGCCCGTCACTGAAAGATGCGGTTCGACCTGAACCCGTTTATAACCGCGAATACGCGCATCGGCATGCCGCGTCACAGCACAGGGGCCACCGGAAACCTCGACGTTGGCACCCAGGGAAATTACATAACGGGCTGAAGGGGTATCCGCTGCGACCGTAAATGAGCGATGCCAGAACTCACCATAAAGGTGCTCTGAATGGACGCACTTGACGCCCTGACCTGAACCGAAACTGAAATCAATTGGGCCCCACGATGCCAGGAAAGCAGGGAAACTTCCCATGTACATGGCAGGCGTTCCGCCATGCCCGAAGGACGCCGCCACGCGCGGCAGACCGGTCTCGTCCAGAACGCCTTTGGCACGGGTCGCCTTGAGTTTCTCTGCAATCGTATCGAGTGCCTCGTCCCAGGATATTGGAACAAAACCCGGATCCTCATTGCGACCCTTCTTCGGATTTGTCCGCTTCATCGGCGTCAAAATACGATTGGGGTTGTAGGTCTTTTGTATCAGACCATAAGCCTTGACACACGGCTTTCCATGCGCCGGATGAACTTCTTCAGCGGCAAAATTCGGCTCAACCTCAGTCGCAACCCCATCGACGACCTTGACCGTCATGAAGTCGGGACCGGAAACACAGTTATAGCAATACGTCGGCACGTGCTTGACGGATTTCGACTGAATTTCTTCCATGGTCATTTTCCTCACCAGCTTCCTTGCTTAATGAACGCGTTCGGGATGCGAATAGACGCAGTGCCGCTCGCCTCTGACAAATCCGATGAGAGTGACTCCGGACTCAATCGCCACTCTGACCGCCAAACCGGTAGGCGCCGACACTGCCGCCACTACGGCAATACCCACGGCTGCCGCCTTCTGCACAATTTCGTAACTGGCACGACTGGTCATCAGAACAAAGCCGTTTTCGAATCCGATACGCTGCGTCATCAACGATCCTATGATCTTGTCGAGCGCATTGTGGCGCCCGACATCCTCGCGTAGCAGTTTGACGCCACCATTAATGTCACACCAGGCCGCGGCGTGAACCGCGCCCGTTACATGAAACAAGGACTGCATTTCAACCAATGCAGACAAAGCGCGCGGCAATGCACCTTCGCTCAACACCGCCGCCGAACTGACAGTTGCTGCCCGTTTAGCCAATTGGTCGAGACTTTCAGTGCCGCACAGGCCGCACCCGGTGCGCCCTGCCAGCGAACGCCGATGCAATTTAAGCGCATGGGCACGCTCGCCCGAAAGCTGCATGTGCACTTCGATCCCGTTGGACTGCTCGATGACCTCCAAATCATGGATTTCGCCTGACCGGCCAACGATGCATTCGCTGAGGCTGAATCCCAGCGCAAAGTCCTCCAGATGCTGCGGTGTGGCCAACATCACGGCGTGGGATATGCCGTTATAGACCAAAGCAACAGGAACCTCTTCTGCCACGATCTCTTTCGACAAGGTTGCGGCACCCTCCGCCCAACGGAATGCGCTGTAGCTATTGTGTATCCCGATATCCACACCCGCTTCATGCCGCATAGCCCGCCTCGTCCGTTTACGCAGTAGCCGAATTTGACCCTACTTCGATTACGATACACTTTAGCTGAGCATTAATCAACTTTTCTGTATCACATTAGAGTTGCCTTATACTTCTTCAGGCAAAAGCTGCAGTAAGCTCCTCGCCGAATGCTTCAGCATCGTCACTGGATCGAGTTAGGAAACGACTGCCGAAAGGCGCTGACCCAACGTATAGGAATACCGTGAAGAGCCGATTTATCACTCAATGGATCAATGACTTCCTGGAGCAACATCCAACCCGGGCAAATTCACTGATCATCACCGTCTACGGTGACTTCATCGCACCTCATGGCGGTACCGTCTGGCTAGGCAGCTTCATTAGACTGGTGCAACCTTTGGGACTCAATGAGCGCATGGTTCGTACCAGCGTTTATCGGCTGTCACAGGAAAAATGGCTTGTATCAGAACAACTTGGGCGCAAGAGCTTTTACAGCCTGACCACTTCTGGACGCCGTCGCTTTGAACATGCCTATCGACGAATCTATTTCGAACCACAAGATGTCTGGGCAGGCGAGTGGCAGCTGGTAATGATCCCCGCCTCACTTACCGGCGCACCACGTGATTCGCTGCGCAAGGATCTGGCATGGGCCGGCTATGGCACGCTGGCGACCGGCATTCTGGCGCACCCATCCGGTGATACGGATGCGCTGCTTGATATCCTTCAGGAAACAGGCGCACACGACAAGGTTGTGGCAATGAAAGCTGCCAATATCAGCTCACTCAGCAGCAAACCGCTACAGGAACTGGTGCATGAATGCTGGAATCTTGACGCACTTTCTGCCAAATACCTGGATTTCATCGAACTGTTCCGACCGGCACTGCGCACCATGCGAACCGCTCACAACCTCGATCCGGAGCAGTGTTTTCTGGTTCAAACCCTCTTGATGCACGCTTTCCGACGCGCACTGCTGAATGACCCGCAGTTGCCATCACAGTTGCTCCCAACCAACTGGAGTGGCGGCGTTGCCCGACAGCTGTGCCGTGAACTCTATAGCATCACTTATCCGCACGCCCAAAAGCACCTGCTCTCGGTTTGCGAGACTGCAAATGGCCCGCTGCCGCCCGCCGCTGAATATTTTTACGAGCGCTTTGGAGGATTGGCTACACCACAAATCGCAAGTAAATATTGATCGAGATCAAATATGGTGGATATCAACCGATACATATTTGATATATTTTCAAGCTGAATTTGTATCTGTTATAGTTCCTCCCGAGCTCGTCCAACTGACAGAGCCGATCAACGGGAGTCACCCCATGCAGAGCACGTCACAGGAAAAAACCAGCGCTGCAGCGCTGGCATCCAAAGCAGAGGATCTATTCAAGCAGGCCGCCACGAATGGGCGCAATGTCTTGAATTCGTCTGAACTGAGCACTCTGCTGGTCAGTATGGGGATGGAACTTGCACAGGAGAAGGCAGCAGCAGAAGGCAAGTTTGCTGTCGATATTCGCATCAGTTTGAACAATACCCGCGAGTTTGGCATGGTGATCAGTGCCGGCATGGGTGGAGTGGATGCCGAACTTGACGAAAGCAATTTCGGAAAAGATCGCGCTTCCGTCTACGCCGCTACCGCCCTGACCAGCGCCGACAATTTTTTTGCCCTGTTCAAACGCACTCTGGTGTATCAAAAGCTTACAGCCATTGCCAAACGCGACGGCCTGCCGCTCCCGGATCCGCAGCTCAAATCCTGCTTCGAGCAAGTTCTGGCCTTGGGTGAAAGTCAATCGCAAAACACCTTGAATGCGGCTTTCGTATTACAAAGCCTGGAGTTGAATCCTGCCCGTATCGCTGGCGGCCTGTCGGTTCAGACTGCTCGTTGTGAGATTGTCCAACCCAAGACACAACGCCTGTCCCGCCCCATCCACAAAATTGACAAGCTGATCCACCCTGCGTCCATTGGCATAATTGGCGTTTCGGCGAGTAATATGAACTTCGGCAGGATCATTCTGAAAAATCTGCTGGGTAGTGGCTACAGCAAGGATCGCATGACCATCATTCGTGCTGGCGAGACGGAAATCGATGGTGTCAAGTGCGCAGAAAGTCTGAAGGCGCTGGATCACAAACTCGATCTGCTGATCGTCGCAGTTGCCGCAAGTGCGGTCTACGACCTGGTCGACGAGATTATCGAAACTGACTCGGTTGAATCGGTGATGCTGATTCCCGGAAGTTTGGGAGAAACCAAGGCCAGCCGGGAACCGGCTGCCGCGTTGGCCGGCCGCATCAACGCCGCCCATGGCAATCCCGGTGGCGGCCCCATTTTTCTGGGCGCGAATTGCCTGGGCGTGGTTTCCCATCCTGGCGCCTACGACTCATGGTTCATCCCGCTCGAGCGACTACCCAAGCCACAGAAAAAGCCCGAGAGAAACTCGGTCATGTTGAGCCAAAGCGGTGCATTCATGATCACCCGGTTGAGCCAGAACCCCTGGCTTGACCCTCGCTACATGCTTGCACTTGGCAACCAGACCGATCTGACTCACGGCGATATGCTCAGCTATTTCGCTGACCTTCCGGAAATCGAGACAATCGGCATCTACATCGAAGGCTTCAAGGACGGCGATGGCCTTGATTTCGCCAAGGCAGTCCGCAAGGCGGTTCTCAATGGAAAGCAGGTTGTGGTGTACAAATCAGGCAAGACTGTTCCCGGCATGGGCGGCGTCATGGGACATACTGCGTCAATTGCCGGCGGCCCGATCTTGTTTGATTCAGTCGTGCGCCAGGCGGGCGCGATCATCGCTGACGACTTCAATAGCTTTGACGACTTGTTCTACATGGCTGGAGCCTTACACAATAAAGTGGTCGGCGGAAATCGTCTGGGCGCGATAAGCGGCGCAGGGTTCGAGGCTGTTGGCATGGCGGACTTTATCGAGGCTGACAACTTCGCCATGGAAATGGGATCCTTGAGTTCTGAAACCGTGACCAAGATTGAAGAAATTTTGGCCGCGAAAAAACTCAGCGCTCTGGTCGAAGTCAGAAACCCGATCGACATCAATCCCGGTGCAGATGACGAAGCCCATTTGCAAATTTCCGAGGCTTTTCTTCAGGATGCCGAAATCGATGCGGTTGTGGTTGGGCTCGACCCTACAGCTCCTTCTGTTCGCGCTCTGGAGGCGAGCAAGTTACGACCTGGATTTGATATCACGGACCCGAAAAGCACAGTACACCTGATGCCTCCGCTAGTGGACCGCAATGAAAAGCCGATTGTCGGCATCGTTGACGGCGGGCATCTCTACGATGCCATGAGCGCAAAACTGATGGATCAGGGAGTTTGTGTATTCCGCAACTGTGCACGTGGCACCAAGGCCCTGGTGCGCTATATTGAAGCACGCATTTACGCCGACGCCCTCAGGAAAAAGCAGTAGCAAGCCCCGGCCATAATTCTCCAGTTACACACTTTTTTGTTGGCACAAGTCACCCTAACAATCGAGGATATATCATGAGTGAAACACTTAAACCCGGACTGACCGCAACCCGCCACGTCGAGATCGATCGTGAAAAAACCATCAGCTTCATGGGTGACGACTGCCGCGTCTATTCCACGCCAAATCTGCTCTATGACATCGAAATGGCGTGCCGTGACCTGCTGCTTGAGCATATCGAATCCGGCAAGGATTCGGTCGGCACCCGCGTCGAACTGGATCACGTCGGCGCCACGCTGATGGGTATGTGGGTGGATGTCACGGTCACGCTTACCGAAGTCAATGGCCCAGCCGTGACCTTCGAATTTACCGCTCGCGATTCAGTGGAAGAGGTCGCACGTGGCAAACACAATCGGTTCGTCGTCGGCGTCGAGAAGACTGCACAGAGGCTCAAAGCCAAACTCGCCAAAGCGACTTGAACCCCGCAGGCGGTGCCACGGTCTGAAAAGACCTGGACCATTCCGGCAAAAAGTCGGCGCTGACGAAGCGGCGAAATCGGACATGTGCGTGGTTGCTCCGGGACTGATGTCGGCACCATTCCTTGCGAAGAAAATAGGCCAAGTACCCGAGCTTGTATGCCATAAAATGTTCAGGCCATGAACGAAGCCCGAATATTTGACCGCCGCCGCCTGTTGCTGATCTTGAGTCTGCTGCTACTGGCCGGGTTCTTTGCGACCACGCTATTCGGCTATTTCGTTTCGAAGCAGGCCATTCGCGATGCCATTGTCGGTCAGGACTTGCCGCTTACAGCGAGCAACATCTACTCGGAAATCCAAAAGGACCTGGTGCGGCCGGTGCTGATTTCATCAACCATGGCACAGGACACCTTTGTGCGCGACTGGGTGCTCAAGGGCGAAAGCAACGTCGATGAAATAGCGCGCTATTTGCGCGAAGTGAAACAGCGCTACGGAGCCTTCAGCAGCTTTTTCGTTTCCGACAAGAGCGCCATCTATTACACAAGCGCGGGAATTCTCAAGCGTGTATCCACCAGTGACCCACGCGACGCATGGTACTTCCGCGTGCGCGACATGAAGCAGGAATATGAAACCAATGTTGACCCGGATCTGGCGAACGCCGACGCCTTGACCATTTTCATCAATTATCGCGTCTATGATTTCTCCGGGAACTACATCGGTGCCACAGGCATAGGGCTCACAGTGGATGCAGTGCGCCGTCTGATCACCGACTATCAGCAACGCTTCCAACGCACTATTTACTTTGTCGACGCCCGAGGTCAGGTTGTTGTCTTTGGCAACCAGACCGGCCGCGCGCAGGACTTGCGCAGTGCCCCTGGACTGGGCCCGCTGGTTGACCACATTCTTCAGAAAAAGACCGGTTCTTTCCAGTTCGCGGCCAATGGCGCCAACCATATCCTGCACGTAAACTACCTACCCGAACTCAAGTGGTATCTGTTCGTCGAGCAGAACGAGGACGTGGCACTCGCCGGCATCCGACGGACGCTGTATTTCAATCTGGCTATCAGTCTTGCCGTGACATTAATTGTGCTGTTCCTGACACATAGAGTGCTGTCTCGCTACCAGCGCGGCATAGAGGAAATGGCCGCGACCGACAAACTTACCGGCCTGCTCAATCGCCACGCATTCACCATCCTGATTGACAAACTGATCGCCGAGTACCGCCGTACCCCGCAGCCGATTGCCATGCTGCTCGCCGACATAGACCATTTCAAGGAAATCAACGATAGACACGGACACGTGGTCGGCGATCAGGTACTGAGCGCCGTAGCCGGCCATTTGACGGGAGGTCTGCGAAAGTCAGATATCGCAGTGCGCTGGGGCGGTGAGGAGTTCCTGCTGGTACTGAGAAACTGCGATCACGCCGAGGCATACCGCATCGCAGAAAATCTGCGTCAGAAATTGGCGGAAACACCCATTCGCGCGGATGGTCGGCAGGTTCCCGTGACCATCAGCATCGGCATCAGCGAATATGGCGGTGCCGAGTCTCCCGATCTGACTGTAAACCGTGCAGATGCGGCCCTGTATGCCGCCAAGAACGGCGGACGCAATCGAGTGGAGCCGGCACCAGAGCAGGAAGCAACTTAGCTCAGCACCGTGTGGCAAAGAAGACGTACTTCTGTAGCAATGCGTTTAGGGCATTTCAACGTCGGACAGCTCATCAACAAATCCAAAGCGTCGAAAGTCGCGCACCCGCATCGGGTATAACACGCCATCCAGATGGTCGCATTCATGCTGCACCACTCGAGCATGAAATCCGTCCACGATACGTTCGAATTGTCGGCCGGTTTCGTCCATACCGCTGTAGCGCAACTGGATCCAGCGTGGCACCCAGCCGCGCAAACCTGGCACCGAGAGGCAGCCCTCCCAGCCAGATTCTTCCTCGTCGGATAGCGGCGCCAGCTCCGGATTGATCAAGACCGTGTCGGGCACCGCCGGCGCATCTGGATAGCGTGGATTCGACTTGCCGCCAAAAATCACAACGCGAAGATCGACACCGATCTGTGGAGCCGCCAGTCCGGCACCGTCAAGATGCGCCATGGTGTCGCGCATGTCCTTAAGTAACTCGGCCAGACTTGGTGTGCCAAACTCGCTGACCGGCTGAGCCACGCGCAGCAAGCGCTGATCACCCATGCGAAGAACCTCGCGAATCACGCTTCGCATACCCCCTCGATGACGCGGCGAACCCTCGCCATGGCCAGATGCAGCGCGGCCTCAAGGGTGTCAAACTTGATGCCATGACTGGAATCGCCACGCCCTGCCGCCCAGTTTGAAACCACGCACAGCGCCGCATATGGCACATTGAGTTCGCGCGCCAGACCGGCCTCAGGCATTCCGGTCATGCCGACGATATCAGCGCCATCTCGCTGCAATCGATCGATTTCCGCCGCAGTCTCCAGTCGGGGGCCTTGAGTCGTGGCATATACTGCGCCATCCGCCACTTCCTCACCCACCTTTTGCGAGACATCGAGCAAAAGCTTGCGCACCGTTTCATCGTAGGGTTCGGTGAAATCGATATGCACCACCGGACCATCTCCGCCAGACTGAAAAGTCATCTCGCGCCCCCACGTGTAATCGACGATCTGATGGGGCGCCACCAAAGATCCAGGCCCAAGGTCTTTGCGAATGCCGCCGACCGAGGCTACCGAAATTATTTGCGTCACTCCCGAGCTTTCCAAAGCATGAATATTTGCCCTGTAGTTCACCAGATGCGGCGGAATGGTATGCCCATGACCGTGACGCGCGACAAAAACTACGTCTTTGCAGCCGATACGGCCAAAAGTAAGCGGTCCGGAGGGTTCACCATAGGGCGTACGAACCACCTCGCGGTGCGATACGTCGAGGATTGCCAACTGAGTCAAACCACTACCACCGATGATGCCAAGCATAAAAAATCCCCTGAAAATTCAATCGGAACGGAAACAGCCGCGTGATAGAATATGCGGTTTTTCCGCACCGCAACAACGCCAATAACTACTATGTCCCGCGCCCTCAGAAACATCGCCATTATCGCCCACGTTGACCACGGCAAGACGACCCTGGTCGATCAGTTGCTCCGTCAATCCGGCACTTTCGCCGCCCATCAAGCTGTTACCGAGCGGGTGATGGATTCCAACGATCTCGAAAAAGAGCGCGGGATCACGATCCTTTCAAAGAACTGTGCCATCGACTTTGAGGGCACTCATATCAATATCGTCGACACGCCGGGACACGCCGACTTCGGCGGCGAGGTCGAACGCGTGCTGTCGATGGTCGATGGCGTGCTGCTGCTGGTCGATGCCGTAGAAGGCCCCATGCCGCAGACACGCTTCGTCACGCGCAAGGCGCTGGCGCTGGGCCTGAAGCCTATCGTCGTGGTCAACAAGATTGACCGCCCGGGTGCACGTCCAGACTGGGTCATCAATCACACTTTCGATCTGTTCGACAAACTTGGCGCTACCGAAGAACAACTCGATTTCCCTGTTGTATTTGCCTCGGCACTGAACGGCTTCGCCATGCTCGACTACAACACGCCCGGCACGGACATGCGTCCTCTGTACGAGGCCATCATCAAACACACGCCACAGCCCGACGTCGATGTGGAACAGCCGCTGCAACTGCAGATCTGCTCGCTCGACTACAACAGCTATGTCGGCCGCATTGGTATTGGTCGCATCAAGCAGGGCCGCATGAAGGCCGGCCAGGAAGTCGCAGTGATGTATGGTGACGAAGCCAAGGGCAAATCAAAAATCGCTCAGATCATGATGTTCACGGGTCTCGAGCGCGAACAGGCGACCGAAGCCGAGGCTGGTGACATCGTTCTGGTCACCGGTATCGAGCAGGTCGGTATTGGCGTCACCATCTGTGACCCTGCCGCACCGGTCGGCATGCCGCCATTAGTAGTGGATGAACCCACACTCACTATGAATTTTCAAGTCAATACGTCGCCACTGGCCGGCAAGGAAGGCAAATACGTCACCAGCCGCCAGATTCGTGAGCGTCTGCAAAAAGAGTTGCTGGCCAACGTTGCCCTGCGAGTCGAAGAAACAGATGATGCCGACGTGTTTCTGGTCTCTGGTCGCGGCGAACTGCACCTCACCATCCTGCTCGAAACTATGCGTCGCGAAGGCTACGAACTGGCGGTATCGCGCCCACGCGTGCTATTCAAGGAAATCAACGGCGAAAAGTGTGAACCCTATGAATTGCTGACTGTTGATATCGAGAACGATCATCAGGGTGGCGTCATGGAAGAACTTGGCCGTCGGCGCGGCGAACTGCTGAATATGGAATCGGACGGCAAGGGTCGCGTGCGGCTCGAGTACCGCATCCCCGCTCGCGGCTTGATCGGCTTTCAGGGTGAGTTCTTGACATCGACCCGTGGCACTGGCATGGCCAGCCACATTTTTGATGACTATGGTCCAGTGGCGGGTGTCATGGCCGAGCGCCGCAATGGCGTGCTTATTTCGCAAGACAACGGCGCTGCGGTGGCCTATGCGTTATGGAAACTGCAGGATCGCGGTCGTATGTTTGTCAGCCACGGCGACCCGCTTTACGAAGGAATCATCATCGGCATTCATAGCCGCGACAACGACCTCGTGGTCAATCCGATCAAGGGCAAACAGTTGACCAACGTGCGTTCGTCGGGTACCGATGAAGCGGTTCGTCTCGTGCCACCGATACAAATGACGCTCGAATCGGCTGTGGAGTTCATCGCTGATGACGAACTGGTCGAGATCACACCCAAGTCGATTCGCCTGCGCAAGCGCCTGCTCAAGGAACACGAGCGCAAGCGCGCCAGCCGAGAAGACGTGAGCTAATAAAAACGGGAGCCTTGGCTCCCGTTTTTACTGAAAAGTCGGCGCTGGCGCGCTCTGCGTACCGGGGTTCCGCTTCGCGGGCAGGTAACGGCGTTTCTATTCTCTTTTAACCTAGAGATTTCAATGCCGCCTCGTAGTTCGGCTCCTGGCCGATTTCCGGCACCATTTCGCTGTGAATGACCTTGTCGTTTTCATCAAGCACAACCACGGCACGAGCCGTCAAGCCGACCATCGGGCCTTCGGCAAGTGCGACACCCCAGTCCTTGAGAAACTCGGGATGACGGAAGGTCGACAAATGGCCGACGTTTTTCAGGCCTTCCAGTTCGCAAAAACGCTTGGCGGCGAAGGGCAGATCGGCAGAAACGCAGAGCACGACCGTGTTTTCCATATTTCCAGCGGATTCGTTGAACTTGCGGGTAGACGTGGCACAGGTGGGTGTATCGATGCTCGGGTAGATGTTCATTACCTTGCGTTTTCCGGCAAAGTCCTTTAGTGAAACGTCGGCCAACGTGGCGCTGGTCAGATTGAAATCCGGGGCTTGCGCACCGATGGCTGGAAGATCGCCATCGACTTTAACGGGGTTGCCGCGCATTGTTACGGTTGTACTCATGACTGGCTCCTGATGATGTAGGGTTGAGAAAAAGTGTTGCGGGCCGGCGCTAGTGAATTCGTGCAAGCCCGGGAAGTACTGAAACTGCGTTTGCCGTGGTGACCTCGGCAAGCTCTTCAACTGCCATACTGCGCAAATCGGCAAGAACCTGAGCAATGCGCGGCAACTGGTCCGGCGTATTGCGAGCGCCGACTTTACTTTCCGTCCCGCGCTTGATGCTGATCCACTCGGGCGGAATATCGGGTGCGTCGGTTTCGAGCACAATAGCATCAAGCGGTAGTGTCGCAGCAAGTTCACGAATCCGGTGAGCCCGTGGAAAAGTCATCGCGCCGCCAAAGCCCAGCTTGAACCCCAGCTTGATAAACTCATCTGCCTGCTGCCGGCTGCCATTGAAGGCATGTGCGATACCGCCGCTCACCGGATTTCGCCGCAGTTGCTTGAGTACCTGATCCATGGCGCTACGACAATGCAGCAGAACCGGCAGGTTCGCCTCTCGGGCCATCTTCAATTGGATACTGAAATAGAACTCCTGCAGAGCCTCGTCGCGGGGTTCGGCAAAATGATCGAGCCCGACTTCGCCTACGGCCAGCGGATGTTCGCGTTGAATTATTTCAGCCAAGGCATCTAAATCACCCTCCCTGGCTTGCCCAACAAACATCGGATGAATGCCATACGCGGCACGGCAAGTCGGGAAGTCGCGGCAAACCGAGGCGACGGCACCAAAATTGGCGCGCTCGACAGCAGGTACCACGATCAGTCCCACGCCCGCCGTTTTCGCCGCACCGGCGACCGCGGTACGATCTGCATCGAACTCCGCCGCATCAAGATGACAGTGGGTATCTACCAGCATGGGCAATCACTCGAGTTCGTCGATCCAGGCTTGCTGTATTGCTTCAAGTTTCCTTTCGCCGCAATGACTCTCGTTTTCCTCGAACCCCGGCAGTTCCATGACCCAGCGCATCAGATCGACAAAATTGATTCGAGCCGGATCGACCTCTGGGTGAGCTTCTGAAAGCTCGATGGCGATATCGAGACTATCGGTCCATTTCATTTCTTGGAATGTCCTTCCTTGACCATATTGATGGTGTATTTTGGAATCTCGATTACCAACGGCACCTGACTGACCAACGCTTGGCAGGACAGGCGTGAGTTTGGCTCAAGGCCCCACGCCTTGTCGAGCAAATCTTCCTCGATATCCTCTGCTGCCTCAAGCGAATTGAAACCTTCGCGCACCACCACATGACATGTAGTACACGCACACGACTTTTCGCAAGCATGTTCAATTTCTATGCCGTTGCCGAGCAAGACATCGCAAATGGATGTGCCTGGCACCGCGTCGATGACCGCACCTTCCGGACACAGTTCAACATGAGGTAAAACAATAATTTGCGTCATAGGGAGAGCTGGTCCACATTTCGTCCTGCGAGCGCACGCTTCACGCTCTGGTTCATACGCCGCGCTGCAAACTCATTGGTCGCAGCACTCAATTTTTGCATGGCTTCATCGATAGCACGTCGATCTTCACCCTGTATCACAGCCTGCAATTGTGCAATCACATTGTCGATGTGAGCGCGCTCCATCGTTGACAACAAATCGGCGTCAGCCTGCAGCGCCGACAATGTCGCTTCAATCAAGCGCTGGGCTTCAACTTGCGCTTCGCGCAGGGCTCGCCGGAAGGAATCATCACCCGCATGATTGAAACTGTCCTTGAGCATGCCAGCGATTTCGTCATCGCTCAAACCGTAAGACGGCTTGACTTCGATACGTGCCTCGTGACCGGAAATCTGCTCGCGCGCGGTAACTGAGAGCAGTCCGTCTGCATCCACCTGAAACGTGACTCGAATCCGCGCCGCTCCGGCCACCATGGGCGGGATGCCGTGCAATTCAAAACGCGCCAGACTGCGGCAGTCCGCCACAAGATCTCTTTCACCCTGTACCACATGAATCACCATCGCCGTCTGTCCATCCTTGAATGTGGTGAATTCCTGCGCGCGCGCAATCGGTATTGTCGAGTTGCGCGGCACAATTTTTTCAACCAGACCACCCATGGTTTCAAGGCCGAGTGACAGAGGAATCACATCCAACAACAGCCAGTCATCACCGGGTGCGCGATTACCCGCCAGCAGATTGGCCTGGATCGCCGCTCCCAGTGCAACGACCTTTTCCGGGTCGAGATTGTTAAGCGGTTCCTGCTTGAACATCTCTGCCACGGCATGCTGGATCTGTGGCATGCGCGTCGAGCCTCCCACCATCACTACGCCACGCACATCCGTGGCTGACAGACCGGCATCGCGCAAAGCTTTTTTGCTTGGCGCCAGAGTTTTTTGCACCAGCGTCCGGGTTATCTCGGTAAATACTTCGGTGGTCAGGACCAGATCGACATACTCGCCGCTGCCAAGCTTTACCGTGATAGGCACTTCACCATGCTGTGAAAGTTGCTCCTTGGCTTCGCGAGCGCGCATTTGCAGCAAGCGTGCATCACGCAACGACAGCGGCGCAAGTTTCGCCTGTTCAATGATCCAGCAGAATATGCGATGGTCGAAGTCGTCACCGCCCAGCGCCGAGTCGCCACCGGTCGCCATGACCTCGAAGACCCCCTTTGACAGGCGAAGAATCGAAATATCAAAAGTTCCACCACCGAGATCGAACACTGCGTAGATGCCTTCACTTGAATTGTCAAGACCATAGGCGATAGCGGCGGCGGTGGGTTCGTTCAACAGGCGCAGCACATTCAGGCCAGCCAGCCGTGCCGCATCCTTGGTCGCCTGACGCTGAGAATCGTCGAAGTAGGCTGGCACGGTGATGACCGCACCGGTCAGCTCGCCACCCAGCGAGGCTTCTGCTCGATTGCGTATGGTCTTGAGAATTTCGGCGGAAATCTCAACCGGACTCTTGATGCCGGCAGCAGTCCTGAGCTTAACCATGCCATCCGCATCAATGAAGTCATAAGGCAGGGCTTCGATATGCGCAATATCACGCCGCCCACGACCCATGAAACGTTTGACCGAAACAATGGTATTTTTGGGGTCAATGGACTGTTTGGCTTCGGCGCTGTAGCCGACATCCACGCTCCCGTCGGCAGCGTAGCTAACCACTGAGGGCAGCAGCGAGCGTCCACGCGCATCGTTGAGCACGACACTCATGCCGCTCCTGACTGTCGCGACCAGCGAATTGGTGGTGCCAAGGTCGATGCCGACTGCAAGGCGATGCTCGTGCGGTGCTGCGGACTCTCCCGGTTCCGCAATCTGAAGAAGTGCCATAGGTGTCTTTTTAAGCTGTGACGGCTTCTAGCGCGTCATCAATTTCGTTGAGCAATTTTTCCTGAAACATCAGTTGTCGCGCCAGATCGGCGGCGGCGGCATAGTCTTTTGTAACGTCGATCAAATCCGCCAGGCGCTCGTATTCCTGTTTAATCAAACTCAGCAATCGCGAGCGCACGTCATCCAATGCCTCTTCATCAGCCGCGGCGCGAGCATCCAATACCGATTCGCGCAATTCCATCTGGCTCATCAGAAATTCAGCAGGCATCGCCGTGTTGTTCTCGATCTGCGGATCATGGCCCAGTAACTGCAACAGGTAGCGCGCACGCTTGCCCGGTGACTTGAGTGTCTGGAAAGCCTCGTTGATTCTGGTAGCCCATTGCATCGCCAATCGTCTATCGGCAGCACCCGCATGGGCATGTTTGTCAGGATGCACCTGGGCCTGAACCGCGCGATAGCTATTCGACAGACTATCCAAATCCAAAGACTGCACCCGCGGCAATCCAAACAGCGTGAAATAGTCGGCAGCGAAATCCAGATCAAATGTAGTCATCTGGCAATCAGGTATTGAACGACTCACCACATCCGCAAGCATCCTTGACGTTCGGATTGTTGAACTTGAAGCCCTCGTTCAGTCCTTCCCGTGTGTAATCGAGTTCCGTACCCTCAAGGTAAGGAAGGCTCTTGGGATCAACCAATACCTTGACGCCGTGACTCTCGAAGATTAGATCTTCCGGCTGTGGCGCATCTGCGAACTCCAGCTTGTAGGCCATTCCGGAACAGCCCGAAGTCTTGACTCCCAGGCGGATACCAACGCCCTTGCCTCTCTTGGCAATGAAGTTGGCGACGTGCTTCGCAGCCGGTTCGGAAAGTGTCACGGGCATGATCAGGCTCCCTGTTTCTTTTTGTAGTCGGCCACTGCGGCCTTGATTGCATCCTCGGCAAGAATCGAGCAGTGAATTTTCACCGGCGGCAAGGCGAGCTCTTCTGCGATCTGGGTGTTCTTGATGTCCAGGGCCTGATCCAGCGTCTTGCCCTTGACCCACTCGGTCACCAGCGACGACGAAGCAATTGCCGAACCGCAACCATAGGTCTTGAACTTGGCATCTTCTATCACCCCGTCCTTGCCCACCTTGATTTGCAGCTTCATGACGTCGCCACACGCAGGGGCGCCCACCATGCCGGTTGCAACGCCGTCATCATCTTTGCCGAAGGAACCCACGTTGCGCGGGTTTTCGTAGTGATCCAGTACTTTTTCGCTGTATGCCATGATGCAACTCCTTAAGTGTTTCCAACTAGTCACCCCCGCCCTCAAGGCGGGGGCCGGGAGAGGTGGTTAGTTCAATTTGCCCAAAGGGCGGCACATCGGTGCGGCACGCATCAATGTGCCGCCCACTGCACGGTGCTGAGATCAACACCCTCTTTATACATTTCCCACAATGGAGAAAGCTCGCGCAGCTTGCCCAGTTTGTCGTGCAACAGTTTGATGGTGAAATCGATTTCCTCTTCCGTTGTAAAGCGGCCGAGAGTAAAGCGAATCGAGCTATGCGCCAATTCGTCCGAACGCCCCAGCGAACGCAACACGTAGGAGGGCTCCAGGCTGGCCGAGGTACACGCCGAACCGCTCGAGACCGCGATATCCTTGACCGCCATGATCAGCGACTCACCTTCAACAAAATTGAAACTGACGTTGAGGTTATGCGGCACACGCTGTTCGATGTCGCCGTTGATGTAAGTCTCTTCAATGTCCATCAACCCCTTGAGCAAGCGATCGCGCAGCATGCGAATACGCTCGTTCTCGACCGCCATTTCCTCACGCGCCAAACGGAAACACTCGCCCATGCCAATGATCTGATGAGTCGCCAGGGTGCCGGAGCGCATGCCGCGCTCATGCCCGCCGCCATGTATTTGTGCTTCCAGTCGTACCCGTGGCTTGCGCCTCACATACAAGGCGCCAATTCCTTTGGGGCCGTAGGTCTTGTGCGCGCAGAAGGACATCAGATCGACCTTCAGCTTGGAGAGGTCGATGGGCATCTTGCCAGTCGCCTGTGCGGCGTCGACATGGAAAATCACGCCTTTCTCGCGGCAGATCTCGCCGATCTCAGCGATCGGCTGAATCACGCCGATTTCGTTATTCACCGCCATCACTGAAGCCACAACGGTGTCTGGCCGCAACGCCGCCTTAAACTGCTCGACGGTGATCAGGCCATTTTCCTGGGGAACGATATATGTCGCCTCGAAACCTTGTCGCTCCAGCTCCTTGACGGTATCCAGCACCGCCTTGTGTTCGGTGCTCAAGGTAATGATGTGCTTGCCTTTGGTTCCGGCGTAGAAATGCGCCGCACCCTTGATCGCCAAGTTGTTTGACTCAGTGGCGCCCGAGGTCCAGATGATTTCCTTGGCGTCGGCACCCACCAGCGCCGCGACTTCTTCGCGCGCTTCTTCGACGGCTTTCTCTGCTTCCCAACCATAGGCGTGGGAGCGTGAAGCAGGGTTGCCGAAATGTTCGGTCAGCCAGGGAATCATCTTCGCCGCCACGCGCGGATCAACCGGCGTGGTTGCGGAATAGTCAAGATACACCGGCAGTTTCAATTCAGCTTGCATTACGTATTTCTCCAGTTCAGCTTGTCACGGCCGTCAGGCCTTTTAGTTGGACGATTGTGTCATTCAAAGCAGCAAGGAAATCGCGCACTTGTTGTGTCGTATTTTCCATGCCAAAGCTCACCCGCACCGCTGCACGCGCAAGCGAAGATTCAATTCCCATAGCCAGGAGCACATGCGACGGCTCGGGGTTGGCGCTGGAGCATGCCGCCCCCGCCGCCACGGCAAAGCCGGCACGATCAAGCTTGCCCACCAGGGTTTCGCCATCGATTCCGGGGAACGCGAAATAGCTGGTATTGGGCAACCGCACATTGATGTCAGCAAAAACTGTTGCGCCTTGCGCCACTACACCCGCCTCAAGCTCCGCACGCAGACTTGCAAGTTGAGTCTGTCGCACGTCAAGCCGAGCCGCCGCCAATTCCGCCGCCAGACCAAAGCCGACAATCGCTGCGACATTCTCGGTGCCAGAACGAAGACCTCGTTCATGACCACCCCCGGCGATCAGCGGCTGCAACTCGATGCGTTTATCGACTACCAGTGCACCCGCACCCTTGGGTCCGCCCAGCTTGTGCGCGGAAACCGTCAAGGCATGCACACCGGCAGCATTGAGCATCCGAAAATCCAGCGGGCACTTGCCAAACGCCTGTACCGCATCCGTGTGAAACCACGCCCGAGATGGCTTTGCTTGACTCGCAAGACTGGAAACATCCTGAATTGCGCCCGTTTCGTTATTTGCCAGCATGACCGACATCAGCGCCGGCTTTTCTTCGAGCACGGCACAAAAGTCGGCGCTGGCGATACGGCAATTCGCATCGACGGCGATCTCGCGCAGCCTCCAGCCCTCTCGAATCAACTGCTTAGCCGGTTCACGCACACAAGGATGCTCAATTGCCGAGATGGCCACCACCCCGGGTTTCAGATATGCCGCCGCACCCTTGATGAAAAGGTTGTTGGCTTCCGAGCCGCCGCTGGTAAATACCACCTCAGTGGGATGGGCACCCACGGCACAAGCCACTCGTTGCCGCGCCTCATCAATCGCACGCCGTGCTGCCCGGCCATACTCGTGACGACTGGAAGCGTTGCCGTATTGAGTTGCAAAATACGGCAACATGCCTTCCAGCACGCGAGGGTCCAGTGGCGTGGTGGCGTTGTGATCAAAATAGACGGGGGCGAACATGGCAGAAGCCGACGGTCAGGATGCGGTCAGGCAGCGATCAGATCTTCGGCCTGACGGCGCAAGCGACGCTGCGGACGCTCGTCGTGCAGCACGGCAGCAACGCCGGTCTTTTCCCGTTGCTTGGCCACCAGTTCAGCCAGACTGACTGAATTCAGATAGTCAAACATTTTTTCGTTCAGGCTGGTCCACAGATCGTGAGTCATGCAGGGGCGCTGATCTTCAGCGCAGTTTCCCTTGCCGCCGCAGTTGGTGGCATCAAGCGACTCATCGACCGCGTGGATGATATCGGACACGGAAACCGCTTCCAGTGGTTTGGCCAGGCAATAACCGCCCCCCGGCCCGCGCACGCTGGATACCAGTTCGCGGCGGCGCAGCTTGCCAAACAACTGCTCAAGGTAGGAAAGGGATATTTTTTGACGCTCGCTGATGCCAGCCAGAGTGACCGGGCCAGCGTGCTGACGCAGCGCCAAATCAATCATTGCGGTTACAGCAAAACGTCCTTTGGTTGTCAATCTCATAAGAATTCTCCGTCGGGTAATTGGGTTCGGAAACGCTCCAAGGACAATACTTGAGCATTTGCGTCAAGTATAGAGTATCCCGACTATTTCAGTCTACTATTTTTGACAAATAGTTTGGATCAAACTTATCCGCTGTAGCCACGTCGTCTTCGAGGGAAACACCAGCGCGTTGCATGGTCTTCAGCAGCGCCTCAATTCGCCTGTCGGTTTCCACCGCATGATCGAGCAGACCATGAATGGCCTGAGCCAAGGGGTCGTCCTCGGCACGAGTGACTGCATAGGCCGAGAAGCCCATTTGCCCGGCTTTCACTTCACGGTCGATCTCGCTTCGGTCTTCCACAATTCTTGCAGGGATACCTACGGCGGTAGCACCCGGAGGAACATCTCTCACAACCACGGCGTTCGACCCGACCTTGGCACCGCGCCCCAGCGTGATCGGGCCCAGCACCTTGGCCCCCGCTCCAATGACCACACCAGTTTCCAGGGTCGGATGCCGCTTGCCCTTGTTCCACGAAGTGCCGCCCAGGGTGACGCCATGGTAGAGCGTGCATTCATCCTCGATTACCGCCGTTTCTCCAATTACCACGCCCATCCCATGGTCAATGAATACTCGGCGACCAATGGTTGCGCCCGGGTGAATTTCGATGCCGGTAACCCAGCGGCCAAAATGTGAAACGAATCGCGCCAGCCAGCGCAAATGTGCATTCCACAAGCCATGCGATAAGCGATGCAGTGTCAGGGCATGAAATCCTGGATAGCAGGTCAGCACCTCCCAGGTGGATCGGGCCGCAGGATCGCGTTCAAAAACGCAGGAGATATCTTCACGCAGACGGGAGAACATGGGCTGGTCTATTAGAATTTTCTTAAATGGTAAAAAACCTGAGCTAAGCGGTCAAGTTTTATTTCCAGGATCCGCCCTATTCTTGATTGGGGCGGATCCAGCTTTTTCCAGTGCGGCGAAAAGACCGCGCAAAATATTCACCTCCTCTTTCTCCGGTGCGGCGCGGGAGAACATGCGCCGCAATCGAGCAATCAGGCGTTTTGGGCTGGCGGGATCGAGAAACTCGCTGGACAAAGCCGCGCGTTCAATATGCGCTATCAACCGCTCGACTTCATCATGGCTCGCCAGCAGTCCGGCGCCCGAGATGGCGGGTGGCTTGCCCGGATCAATGGCCGCCAGTCGCAACTCGTAGCACATCACCTGTACGGCTGCAGCCAGGTTGAGTGAGCTGAAATCGGTATTCACCGGAATCATCGCCCAGCGCCGACACAATGCGAGTTCTTCATTCGACAATCCTGACGTCTCGTTGCCGAACACCACAGCGACATCACCGGATGCCGCCAGGGTAGCCAGTTCCGCCGCACCGTCGCGCGCCCACAATGCCGGAACCGCCAACTCTCTTCGGCGCGCGGTCATGGCCATCGCCAGTGTGGTGCCGCTCAAGGCTTCAGCCAGTGACGCTACCACTTCGGCCTGCACCAGCAAGTCGGTGGCTCCCGCTGCCATGGCATCCGCCTGGGCGTCCGGAAATACTTTGGGGTTGACCAGCACCAAGCGCGACAAGCCCATGGTTTTCATCGCCCGCGCAGCAGCGCCAATATTTCCCGGATGGCTGGGGTGCGAAAGGACTACGCGAATGCGATCAAGTAGGTCGGTAGCGGGCAGTGGCGTGGTGTTCATATTAGAATCGCAGACTTCGCGCGCTGAATGCGCCCCTTTTGGCTTTACCCGCCGTAAAAATCCATGCACCCCACGCTGAACATAGCCATCAAAGCCGCGCGCCGCGCCGGCCAGATCATCAACCGCGCAAGTCTGGACGTCGACAAACTCAGGATCGACATCAAGCAGCAAAGTGACTACGTAACCGAGGTCGATCGTGCTGCGGAAGCCGCTATTCTGGACGTATTGCGCGATGCCTATCCGTCCTACGGAATTCTAGCAGAGGAGTCGGGGCTGGCCGGAACCAGCGAGGACAGTGAATTCCAGTGGATCATAGATCCGCTTGACGGCACCACCAACTTCATTCACGGCATGCCGCAGTATGCTGTTTCCATCGGCCTTGCCCACAAGGGCGTGATGACTCAGGCTGTGGTCTATGATCCCAATCGCAACGAAATCTTCACCGCCAGCAAGGGCGGCGGAGCCTTCGTCAATGACAAACGGATTCGTGTCGCCAAGCGCGTGAAACTGAGTGAAGCCTTGATCGGCACCGGCTTTCCGTACCGCATGTTCGATCACATTGATGCCTATCTGGCGATTTTCCGCGATGTTGCACAAAAGACCGCCGGCATGCGTCGTCCCGGCGCCGCAGCGCTGGACCTCGCCTGGGTCGCCTGCGGCCGCATGGACGGATTCTGGGAACTGGGGCTGTCACCCTGGGACATGGCGGCAGGCAGCCTGCTGATTACCGAAGCTGGCGGACTGGTCGGAGATTTGTCGGGTGAATCAAACTACATGGAGACCGGCAACATCATCGGCGGCAACCCGAAGATTTTTGCCCAACTGCTGAAACTCATCGCGCCGCATCGAACAGCGGCGCTGGCTGCCTAGGGTCTGATGCCGGCAGCAAGGCCTGCCGCCGATCCGGCGGCACACACCCCCGTCATGCAGCAATGGCTGCGTGCCAAAGCAGAACACGCCGACAAGCTGCTGTTCTTCCGCATGGGGGACTTCTACGAGCTGTTTTACCAGGATGCCGAACAAGCCGCACGCCTGCTCGACATCACGCTGACCGCCCGCGGCCAGTCGGCTGGCAAGCCAATTCCAATGGCCGGCATTCCTTACCATGCTGCCGACGGCTACCTGGCCAAGCTGGTCAAGCTTGGCGTATCGGTGGCAATTTGCGAACAGATCGGCGACCCTTCGCTTTCCAAGGGTCCGGTGGAGCGAGCGGTGACCCGCATCGTCACGCCTGGAACCCTGACCGACGCCAACCTGCTGGACGACAAACACGACAGCCTGCTGCTGGCGCTGAGTATTCACCGTCAGCACGCCGGCCTGGCCTGGCTCAACCTCGCCAACGGCGATCTGCGCCTGCTTGAAACTTCCGTCGATGCACTACCCGCGCACTTCGAACGACTGCGCCCGGCAGAGTTGCTTTTGCCCGATGGTTTGCGCAGCGGCATACCTGAGAATCAAGCCGTCAGCCAGCACCTGCCCGACTGGCACTTTGACGCCCGCGCCGCTGCCCATGCTCTGGCAGAACACTTTGGCACGCGCGATCTGGCAGGGTTTGGCGTGCGCGACGAAGAGCTGGCACTGGCTGCAGCCGGCGCACTTTACCGCTACGCGCAAGCCACTCA